>NZ_CAWUDI010000016.1:0-152781 GCF_963920925.1 Calothrix sp. CCY 0018 | reverse complement strand
TGGTGTTCAAGATAATGCCCTCTCCCCTTCCCCTCTCCCAAGCTTGGGAGAGGGGTGCCCTTCAGGGCGGGGTGAGGGAGAAAGATTATGGTTGCTACCGGCATAAAACTTGTATGAACGAAGCACGCGGAAATTTTATCAAAGTCAACAGCCTAGTACCGCTTCGCGGAAGTAAGAAGTAAGAAGTAAGAAGTAAGAAGTTTGATTTTCTAGGCTTTTCAGCTATTTTTAATGGTTGCCTTATTTACGCCGACTTGTACTAGGCTCTGCCTCTTAATATGTATTCCCAGTCGCAGACTGGGAACAAGAAAGAAACGAACTGATAACTGTTCATTGTTAATTGATAACTGATTCAACGGTTGCTATCACCGATTCCGAAAGCGTTGGTAAATCGTAACCACCTTCTAAACCGAATACTATTTTAGAAGTGACTTTTAAGCAATATTGCGTAAATAAACCGTAGTCTTGTGGTTGCAAATTCATTCGCGCTAATGGATCTTCGAGGTTGGCATCATAACCAGCGCTTACTATCAATAAATCTGGCTGAAAGTTTGATAAAAACGGCAATACTTCTTTCTCGAATGCCGGTTGGTAAGTACTAATATCGCTACTGGGAGGAATAGGTAAATTTAATACGTTATTATTAATACCCCGTTCTGAAGATTTACCCGTTCCCGGATAACAGGGATATTGATGCAGCGAACAATAAGCAATGTTCGGATTATTTTCTACGATTGCTTGAGTACCGTTACCGTGATGCACATCCCAATCTAAAATCGCAACGCGGTTAACTTCTGGTTTTTTCAAAGCATGAAAAGCAGAAATCGCGGCATTAGAAAACAAGCAGAATCCCATACCATAATCAATTTCCGCATGGTGCCCCGGAGGGCGTGCCAATACAAAAGCAGGTTTACCAGTTTCTAGAACAATATTTACCCCATCGAGCCAAGCATTCACCGCCAACAACGCCACATCATAGCTGCGTGGGGAAATACAAGTATCAGTATCTAAAAAGCCGCCACCATCAGCAGCAATATCCCGAACTTTACGGATATAGCGCGGCGAATGGATTTCCTCAATCAAAGCAAGCGGCGAATTTTTGGTAATAGGAGTAGGCGATCGCCATTCAATTTGTTTGGAAAAAGCAACTTCCTTCAAAGCCGAAACAACAGCACTTAAACGCTCCGGCTTTTCCGGATGTCCTCTTCCGGTAAGGTGTTCGAGAAATTCGTCCGAGTAGATGATGGGGAACATGGAATGTGTGGGGAGATGGGGGGATGGGGAGACAAGGGGACAAGGAGACAAGGAGAAGAATTATTAATTTACTACTTGCAACTCCTAACTCCTAATTCCTAACTTTGACCTTTAATCACCTATCGTCGAGCATTTCGGGTGATACTGCGGGATTGCCTTTTAATTCTTCGGGGGATTGATTGCGGATTGTGCTGTCAATTGATGCGGGGTTTTTGATTCTATCAAGTAATTCCGGGCTTAATTCTGGTGCTTCTTCTTGAGGATTATTTTTGTCAGCTTGATTTTTAGCTTTATCTTCGCTCATATTCTTAACTTTTTCCTATGTAACGCTCGCTTATCAGCTTAGAAGATGCTTTGGAAATAACACACTATCTTAAGAATGAAATATTTTTCCCTTTTTCAACAATAATAATAATTGAGGAGACAATACCCCATGCCCAATCCCCAATTCCCAATTCCCCATGTCTAACTCAATAAAAATTACCGTTAAGTTATTCGCAGCTTATCAAGAAGCATACGAGGAACCAGAATTAACGCTGGAATTTCCCGAAAATACGCCAGTATTGCAAGTAAGAGAATATTTAATCGAAGAAAATCCCGAACTCGAAAAATGGCGAGATGTAACAAGATTTGGCGTAAATTTAAACTTTGTCGAACCAGATACTCTTTTACATGACGGCGATGAAGTTGTATTAATTCCACCCGTTAGCGGCGGGTAATCATGGCTCGTAGTTGCGCTTTAGCGCATCCGATAAGAGGCGCTGAAGCGCTACTACGAACCTTTGTCCTAAAATTAAACTAAACTTGAAATAACATTCTGCTTTAGTCACAAAAATTATCATGGCAGGAACACATATCCGCTTCGACTGGGCAATCAAAAAGCTATTGCGGGATAAAGCCAATTACGTTGTTTTAGAAGGATTTCTCAGCGAGTTATTAAAAGAAGATATCAAAATAGATTCGATTTTAGAAAGCGAAAGCAATCGACTCACGGAAGAAAATAAATTAAATAGAGTTGATATTTTAGCTAAAAATACTCAAGATGAATTGCTATTAATTGAGGTTCAAAACAGCGCCGAAAATGATTACTTCCACCGGATGCTGTATGGTGTATCGACATTAATTAGCGAATACCTTGGTAAAGGGGAAGCTTACGGTAAAGTTAAAAAAGTTTATTCAATTAATATTGTTTACTTCTCATTAGGGCAAGGAAGAGATTATATTTATAAAGGAAAAGTAGATTTCTATGGAATTCATGTTAACGATAAGTTAGAACCTTCAGATTTGCAAAAGGAAGTATTTAAGATTGAAGAAGTATATGAAATATTTCCGGAATACTACGTTTTAAGAGTCAATAATTTTAACGACGTAGCGAAAGACAGTTTAGACGAATGGATATATTTTTTGAAAAATAGCGAGATCAAAGACGAATTTCAAGCCCAAGGATTGGCACAAGCAAAAGATAATTTAAGAGTTGAGAATTTATCCCAAGCGGAAAAAGCTGCATATCAAAAATATCTGGAAGATAGAAGATATGAAATTAGTATTATTGAAAGTGCGGAAGTCACAGGAGAATTACGAGGAAGGAAAGAAGCTAAAATAGAAATAGCTAAATCTTTGAAAGCCGGAGGTATTGAAATTAATTTGATTGTTGAAGCTACGGGTTTAAATTTTGATGAGATTGAAAAATTGTAGATTTTAAACAGCGTTTTTGTTGTAAAATAATACCTAAAATAACATTCTGCTTTAGTCACAAAAATTATCATGGCAGGAACACATATCCGCTTCGACTGGGCAATCAAAAAGCTATTGCGGGATAAAGCCAATTACGTTGTTTTAGAAGGATTTCTCAGCGAGTTATTAAAAGAAGATATCAAAATAGATTCGATTTTAGAAAGCGAAAGCAATCGACTCACGGAAGAAAATAAATTAAATAGAGTTGATATTTTAGCTAAAAATACTCAAGATGAATTGCTATTAATTGAGGTTCAAAACAGCGCCGAAAATGATTACTTCCACCGGATGCTGTATGGTGTATCGACATTAATTAGCGAATACCTTGGTAAAGGGGAAGCTTACGGTAAAGTTAAAAAAGTTTATTCAATTAATATTGTTTACTTCTCATTAGGGCAAGGAAGAGATTATATTTATAAAGGAAAAGTAGATTTCTATGGAATTCATGTTAACGATAAGTTAGAACCTTCAGATTTGCAAAAGGAAGTATTTAAGATTGAAGAAGTATATGAAATATTTCCGGAATACTACGTTTTAAGAGTCAATAATTTTAACGACGTAGCGAAAGACAGTTTAGACGAATGGATATATTTTTTGAAAAATAGCGAGATCAAAGACGAATTTCAAGCCCAAGGATTGGCACAAGCAAAAGATAATTTAAGAGTTGAGAATTTATCCCAAGCGGAAAAAGCTGCATATCAAAAATATCTGGAAGATAGAAGATATGAAATTAGTATTATAGAAAGTGCGGAAGTCACGGGTGAATTACGAGGAAGGAAAGAAGGGAAGAAAGAAGGAATGAAGGAAGCAAAAATTGAAATTGCCAAAGCTATGAAAGCCAGAGGTATTGAGAATAATTTGATTGTGGAGACTACGGGGTTAAATCTTGATGAAATTGAAAAATTATAAAGCCCCCTTTGATAAGGGGAGCCACTCCGTTGCGCGGGTTTCCAAGCCACTCTCGTGGGTTGTCTCCCGCAGTACGAGAGAAGTGGCGCTCCGTTGTAGGAAGTGGCGTGGGTTGGGGGGATTTTAGCGCTTGGAATTACTTAACTCGTCCCCTAAATTTAATGAAACCGTAAGAAGTATTAGGCTCACCCGAAGCAGTAGCATTAGGTAAGTTACCCAGATTTACGACAACCGCACCGTTAGTATTTGTACCGTCACATTTAATGTTGGGATAAACGGTAGAAGGTTCAATACTAGGGGGGAAGTATTGCGCGAAATCCCCATCTTGAGCATTAGTTAAAGATTCTGTATTACCGTCTTTCAACCACAGAATACCTCTATCGGCGCTTTGTAATCCTCCCGTCGCTTTATTTGGTTGATTATTAAAGCTGTTGGGAATGAAAGAAACATTTTGAGGAACGCGATCGCAAAACAGTACGTTCTTTGCTGGGGTGTCACCTGCTGAGAGATAGTAAATGGTGTATTCTAATTCATCATTGGGTTGGACTTTAACACCAGCGATTTCACCTAGAAGAAAATTAGATATCCAGTTAGGATTGTTATCGTCAGTATCTTTGGGTGTAGGGACATAGTTAGATGATTGTGGATCGCCATTGTCTACTCCATCTACAAAATTAGTATAAAGAGTTTGATTTAATGCCGTGATGCGTTTGATTAATAGTACCTTTGGAGGACTACTTACTATAACTTTCTCTACAGTAATAATAGTTGGTTCGTCATCTGCTGTGTTGGAAGGGTCATTTCCGGTATTTTGCCCATCATCGGCTATTTGTTTGAAAGCATTACCTTCGCTTGGTGGATTTTCCTGCGTGACTCCCGCAGAATCTGCATCTGTTAACGCGGTTCCAGTAGTTGCGGGGTTGTCGGGTGTATTGAAAGTTGCATTCGCTTGGTTGCTAATTGGGTTTTCATTATTATCATTATTAATTGTGGCGGTAATTTTGATAACAATTTCATCATCGATTCGCAATGTGCTGGAATTAGTCAATGCACCAGAACCGTTATAGCTTGTATTCAGTTGAATATCGTTACCAGTTGTTTGTGAGACGATTTGAGATGAATTGTAAGTTAATTGCGACGGTAACGTGTCTTCAATAATAAAGTTATTTGCGTCTGTGGTAGCTTCAGGAGCATTGTTGGTGTAAGTAATGGTGTATTCAACTCTATCTCCCACAGTCACCGTACCGCTACTATCTTTGTCTTCAAGGAACTGTACCGATTTTGTACCCCGTACATTTGCTGATTTATTGTTGGTGATAATCAAATTGGCGAATGTTGCTTGACTAGGGAAGTAAGACCAAGTATCAATTCCCTTAAAATCGCCGTAATTATTGCTAAATTTATGCGCTCCAGTAGAACTATTAGTTCCAGTCGCAGCATTACGGGGATTAGTTGCACCACTACCACTCAAGTCTACATTTTTACCGTTACTAGTTGTGTAATTGTCATCATTGTAGTACACAGTAAATTTGTCAAATCCACTGGGAAATGCAGTAGGTGCATTAAGCATTTCAATTACAAACCCATTGGAATTATTCTCTGCATCCAACATAGGAAAGTGATATTCTCCAGTCCGCAATCTAATTCTGGTATTGTAGGGGTTGTTGTTAGTGCGAGGACCTAAGTTGTTACCATCAGCATCTTGACCATCCCAAGATACGACATTACTACCGGCAGTAGCTATATTCTGTAAAACTCTATCTTTACTTGGGTCAAATATACCGTTTTCATCGGTGTCAATAATTATTTCATAGCTACCCGCACTTGTAGAATCAAAACTAAAATTCCCTCCAACTCCAATAAAAGTTTGGTTTCCGCTTCCACCAGTTCCACCAGTAAATTTAAAATTAGTTGGTGTTGCAGGTATTGCTGGTGTACGTGGAATCCCTAATTCATCTAAAGTCTCTGGATCGGGAGAATTAAAGAATGTTAAATGAGTGATATCGGTTGGAGTATCGGGAACATCCGGACGCTGTACTTTAACGTTTCCTTGAAAGGGGTCTAATGTATTTTCATCTGCTTTCGCAGAACTATACAAAGTACTGTTGTTCGTTAAGTCAATAAATCCCCTACTGTTACCAAAGAAAATAAAGCCATAGGGATCTACTCCATTCATTGCAGTTCGATACAAGAAGCCGTCTTTTGTTTGAATAAAGAATTTCGAATTAAGTTGTCGGTTACTACCCCCCATATTCATCGCTACATAGTTGGTAAACACTCGACCATTCTTAGGATTTCCGCTACTATCTCGAACTGTAATATCCCAAGCAGCTACAGTCATTCTTTGGTTAGTAATAAAAGGCTGACTTACATTTAATGGTGGCGGATCTCCACCATTAGCATTTTGAGAACGAAATTCGACCTCATAAATTCCTGTTTCTGTAGCTGTAAATTTATAGGGATTATAGCCGTTAATATTGGGTAAAGGTCCGGCGGATTCTTTGGCTACGGTATCAATAAATCCTTCACCAGATGTTTTAACATCAAAAGTTAATTCAGTACCTGAAGGAGTGCGTAAGATAATATCTTGATTCTTCGGACTATTATTTACGCTAGAGCCAAGGTTTATAGTCTCTCCGCTCTTAACAAAAACTTTTAGCCGCGTTTTCCGCTTAATAGCTGCTGATTCTCTGTCAGACCATTCCGTATAAGGTCTATCTCCACCATTTTTAACTAATTCTCTTGAACCTTCCGCTTGCGCTGGTACAATCATGTAACCCCAAGTGCAGAATATAAGCGCAAGGCTAGCAAGCGATTTATGTTTTATCTTCCCTTTCGCCGATCGCGCTGTAGATATTTCCCTTAGATAATTAAATAAAGATTTCATACTATAGGTAATAATTTTTACTATTTTCTTTGAACGATATAAATATAAAGATGATTTAAAATTACTTATACACTGGCATTAAAACTTTTATCTCCGGTTTTTGACTTCCGTATAATTACTATTTGGAATAATTATTAATACGTGAAAATACTATGCTTTTGCGGATTTTCAGGTTATATCGGGGGATTGGTGTAGAGACGTTGCACTGCAACGTCTCCGTATATATGGTTGTAACTAGCATCTATCGATTGGGGTTTTCTGTGTGTTTCGCAGTTGCTGGGGTTATTAGTGTGTTTTCCGATTGCTGGGAGACGTAGCACTGCTACGTCTCTACATCAGTTGTGGGTTACATCCATAAATCTGGGGCGTTGTTTTTGTTTTCTTCCCATTTAGCGGGGTTATTAATGATGTATTGACGAATTCTGTCTATGGAATCATCTGCACGGATGATGCTTTCATAAAATCTTTCTTGCCATGCAAAATATTCGTGTTGATTACGACGACACCAACGGGTAACGGCGGATTTATAAGAACGGATAATAGTACTTAAGGAACCTGCTTTCGGCGATATCTGGGACATAAATTCACTTTCTGTTATGTCCGCTTTTATTTGTTTATGACGCGCACGCGCAATATCGCTGGGTTTATCGATAACTACAATTCCGTGGAGGTGATTGGGCATAATTACATATGCATCTACATAGGTATGTTTAGAATATTTGGGAATATCTATAAAATACTGTTGGGCAATTTCACCAATCGGTGTTAGCTGTACTTTCCCTGAAACAACACTGTTACTCAAATGATAAATACAATCCTTGGTACAAATTGTGACAAAATACCAACCATTTGCTGCATAATCACGATCTGGTAAACGGGTAGATTCGATTCGGTATTTACCTTTGAATTTTGGTTGCGTCATAATCAGTTGTTTTCAATATTGGTGTAGAGACGTTGCACTGCAACGTCTCTGTATATGTGGTTGTAGTTAAAAGGGCGGGGTTTTGGGTTGTATTTTAGGTACTGGGGTTATTTGTGTGTTGTGCAGTTGCCGGGAGACGTAGCAGTGCTACGTCTCTACATCAGTTGTGGCTTTGGGTTATGGAATTACCGTTCTATCTGCAAATCTCCTTCCTGATTTTCAAATTCGATATCAATTCCCCTAACATCAAAGAACAACACTTCAACTCGACGGTTGCGTGCGTAATCAACACGATTGTTTTCTTCTGTTCTTAATTTCCTTTCACCAAAGGAACGAATAATCATTCTTTCCGATGCGATACCTTTTTTAACTAAGTAATTTCTCGCATTTGTAGCCCGTCGTTTCGCCAAATCTTGGTTATAAGCATTGCTAGCGCGAGAGTCGGTATGTCCCTGTAGTTCGATAACTATGTTGGGATATTGCTCCATTACCACAGCGATTTTATCTAGAATTTCTCCACTCTTGGAACTGATAAAGTCTTTATCTAATGCAAAGTGAACATTTCTAGGTACGCTCAAACGAATTGGTTCTGGTGTTGGTTCTGGAATTACTGGTGGTGGTGTAACCGGACGAGTTGTACAGTTTGGAATTTCGTTTAAAGGTTGGGGATTTTGGAATAATTGAGAATTACCAACAGATTTAATCATGGAATTCGCTGCTGGTTCGGAGGTTCCGTATTTTGACAAAGTGGCGATCGCGCTTATCATTTCTCCTGGTTGCAAATCTGTAAAGGTGGCTTTGAATCTACCTTTTTCGTCTGTTTGAACTCTGCCTATTACTTGCCCTAATGCTGAATAAGCTGGGTATAAATCGATTTGCTGTTTGCTGGATGGAACAACTTTGTAAATGTCAATTTCGCTACCGGGGTCGGCTTTACCATCGATATTTACTTTACCGTCAATAACAATAAATTCGGAACTGAGAAATTCTGGTGCGTTGATGGCACCGTTAGCGCTATCTAAACGACGATTTCCAGAGTTTCGGGGTGGGTTGGGGCCGTCTCCTCGCTGGAAATCGCGGACGCTGGCGGTATTTCTATAGTTGAGGTCGATGCTCAATCCTTCAATATTGGCAAAGCTGTTATTTCTAACAATGTTTCCTTTGCTGTCGGGATAGGCTGTAATCGCAACTCCAGTACCGGGTTGATTGGTAATTTGGTTATTAAGTACCTGATGATTATTACCCATCAAATAAACACCCGCACGTCGTAAGCGTCTACCATTATATTTAATGTTGTTAGACTGTATTTGTACTGAGCCTTCTGGCTTAAACAAGTACACGCCGCTACCATCGTTAGCACAAATTAGGTTTGAGGTAACTTGAGAATTATCAATTTGTCCTTCTAATCTAATCGCATCGGGAACCCCAGCAATACCGTTACCAACAATGATATTTTGTTCTACCTGGGTATTTTCGGCTAACTTTCCGGTAATAATCCCGCTACCTTCATGGTTAGCAATCAAGTTACGGCTAATATTTGTACTAGTTGCATTAAATACCGAAACCCCAAAAGCCGAAGTTTTTTCAGGAACTTGTTCTTCCGAGGTAATACCCAACCAATTATTTTCAACGGTGACATTTTTCGGAGGTTGAGATCCCCTTAAAAAAGGGGTTGAATTGCCCCCCTTTTCAAGGGGGGTTGGGGGGATCTGCGACATATTGGAATCTACAACAACAATATCTCCTGGAGGCAAACTAGCTGTATCGCGATGTTTAGACGTAAAACCGTATATACTCAATCCTTGAATTGTAATATCATCGGCAGCTACAGTTAAACCGCGAAATACTTCTTTGTCGGCAGCAGAAGTTATTTCCACAACCGGAATGGGAATCTCAATTTCTGCGGTTGCCGATTTATTAGCGTCGTAACCCGGTTGAGAAGTTCCGTCAACGATTAATCCAGGAGTTGTTAAGGGAGGGAGAACGCTTTCTAGAGTAATTTTAGTTTGTGCCGGAAGAAGATTAAATTTAATTTCAGCTTGATTACCTGTAGATGAGACTAAAGATTTTTCCGCAGCGCTAAGTTGTTCTAAAGATAGATTACCGTTAACAATAGCAATTGCTTCTCTTAACGTCAGATTACCATCAGCCTGAATTACTCCATCTTGGTTGCTGTTGACTGTTACACTCAAACTTAAAGCTGTATTCTGTTGAGCGAAAGCGATATTTGGAGCCGTCAGCAATAAAACTGGTAGGCTTGTTAATAAACGCTTCGCTAGATTTAATTTGTCAAAAGGGTTTTTTCTATTATTTTTATACATAGTAGTTGCCGTTATTTTACTGAAGACAGTAGAGCGAAAACCCTGCCCCAGAAGAAATAAGGGGGACGAGAGATAATAAAGTAAATGTATATTTAGCTTCATATATCTTCTTTCATCTCCCTTGCTCTGTCATCAGTCTTTGCAACAGCGTTTTTTCTACTTTTTTGGGTTTATTTGACTGTTTGATATTTTCGATTAGTGTTTCCAAAGGATTTTTCTTAGCTTCTGAAAGACCTCTCTCCAAACCTCTCTCCTGCAAGGAGAGAGGCTTCAAATTCTCCCCATTCCCTTGCAGGGAAGGGGGCTGGGGGGTTAGGTTTTCTTTCAAGGAGAGAGGCTTCAAATTCTCCCCATTCCCTTGCAGGGAAGGGGGCTGGGGGGTTAGGTCTTCTTTCAAGGAGAGAGGCTTTAAACTCTCCCCATTCCCTTGTAGGGAAGGGGGTTGGGGGGTTAGGTCTTTCTTTGACTGCACCCTAAGCTTATTCAACAAAGCTTGTCGCGCTTCTATTTTTTGACGAGGTACTCTCTTTTGTAAACCAAAGCCGCTAAATAGCTGATTAAGTTTCATCGTCACGCCCAAATATGGCCCGCTAGCGGAACGACTTCCGTCAAAATCGCGATCGTCTATATCCCCGAAAGCGTAACCCCCAGCTACTCTTAAATTAGGAGTTAAATAATAACCTGCTTCAACAACAAAACCCGTTTCCGTATAGTCAGATTGAGTAATTACTCTTGCTTCACCAACTAAATCCCAACTGTATCCCAAACGATAAGTAGCTCGTAACTGTCCTAAATTGGTGCTATTACTAGACGAAAAATCGTTAGCTAAATAAGTAGTGCTGTTGCGTAAAGCGTATTTACCGTAAAATTCCCACTGCCAATTCGGAGCGTAAATGGTTTCTATGGCAAAAGTATGGTCTTGGGCACCGGAGCCACTTCCGAATAAAATACTTTCGGGAATCGTTGAGGGATTTTTACGATATTCGTAACGCATTAAAGCGTTCAATTTATCGTTTTTAGGATTGCGATATGCTAAACCGACTCTTAAATTTGCCGTGTCTCCTAATGCTTGTAAAGTTTGATTGCTCGAACCCGCTTGTTGATAGCGTGCTAAAGCGGTCAAAGAAGATGAAATTTTACCCGTAGCACCTGCGGAAATTACGGTATTGTTTCCACTTGAAGAACTTCTGCGTTCAAAACGAGCGCTGGCTTTGAAGTCGGGATTATCAGTGTATTCCAAGCCGACGCTGTAGCTATCGCTGTCTGCAAATCCCAAAGCCGCAGTACTTTGATTGATCGCAAAGGGTTGTGCGAATTGTACCCCGGAACCGTTAATACCAAAGAAGTCGCCAAATACGTGTTCGTAAGCTAAATTCAACCGCAATCCAGGAGCTATAGTTACACCTTGTTTTAAACCCAAAGCACCTTGAGTAGTAACTCTGTCAGCACCACCCAATACAGAAAAACGTCCGGTAACTGAAGTATCTTCACCAAATTTATGTTCGCCGTTAACGTTAAAGCTGGTGATCGAATTACCGTCAAATTGTCCGCGAGTGTAAAACTGTTGCGTTAGCGAAAGGTTAATTCCTGGAATTGCTTGCCAATTCAACCCGACAATAGTTCTATCTGGGAAAACTGCGTCTGCATTGTCGGATATCGTGGTTTCGTTTTGTGCTAAGAAAGAAAGTTTTTTGGCAATAGGAACATTAAGACGAGAGCGTAATTGACTCGAATCTCTACTTAAAGTTTCCGGCGTTATTCTATCTTCTCTTTCCCGTTTAATCCAGTCTACAGCTAAATTAGCTTTACCAATTCGCTGTACGACACCCGCAGAAATTGTAGTTAAAGAATTATCAACTTGATTACCAGGAAGCGTTGCTCTCAAAGGTGAAAAGAACTCTTCAAAAGTATCTATCCGTTGAGGTGCAACACCAAAGTTGTCTTCATGGTCGTATTGAAAGCGTAAATTAGTAGTATTGGTGACTCTTCCGTTAATCTGTGCCCCGTAACGAGTTTGTCCGGGTACAAAGCTGATGGTAGCATTATTCGCAAATCCGGTATCCGCGAAACGGTAATAAGCGCGAGCGCGTAAACCCTTAATAAATTCCGCTTCCGCTTCCGCTCTCACTGCCTCACCTTCCACCATTCCCATCTCGTTGGAATCGTTGCGACTGCGAGCGAATTCGGCAATGATTTTACCTACCTTACCAAAAGAAAACTGAGCATCCGCACCGTACAATTCAAAATCGCGATCGCCTTGATTTTCTTGGAGATAAGTTGTAGCCAACCAGCTATCTTTTTCTGCCCCCTGAGAAAAGTTATATTGCAATCTTCCCGCGTAAATATCGGTATCGTTTCCTGCTTCTCCTTCGTATTGATAGGTAACAACAATGCGTCTTACCAACACTTCACCAAATTCATTTACGTCAGTGCGTAAAACAGGTTCGCGGAATAAAACTGTGCCTCTATCGTAATCAATCTCATAATCCGCTCCGCGACTCAACCGTTGACGCTGCAATACGGTACCGGGGCGATTTAGTTCTTCTAATTCGATAAAGACGCTTTCACTACCGGGTACGGTTAATCTACGAGAAAGGAAGTAAAAACCGCTGGTTCCGTCGGGAGGAATAATATCCCGTTGAAAACCTTCAATATTGTTTCCGTAGAAAGCCGTAGCTTGAAGATTTCCAATGTTGTAATTAGCTTTAAAACCATGTAGCTGACGAGTTAGGGAAGTAAACTGTTGAGAAGAACGAGAAAATTCTTCAGTGTTGTAATCACCCCACATTGCATAATCGGGATCTGCTCCTGGAGTGCGAGACGAACGCTCCAACCGTAAATACACGCTGTCGGTAGATGGAGTAGTTTGATTTACTGAAGAACTATCACCGTAAACGGGATAATTTTGCTCGCTAAATTGATAACTTCCAAATAACCGATTATCGCAATTACAATCTTCATTTAAAGAGCGACTGCTATCATAAGCACCAGTTACCAACCATTCCCCAATTGCACCAGTGGCAAAGACAGCCGAACGAAATTTTACTTCGGTACCGTTATCTTCGTCTTCAGGAAGGAAATCTTTAAACCTACTATAGAAATCTGTACCTCTAGCACCCAAACGAAAATCAATCACACCAGTTATTAAACTTGGACGTAAGGCAGTTTGGAATTGCAGTTGAGTAAAAGCTTCTAACTTCCCAGTTTTCGCTTTAATTCGGACAGTTTTGGCATCTAAACCGGATTTGAGAGTAGCGGTAAATTGTCCCGCTTTTGCTTGTACCTGGAATCCCGGTTGTCCCGGTTTAAAATCGGGTTCGACAAATTCCCCTGCTGTAGTTGCGAGAGTAACAACTGCATCGTGATTGGAACGATTGCCATTTTTATCGAGTAACGTACCTTTGATAGTCGCTGTAGAAATTCCGTCAGCGGGAATCCGTGCTTCTACGGTATCTACTTTTAGTTTATCCGCTCCACCCCTAACCATTACTTTCACAGTCGCGGGAGCTTCTTTAGAACCAATAACCTGAGCAGAAATCATGTTCTCTCCATTTTGTAGAGAGACACCATACCATGTCTGCGTTACTAAGTCAGTTTCCGAATCGGTTTCAGTTCGTCCAATTAAATAGCGATCGGATAATTCGCCATTAACTCGTAATTCTACCTCATTTCCTACCGGAAACTGCACGATAATTGGAGTTGCAGGCACATCTATCACAGCATCCGGTATCGGTGAAAGAATTCTTACCGTTGAAGAATTTGGCGTACCTGTAGGAAATTGAGAAAGATAAGGAATCGAAAGTGGTGAAAAAGAAGGATTTAAACCTTCAGGATTGGGTAAAGCAAAGGGAGATTTAGAATAAGATGCTAAAAGATTAGTATTATTTAATTCTTGATTGCGATTATCTCCAGAATTAAATGAGCTATACCTTGCTGCTAGCTTTACCTCAGATGAATTATCATCCGAATTATCTGTTATTGAAGGCAGTATGGCAACCAACGACGAAAAACCGTAGGTTTCACTTTTGAAATTATCTGCCGTCCAATTTTTAGCAACTAAAGTAGGAATAGTTTTAGGTGTTTGATTATTGGATATTGACTCAAATACATTAACTGCAACTAAGGTAGAATCAATTGCTTGCTCTTCTGATGTATCTGGAGTTGCGACTTGTGCTAACTTTTCAGCTTCAAGAAAAGGTTTTAAAGTCAGTAAATAAGTATCATAAGATGATTGTGTATCAGCATCTATTGGCAACAATTGGTTTTGTAAAGATGGAATGTATTGTGCCCGTTCAATTTTTATCTCTTTAGATTCAATTACAGTATTTTTTAAATTACTGCTTTCTTCTAGCAGTTTTTCCTCGCTGATAAATGGCTCTAAAGCAATCAATTCTGGTTGTGAATCAATTACCTCGTTGCTTATTGGTGTGGTTTTTTGTCCTAAAGATAATTGAGGATAGATGATTTTTCTTGGCTTTAAGGCAACTAATGTATTTGCCGCTGCATTATTTCGCTCATCTACTAATTTCTGTAAACTAGCAGGTACATTTGTATTTTTATCTTCAGTTTTTAAAGCAGTTAATATATATTCTGCTGCATTATTCCGCTCGTCTATTAACTTTTGTACGCTAGCAGGTAAATTTGTATTTGTATCTTCAAGCTCATTTAAAGCAATTAAATTTTTATTTTTGTTATTGCTTATTGCTGCAAGCGCTTCTACAAGCTTTTGGGAACGATTGGATTTTCGGCTACCTTCGCTCGCTTTACTTCCCGTAGATGCTTTTGTAGATTTCCAAAGCTGATTTTCTTCGTCAATTGGCTTATAGGTATCGGCACTTGCTACAAGTGGGTAAAATACCACACTCATAGTTCCGGCGATCGCACTTATTAATTTAAAATTGAAAATATTGGTATGATTTAATTGTCGTTTCATTTCTTTGTCTCCTCCCCAAAACTCGGAGTGACTGCGAAGTTCATTCTCACCATTCCACCGGGTTCTAAATTTACTAGCCGTGATTGGCTGTTACGTTCTTTAAATTTGATGTTGGGAGCCAAAGTATAATCGGGTAAACTATATAAATCCAGAACGCCTGTATGTTTACCGGGCAGCACATTTTTGACTGAATACAACCCATCTGGGTCAGTACTTATACGGTTGCCATTTTCTAGGTAAATTACCGCATTTGGTACCCCAGGTTCACCTGCTTGCTGTTCCCCGTCAAAGTTTTTATCTACAAATACGCGACCGATAATAGTACCGCAATCGGATGTAATACCCGGTCTAACTCTTAGTAAATGTGTAGCTGGCCCATCTTTGACAGCAAAGTCGTTATCGTCTCTTTGAGCGTCAACAGTAGCCGAGTTACGACCGGAACCCCGCACCGCATCGGGAGTTAATTTTGCAGCGTAAGCAATATTAAGCACTCCATCAACTGGGATATTTGCAACAGTACGGAAAGTTACAGTCGAACCATTAGTTTCAGTAGTTACCGTAACTGGTTCCCCAGCAAGTTCGCCGCGAACTGATTCTGGTAAGAATTTGAATCCGATCGGGAATTGATCGGTAGCAACTATATTATCTAAGCCAGTATCGCCAGTATTTCTTAACGACAGACGATAAACAGCCGTTTCACCAGGTTCAGCAGTAGCGCGATCGCCTGTTTTAGTAATTTTGATTTGCTCGGAAGAACATAAATTTAGATCGAAGCGCAGCGCTAAACTTAATCCCACTCTTTCCGCATCGTTGACAACTACAACTTGTTCGGAAATCTGAGTCGGGGAAATTTGAGTAGCACTGGCACCTCTAGCAGTAATTGGCTGACCATCTAAAGCTGTGGCAATATAGGTAAGAATATTTGCACCATTATCACCTTCAATCACGCTTTGAATTTCTAACCTTACTCTTCGTTCGGGGAAGTTAGAATTCTGCGGAGGATTTACAACAAGGATATAAGTCTTACCTACATCAGTTTGACCTCTACCAGTATCAAATAAGAAGTTGTAAATACCTTTATTGCCGTTAATTTCTGTATTTGTGACTGAATAATTATTAACGTTTGTTATATTCGGCGCTATACCTTGAGGAATATTATTATTAGCAATATCATCGGTTGGGGTTAGCTCAATCAATTGTCCCACTTCCGTACCCGTGGGGTCATTTGGATCGGGTTCAAATAAACTAACAGTGAAGCCCGTATAATCGTCTAATTCCTCTCCATCACAACCCAAAATTTGTCCAAAAGGGTCAATTAAAGGGTTTTTTATTGTAGTTGTATTTGGTGTAGCTCCAACTTGATTGGAAATACCAGATGATTTACTTCCGTTTGGATCTGTATAAGTATAGCTAGCTTGGTTTATAAGTTCGATACCAGATTTCGTTGTTACTTGCGCGAAAGCAGATATAGTGTGAAATACACTTCCGGCAATAACAGCTGCCGTTAATTGTTTTAACCAATTAGTATAATATTTAATTTGATATCGTTCTTTTTTACGACCCACTGAACTTTTCTCCTATGAAACATCACACTTGTTTGTTTCTTCAATGTTGGGAAATTATTTATTTTGAAATTAATTTTTCATTATCTTCTAATTAAATAGATATTTTATATTTATGACTTAATTAGTAACACACCTTATCTATTTGCATTAATTTAAATAAAAATTTAAAGTATATTATTTCAGAATTATTTAATCGATATACTCTACAAAAAGAAGCCTTGAGAAATAGCATTTTGTATTTATTAACTACTTTCAAGACTTCTATATTCTTGAATATTTCGCCCTGCTGTACTAACGTACTTTCATTTGATAAGTTCCTTTAACTGCTGAAGAAGCTGCAACAGATTTACCAAAGTTCCAACGGATATGAGTATAAGCAGTATCGGGTGCGGGACGAGTTTCGACATCACCGTTAGCTAATTTAACTTGGACGGTGGGATTTTTTACAAAAGTCTTACCACCGTTAATGCTATAGGTAATTTCTGCGCCAGAATTCGCATTTACAGTTGTAGAATTGACTACGTAAACCATTCCTCTAGGAACGGGTTGATTAATAGTGAGATTTTTAATAGCTTTATCGCCATTGTTTGCGCCAGTTACAGAATAACGTAGTACATCTCCCGGCTGCACCATCACTTTACCTTTGAGGGGTTGCCAAGCGACTTTTTGCTTGCCTTGAGCATTTTGAACAACTTTTTTTTCAGCTTCTAACTGTAGCTGTACTTGTCCTTTCTTTGCATCTTGGGCAATAGCAACCCCATTTTCAAATATATTTGCAACTACAGGAATCTTGGTGCTAAATGTTGCACCTGCAATTAATGCAATCGCGCCTAAACCTGCAATAGAAAATCGCTTCATATGAATTACCTCAAATAACTTACTTAAAGTTCTCTGTCTTGGATAGTAAATTCGTAGTAAGAGCGTCTTCATCCAGTGGTGATAACTAGTGAAGTGAGACGCTTCGCTAACGTACTACTCTAAGGGAGCAATATTAATGTGGCTCCATATTAGTTAACCTTGCGTTGGAAGGTAAATGTTCTTTGAATACCCGGTGCAAGCGGATCGGTGACAGTATTCGTATACTTAGTGACATCAGTGTCTACCGTTGTTCCAGTTTTATCAATACTAGAGGAACTAGCTGGATTGCCACTAAAGAATTTGATCGTGGAAGCACCAGAATCTTTTGCAGAACGAACGACATTGCTAGTATCAATTTCACCGCTGGTATCGTTGTCTAGCGCCCAATTATTAGGGGATTTTGTACCATCTTCAGTAATCACAATCTTGTCGGCATTCAAAATTACGTTACCACTTCCAGATTCAGCCTCAGAAATATTCTTGTAGCGAATCTGGTACTCAATAATATTGCCAATACCAGGATTTCTAGGTACATCATCAATATTAGGATTAGGATCTATACCATTGACAGCAGGTGTGGATTCAAAATTATCTTGTCCTGCACTAACTTCTGACCCAGTTCCTTGTAAAATCCGTGACACTTTCACCAGTTTTAAGAAGCCAGTGTATACGCGATCGATGGTGATGTTAGATGAATCAAAGGTACCATCATTTCCACTATCCTTTATCCCATCAGCGTCACTATCCGTTGTGTAGTTGTCAATAGAAGCAGTAATAGGTACTGGGAAGCCTCTATCAATATCAGTAGATAAGGCTGTACCTGGAGGTAAATCAACTTCCACACCGTAATTGATACTTACACCAGGAGCAACGTAGGGGATTGTAATTGGTGTACCACCATCTAAGACGAATCCTCCTAATTGAGTATAAGTATATACAACAGAGTCGCTGTTATAAGTAATAGTTACCTTGGTATTATCTGGTAAATCTCCGGTAGTTGCTGGTGGCGTTGGTACTAATGCGATGGTGCCAGCGTCGGTACCACTGTTCTTGATTGTGTTGGTAAATCCAACTGACTGTGGATCGATCGTACTACCAGGTACTGTACCAGCAGGAACCAGAGAGGATTTATTCGTAAAATCATCGTTATTATCTGTCGGACCTATAGCATCTGGCGCATTCTGCGGACCATTAAGTAGATCTGAAGCTACAGCTTCTTTCACCGTGAAGACGTTCGCTTCACCACCTGTTGAACCATCACCACTATTATTGTTGCCCGTATCAACCCCTGTTTCAGGATTTGCTGGATCGTCAATGAAGCCATCATCAACATTGTTATCGGGCAGAGTATCGGGAACACCATCTGTACCTGTATCTGTACCTGGAGGAGGTGTCATATTGCCTGGAGGTCCATCGTAGTTACTGGGATTTTGATCTCCAGAGTCATCGTATACTGGGGTGTTAGTACCAGGAGTTTGACCAAATAATTGGGCAATATTCGCGACAGTCAAAGGTGCTGTTGCAGTTGATTCAACGGCTAGCTGAATCGAGAAGCCGTTCACCGTTCTTCCAGGAGCGATAGAAGTAACAGTAGCTGGATTATTAATAAAACCAACGCGAGTTATGCCAGCAAGATTATCAGCACCTTGTAAGGGAAACTTTTTCCACTCAGCTTTATTGCCTTTAGCAGAGGCAATCAGACTTGTGGTATAAACAGCTTGCCAACCAGGAGGTGCAGTTGGTGCAACGGCTAAATCTGTACCCGCAGGAATCGCATCAGAAACCAAGATATAGTTGTCATCAGCACCATCAACATTAATGGTTGTGCCTGTCAAAGCTGCTGGGGTAATTCCTTGTCCTGTCGGATCGTTAGGCTCAACTCGCAAACTTAGATTGTAAGTTAGTTTGTCATCTGTAATTACATTTGTACCAGCATTGTTGTAACCAGTACGAGTCTTAAGAACAGTAGCTAAAGCATAGGTTTTAACATTGGAACCAACTGCAATTTCCTCTGTGGCGCTAGCTTCACGAGTACCATTGACTGGAACACCATCTACTTCACCGTTACCAGTACCGTCAGCATTATCTACAGTATAAACGTCACCACCATCAGGATTTCGTGGCTGGTTTTGAGCATCGCCAGGAGTGTTACCGAGGGTAACTTTAATTATTTGATCGGCTTCGGCACCAGGCTCGACGGTGACTGGCACGCGCACTAATACAGTACCAGCAACGGGAACCGGCAACGGTGTATCTAAGCCGCCTGGAGTAACGTTTGTCCAGGTTGTACCGCCATCAGTACTGTATTGCAACTGACCGCTAGCTGGTGTTTGACCATTCTTATCAATCTCAAGTACGCCAGATACCGTACCCGGACCATTTGTTGTGGCTTGGTTCGGGATGTGGAATCTCGTTGGGTCATTACCGACGTTTGTTAAAGTGTAGGTATAGGTTAGTAAGTCGCCAACTGCAACAGTACCATCGTTATTGTCTATGACACCAGAAGCCGAAATGGTGATACCAGCGACCTCTGCCACCGTTACTGTAACGGTGTTAGAGGTGGTATTAATAGGTGTTCCTGTGTTGTTGGGGTCTTCGTAAGTGGCTGTAGCAGTGTTACTAATAGTCCCCCCGGCTTCTGTACCATCAGCTAAAACAGGCGCAATAAATTGAAATACACCATTAGCAATCAACGCAGATACAAGCAAGGAACGGTAGAGACCTCCCTTTTTGACAAAATTATTTTTCTGTGACATTTTAGAATTAATAGCAAATTATGACTTCTCAGTCTACGTGTTTTAGCGTAGGCTTTTTTGCAACTCTTTTTATAATTGCGGTGTAGCAATAAACCTATAAACCCAAGTAATTGAGTATAGCTTTCACCAAATTATTTTGATATTCCCGGGAGCTTTTGGTAGATAAAGTTAACCCTGATGTCCGGATGCTAACCTTTTACTCTTAAACATGGATTCTGTTTTAGGTTTTTGACTTGTTGAAATATCAAAAGTATTTTTGGTAACAAATAAATCTTAAATTTAATTATTTACTATATCGTCAGTATAAACATGGAAATTTGGCTCAGTAAGAGAAATTTTTCGGATTAATTTATTGTTGTATTGATTACTTAAGTTTTAAGTAGATTTTCTCTAGTTTTTTCATAACTTTGTCACAACTTGTGTGCTATTGCAAAAAAGCTAAAGTTGTTTATATCTGTATATTTATTTATCGTTTCATTAATTACCTGATTCTGTCAGAGCTTTGTCACAATCTTTGTAGTAAGCGAAAAAGTATAGATTGGGGCTTTGCGTAAGTCCTGTAATTATTTAATTTGTTCCTAATATGCATTAAGAGAGGTTGCAATACCACGTCTCTACACATAGTAGTTAATCCCGACAAAAAATATCGGGATTGTTTGACTCGGTTTTTGAGCCATGTTAGTATCAGCCGAGAGTTGACAGTTAAAGGTTCTTCGGGGAGAAATACCAAATGCAAGCGGCCACCAACATCCAAAACCAAACCCTTACCCACGCTTTTCACGCTTTGAAGTGTAAAGAATGCGGTGCAGAATACGAGCTTGAAGCAAAAAACGTATGTGAATTCTGCTTTGGTCCTTTGGAGGTAAGCTACGATTACAGCAAATTGCGTCAAACGGTAACTCGCGAAACTATTCAAGCGGGACCGAATTCAATATGGCGCTATCGTCAATTTTTGCCTGTAACGAGCGAAAACCCCATTGATGTTGGAACGGGTATGACTCCTTTGGTTCGCTCCAATCGTTTGGCTCGTCGCTTGGGTTTAAAGAAATTATATATAAAAAATGATGCCGTTAATATGCCTACCCTGAGCTTCAAAGATCGGGTGGTATCGGTTGCAATGACTCGTGCCAAGGAATTAGGTTTTACTACAGTATCCTGCGCCAGCACCGGAAACTTAGCAAACTCAACCGCCGCGATCGCAGCTCATGCTGGTTTGGATTGCTGCGTATTCATACCAGCAGATTTGGAAGCCGGTAAAATCTTAGGAAGTCTTATTTATAGCCCGACTTTAATGGCAGTTAAGGGAAATTACGACCAAGTTAACCGTTTGTGTTCGGAAGTTGCGAATACCCACGGTTGGGGATTTGTAAATATTAACTTACGTCCTTATTACTCCGAAGGTTCCAAAACATTAGGTTTTGAAGTAGCCGAGCAGCTAGGTTGGGAACTACCAGACCATATTGTGGCACCTTTGGCAAGCGGTTCGTTATTCAGCAAAATTTATAAAGGCTTCAACGAGTTTGTCGAAGTTGGTTTAGTAGAAGGTAAAAACGTGCGATTCAGCGGCGCACAAGCCGAAGGATGTTCCCCCATCGCCAAAGCGTTTAAAGAAAAGCGCGACTTCATTGAGCCAGTAAAGCCAAATACCATTGCTAAGTCTATTGCAATCGGAAATCCAGCAGATGGTGTTTATGCTGTAGAAATAGCGAACAAAACCAACGGTAATATAGAAACAGTTACCGATGCTGAAATAATCGAAGGCATGAAACTGTTAGCAGAAACCGAAGGTATATTCACAGAAACTGCTGGTGGTACAACAGTTGCCGTGTTGAAGAAACTGGTAGAAGCCGGAAAAATCGACCCCGAAGAAACTACAGTTGTATATATCACAGGCAACGGTTTAAAAACCCAAGAAGCAGTACAGAGTTGCGTCGGCGAACCTTTGACAATTGACGCAAAACTCGATAGTTTTGAATCAGCCCTCGAACGTTCCCGCACCCTCGATCGCTTAGAGTGGCAGCAAGTATTAGTTTAAGAAAGAGTTAGTTGTTAGTGGTTAGTTGTTATGATTCAAAAACTTCTACCCACTCTTCCCCACGCCACTTGCCTGACTGTCGGGGAACCCGCCCCTATCAGTGGCTCCTCTACCCACTCTTCCCCCTCCAATTTTCCCAATTCCCAATTCCCAATTTCAAAAGATATGTCAGTTAAAGTTCTCGTTCCCACCGCACTTCAAAAATTCACTAATAATCAAGCGACTTTAGAATGTAACGGTAATACAATTACCGAACTCTTCGATTCTTTAGAAAAAGCTTGTCCCGGTATTAAGGCGCGTTTGTGCGATGAATCCGGAAAACCGCGTCGTTTTTTAAATTTATATGTAAATAGTGAAGATATTCGCTTTTTAGATGGTGCGGCAACACCTTTAAAAGATGGCGATGAAGTAAGTATTGTTCCTGCTGTAGCTGGCGGTTAGTCAGTGAGCAGTTAATAATTATCAATGATTGATAGTTTTTTATAAATTTTTTGTGGGGTGGGCTTCTAGCCTGCCTTTTATTTTTGAATTTTACCAATTACCAATTATCAATTACCAATTACCTATTCCCTTTTATCGTCAAATCTATCACTAGCATAAGAACTACAAATAATTGTTTTGAACGAAGATGGCTGGAAATAGTATTTACTAGAATTTATGGTTCAGGTCATTTGCAGTAAAGCTAATGGGCATAGGTGCGTCAAATAGGGCGATTACCTTCGGTAGAGCTTCGCTTAACGCCTTTAAAGCTATATCAAGTCGGTGCTGCTCAAAATAGCAAGGTTTAATAGAATTCTTGGAATTAGTACATTAAACCCAGATTGATTATTTAATCTTCTTTTAAAAGTTGTGAGGAGTTAATATGAAACGAAATCTACTAGTTTCCGCTAGTGGGGTAAGTTTGCTGTGCTTACTCGCCGGATTGTCGCCGGTAAAAGCATTAGCTGCGGAAATCGGCAGCAGTGAAAAGTTATCAGAAAAAGAAATATCATCTGAGAAAATTGCATCTACGAACACAATTATTAGCGAAAAAGTAAATAATCAGATGACCTTTGATGTCGGCAGCCATTCTTTGGCGGAGTATGCCGTTATTACAACAAACGAAACAAACCCGATAATTGCCCAAGTTCCCCAAAACCAACAACAAACAACATCGACAGGGCAAGTCACATCGGTTTCCCAGCTATCCGACGTACAGCCGACAGATTGGGCTTTTCAAGCGTTGCAATCCCTCGTAGAACGGTACGGTTGTATTGCGGGATATCCCAATGGCACCTATCGGGGCAATCGGGCAATGACTAGATATGAATTTGCGGCGGGATTGAATGCTTGTTTGGATAGAGTTAACGAACTGATTGCAGCAGCCACAGCGAGTATTGTTACTAAAGAAGATTTAGTAATTTTACAGCGTTTGCAACAAGAGTTTAGTGCAGAATTAGCAACGTTACGCGGTAGGGTAGATGCCTTGGAAGCTCGCACTGCCGAATTAGAAACTTCGCAATTTTCCACCACCACCAAACTTCAAGGTGAAGCAATTTTTGCTGCAATTGGTGCAACTGGTGGCGCTCCCGGTAGTGAAGATCCTAATATCATCTTGACGAATCGGGTACGGTTGAACCTGAATACCAGTTTTACCGGCAAAGACTTGTTAATTACTGGTTTGCAAGCCCACAATTTCCTGGGTGGAGTTGATGGTAGTGGTAGCGTACAACAAGAGTTGGGATTGACAGTACCAGGAGTAAACTTGGCGGCAAGTAGTGCCCGCACTGGTATTGAACCCCAATTTCCCAGCTTCGATCCCAAAGATTTATCTTCTAAAGGTGCTAATAGTGTGGAACTGTACAAACTTCTGTACATCTTCCCCGTAGCCAGTAAATTAACTTTATTTGCCGGTACTGCTGCGGAAGTTTCCGATGCTTTCCCTGCTATTACTCCCTTCGCAGGAGAAGGGCAAGAGGCAATTTCCCGCTTTGCTGGTTTAAATCCCGTACTGCGGGTTTCTGGTGGTACATCTGGATCGGGTTTGGCATCGGCAGCAGGTTTTATCTTGACTCCATCCAAAAGCTTGGATTTTCGCGCTCTTTACGGTAGCGTCAATGCCAATATTCCCAGCAGTGGAGACGATATTCTTCCCGGAGTTTCCAGTACACCCTTGGGTTCGGGTTTGTTTGGTGGTAGTACCGTTGCCGCAGCCCAACTCACATTTAAACCCAGCAAATCCATCGATATTGGTTTGAATTATGCCAACAGCTACCACGAAATCAATATTTTGGGTACGGGATTAGTCAGTGCTGATAGCAATGCTTTAGGCTTGGCAAATGGAAATTTGGGGATTCCGGTAAAACTCAACTCCGTCGGAGGTACCTTAAATTGGCGCTTTTCTCCGAATATTGCCCTATCAGGTTACGGTGCGGCAATTTTCGTCGATGATTCCTCCAGTCAGGTAGATGCTTCCACCACCTTCACCAGTTGGATGGTGGGTTTACACTTCCGAGATATCATCAAAAAAGGCAATACCGCCGGGATACTTTTCGGTCAACCTTTATACCGTACAGAAGCTGATGGTGATGCGAACTTAGCTGCTGCGGGTGTCGATCGCACGACTCCTTACCATTTAGAAGCTTATTACAAATTTAAGGTCAACGATAATGTCAGTATTACCCCTGGCGCATTTGTGTTATTTAATCCAGAAGGAGATGACGACAACGACACAACGACAGTAGGTTTGTTGCGTACAACTTTTACTTTTTAGAGTTAGGAGTTAGGAGTTAGGAGTTAAGAATATTTAATTATCCCCTTGTCCCCTTGTCTCCCCATCCCCCCATCTGCTAATCCCCAATTCCCGATTCCCAATTCCTCATCCTATGTAAAATGAAGATGATTCAAAGCTGAAGGATTAACCCAAGTAATGGCAGAAGAAACGAATAAAAAGGAAACGGGAGAAGCTATTCCTAGTACTACGGATGAAAAAGCGCCGGAAGTAGCCAAAAAGAAAGCTCCTAAAACGGACTCTCCAGAAGCGACAGATATTCCGACTGCGAATGCACCCGATCCTGCTTCAGCATCGGGAGATAACCCCAACGCTGCTAAAGCTAAACCCGCAGCGAAAGCAGCAGATGATAAGAAACCGGCAGCTAAAAAGAAAGAAAAACCTCCAGCGGTTGAAGACAAGCCGTTTGAGGAATTTATGCGGCAGCATTATGTACCTGAGTTAGAAAAGGCGATCGCCTCGGAAGGGGTGGAAGACTTGCATTTGGATTTCGCCAAACAAAAACTTCCCATACCTGGGTATGAGAAAGCTGAGGAATGCTGGCAAGTTTTAGGTAAATTTAAAAATGGCTTGCGGCAATTTAACGTTTATTTCCCCGATGAAGATATTAAAGGGAAAAAGGCGTTTTCTTGCAACGAAGGCAAAAGCCCTAGCACCCTCGAATCATTTTTAATTGACGAACGTAGAATTACTCTAGATTTATTAGTATTCGGAGTAGTAATGCGTTTGAACGGTCAAAAGTGGTTGGGAAGAAATTAAATAAGTTCGTGAAAAATGTAGGTAACGGCTCCATTTTCGGGGTTGTTACCTATGCCAACATAACCAGATTGGTGCATCTCTTTTAAAGTTGCTTCTACCTGGGAAAACTTTGCACCCGTCTCAAGAACTCCTTGAGTAACGCTAAGTTTACCGCCGCGATTTTCCGCCGCTTTCAATAATTCCACCATCAAGGTTTCTTGAGGAGATTGATATATTTCCGATGCTATAACTTGAGGAGTTGGTGCAACACCAAAAGGCGATAAACCAGCTTTTAGTCTCAGTTTCATTTCTCTTTCTTCCACCATATTAGGAATGAGAAATAAATCTACAAATTGACCAAAACCGAACAAGCCCAGGGTAAACATCCATAGTAAACCCGTAGCAACCTTACCGTTATACAAACGATGCAATCCACCAGTAAATCCTAAAAAGCCCAATATGTTGAGCATATAGGATATTTTCATCCGCTCTTTTTCTTTATCTGCATCGTGGTTCTTATTCTTATCTTTGACTTCAACCTTCATATGATTTCAACTCCACCGAACGCATAAGGCAACTGAAATGTTTGTGAATTAATAATTTTCTATATTATTAACAATTTAATTTTAATGTAATATTTTTATATCTCGCTACGTTTTGATCTAAATTTAAAATAAAGCTATAATATAGTATTGTTCAATTATAACAATAATTTATTACAATCATCGAGTTCCATAAATATATTCATTGTTGATTACTTATTTACTATCGTGATGATTGTCGCGTGAGTGAATTTCTATTAGTTCCAGAAGTGGATAATCGCACTCATAAGTAAAACTCAAATTTGAATTATCTACCTTTAGGTTTTACATCCATCAAAATTATAAATCCGGCTAATTTGAGAAAAGCAGTTAGGAGTTAGGAGTTAGGAATTAGGAATTAGGAATTAGGAGTTAGGAGTTAGGAGCTATCAATTACCAATTACCAATTACCAACTACCAATTACCAATTACCAACTACCAACTACCAATTACCAATTACCAATTACCAATGCCCCATCCCCAATGCCCCATTTTTCATTGTTGCAACTCTTAACGTTTGATCTAGTAATTACTTCCAGACTAAAATGGTAAACTGACATTTATACTCAAACGCAATATTTTTTGTATCTTAATTTGGAACGTGGCAATGCGTCCCGTTTAGACATCACAAAGGGTGTCTACGTAGTTCTAATTAGAGGAATTGCAGCCGTAGGGCATACGGTCAAGATGCTTAGTGAGGGTAAATTCGTTGGAATCCCGGTGAACTAAGAATCCCTTTTTTTAAACATGGGGAGTGTCAAAAACCCGACATTTATAACAATCAGAACATGGTAGATTCCCTAAAAAAACCAGGCTTTGAAGAAATACGTCCGGGTGTTAAAGTCCCAGCAAAAGAAACTCTGCTGACACCCCGGTTTTACACCACTGACTTTGATGAGATGGCTAAAATGGACATCTCGGTTAATGAAGACGAGTTGAGAGCCATCATCGAAGAGTTTCGTGCTGACTACAACCGCCATCATTTTGTTCGGGATGAAGAGTTTGAGCAATCCTGGGAACATATTGATGGGGAAACTCGCCAGGTGTTTGTTGAGTTTTTAGAACGTTCCTGTACGGCGGAATTCTCCGGCTTTTTGCTGTACAAAGAATTGAGTCGTCGTCTCAAAGGTAAAAACCCAGTTTTAGCTGAAGGCTTTAACTTGATGTCGCGTGATGAAGCGCGTCATGCTGGTTTCCTAAATAAAGCAATGTCAGATTTTAATTTGTCGCTGGATTTAGGATTTTTAACCAAGAGTCGTAGCTACACTTTCTTTAAGCCGAAATTCATCTTTTACGCTACATATCTTTCCGAAAAGATTGGTTATTGGCGCTATATCACTATTTATCGTCATTTAGAAAAGCATCCCGAAGATAGGATTTATCCGATTTTCCGATTCTTTGAAAACTGGTGTCAAGATGAAAACCGCCACGGTGACTTCTTCGATGCGGTAATGAGAGCGCAACCTAATACTTTAAACGATTGGAAAGCGCGGTTATGGTGTCGCTTCTTCTTATTGTCGGTGTTTGCCACAATGTACTTAAACGATATTCAGCGCGATGGTTTTTATGCTGCTATCGGTTTAAATGCTCGTGAATACGACAAAGAAGTGATTGAAAAAACCAACGAAACCGCTGGTCGCGTATTTCCGGTAATGTTAGATGTTAAGACACCGGAATTTTACGAGCGTTTAGAAACTTGCGTCAAGAATAACGAACAGCTTAGAGCGATCGTCAATTCTACAACGCCTAAATTCCTACAAATCTTCCAAAAGCTGCCTTACTATCTTTCCAACGGTTGGCAAGCTGTGAAGTTGTACTTTATCAAACCGATTGATGCTGCTGCAATGGAAGGTAGTGTTAAGTAAATATTAGCTTTAGTTGATTTTGGTAAAGATTTATCAACTTAAATTGTAAGGTGGGCAGTTGATGCTCATCTTATTTTTTTGTTTGTAGTAGCGCGGTGACTCGCATCCGGATTCCGCCCGGTGCTGAAGCGCTACTACGAACGAACCTTCTTTTACCCATCAAAATTAATGTGGCGGAGTATTAGTACTTGATTGCATAAATTCTGAAGGGTTCGTTTTGCCCGCAACCGTCGGGAGACGTAAAATTTTACGTCTCTACATTCCGTAGGAGCGGTTAGACACTCTGCTGATAACTGTTAACTGCTAACTGTTCACTGATAAGCTAGAGTTTCATATAATTAAAATTTTTACGGTGTATAGTATGCTGTTACGCTCGCTGACGACTATCTTTATTTCTTGCCTTATCGGGATATTTTCCTGGATTTATTCCCCTGCGGCTTTGGCTCTAACGCCGATTCCTTTATCAAATATTGCTTACCAAGAATGTCCGCCGGAACTCGCTGAAGGGAATGTTACTAGTGGTGGTGCTAGCAGGGCTGCAAACTGCTTTATAGTTACTGGTACTGCGAAAAATATGACCAGTAAAACTGTATATGATGCAGACATTTTTGGGCGGATTTACGATGCTAATAATAATACGGTAATGCAAAACCGGACTCGCGTTGGTTCTATTAGCGAAGTACCACCCGGAGAAAGTAATTTTGAAATGAGAATTACCGTTCCAGCAAATCAACCTACGCCTTTAAAATTAAAGCAGTTTAAAGCGTCGGGGTTTACTTCTAAAGTTCGTTACTAAGGTTGCTTCCCTTAGTTTAATTACAAAGTATGAAGCATGAATAAAAATATGAATGGCGATCGCGAAGCGCTACTGTTCAGATCGCCTTTAACAAAAACACAAAAAAACAAAAATTTGTGTATGTGTAGGCGATCGCGAAGCGAGTAAAGCTGTTCAGATCGCGCTTTGATAAACAGCAGTTCATATTTCAAATGTCATACTTCATACTTCATATTTGATTAGTCTGCTGAATTTAATAAACTGAAGCTGAAGCTGAAGCTAATAGACTACCAGCTACACCTGCTAAAAGTCCGCTGACTACGTTTAGCGCTAGAAAAGCCAGCAGGGGTGATAAATCAATTCCTCCTAAAGGGGGAATTATGTTGCGGAACAAATTAAGATAAGGATCGGTTATTTGGCTGAGTGCGGCGAATGGTTGGCTAGACCACTCGATTTGTGGGAACCAAGTTAATAGAACCCTACCAATCAGTAAATAACTGTAAATCTGAACGAATTGTAGCAGCGTTTTAATCAGAAGTTCCATAGGTATTCGGTGTTTTGAGTTTTAGTGAAAAGCCGTCTTATTATTGATTTTAATTTAGCTGGCATCAAGATGCCGAAGACTTTAGTTTCGGTATTCATCATTTTTTCTTGTCGTTCATTGAGTATTTTAAGCGGCTATAAAACAATTTATCGCTTTATTACCGCTGTAATTCTCAATGTTTCCTTAAGATTGCAATTCTTCGCTACGATTCGTAAATTCGTTTACTCCACTTGAATTGCTGTTAACATTACCTAATTGATCGCGTACTTCATCGATTGTGGCGTTTAACTGAGCAATTTTGTCTTCAAGGGAACGTCGCGCTACTTCCATTTCTACCCCAGTCGTCGCCGAACCTCGCATCTGTCGTCGTTTGGTAGATTTCTCGCTTGAATTACCCTTGCCTATTATTTGCTGTTCTCTTTCATCTTCATTTAATTCTGCTTCGTCACGTCTCTGAGCTACCAGCGTGCCGATAACCCCACCAACAACGCTACCAAAAATCGCTCCAGCCAAAAATCCGCCCGCAAAACCATCGCGTTGACTCATTATTCTACCACCTTTAATCGCTACTTCCTACTTTAATCATCACAAGCAACCCCAGCGTCCAAACTGTATATTTTTTTAAGTTCCTTTTTTAAGTTCCGAAAGTGCGATCGCCAGCATCTCCTAAACCAGGTACTATAAATCCTTGTTCGTTAAGTTTTTCGTCAATTGTGGCAGTGTAAACATTTAAACCCGGATAAGCTGTACTCAATTGTTGCAATGCGGTCGGGCAAGCGACTACGCAGACAATTCGCGTTAAAGCCGGGTCAACACCTCTTTGGACTAGCTCCGACATTGCAGCCATTATAGAGCCTCCAGTAGCCAACATAGGGTCGGTAATTAACACTCTTGTTTGAGGGTCAATTTTTTCTGGTAGCTTATTAAGATAACATTCTGGCTGCAAAGTTTTCTCGTTGCGGACTAAACCCAAATGATAAATAGATGCCAAAGGAAGCAAAGTTTGTGCCCCTTCTAGCAATCCTAACCCCGCTCGCAAAATCGGCACTACTGCCACCGGAATTGCAGGATTAATAAACGTTGCAGGACACTCCTCTAATGGAGTTTGCACCGTTGATTCTTGAGTAGGCAACCATTCCCTAGCCGCTTCGTAAGTTAACCAGCGCCCCAATTCAGTCATTGCCGAACGAAACAATACCGAAGGCGTACCAGCATCGCGAGCAACTGCCAGCCAATGTTTGATTAAAGGATGGGGTGGAACATAAACGCGCAATTGTAGCGTCATAATAGATATAAAAGCTTCAATATATAAGGTATCGCAACTGAAACATCATAATACTCTTTCAAGCCTGTGACTAACATCTAACATCGGTACTCATTAATTTGTCTCAAATATTGTTGAGAATATTTTTTATTACTAGTTGACATTTATTCTCAATCAGCGCTATATTAATTTTCAGTGTTCTCCTCTCTTTAAGGAACGGCAGACGGGATTGGTCAGCAGTTGCGGACTTGTCCCTCTTTTTTTTATTTTGGATTTTAACAACGGATGCGTTTCTTTTAGATTTTGGATTGCTTTAAGTTAAGAGTTGAGAATTCTAGTTTGTAACCTTTAACCTTCAACCTTTGACCTTTGACCTTTAACCTTTAACCTAGATATTAAAATCTAGGATTTATGACGATTTATGTACGATGTGATTGTAATTGGGTCTGGTATTGGTGGTTTGGTAACTGCGACTCAATTGGTGGTAATGGGTGCGAAAGTGCTGGTGTTGGAGGGATATACTATTCCTGGTGGTAGTTCTGGCTATTTTGAACGGGAAGGCTATCGCTTTGATGTTGGCGCTTCGATGATTTTTGGGTTTGGGGATAAAGGAACGACTAATTTACTTACTCGTGCGCTACAAGCTGTAGATGTTAGTTTGGAAACTATTCCTGATAACGTACAAATTCACTATCATTTACCTAACTCGTTGGATTTGAAAGTCGAACGAAATTATGAAGATTTTTTAGAAAATTTAATTGCTTACTTTCCTCACGAAAGCAAAGGAATTCGTCGCTTTTATGACGAGTGCTGGAAAGTTTTTAACTGCTTAAATCAAATGGAGTTGCTGTCTTTAGAAGAACCCGGTTATTTGATGCGGGCGTTTTTTGGGCATCCATTAGCTTGTTTGGGTTTGGCGAAGTACCTACCGCAAAATGCAGGAGATATAGCGCGAAGATATATTAAAGACCCGGAATTACTAAAGTTTATTGATATAGAGTGTTATTGCTGGTCGGTAGTAAGAGCGGATATGACACCCATGATTAATGCAGGAATGGTTTTTTCTGACAGACATTATGGTGGAGTTAATTATCCTAAAGGTGGAGTAGGACAAATTGCTCAGAAATTGGTGGAAGGTTTAATTAAAAAAGGTGGGGAAATTAAATATCAAGCCAGAGTTACAAAAATAATTAAAGATAGAGGAAAAGTTGTAGGCGTAAAACTGGCAAATAATCAAGAATATAGAGCGAAACGTGTGGTTTCTAATGCTACTCGGTGGAATACATTTGAGAAGCTACTTTCACCAGTAGAAATACCAGCTAATGAAAAAAGATGGCAACAAAAATATCAAAAATCGCCCAGTTTTTTCAGCTTGCATATGGGAGTAAAAGCAGAATTATTATCTCCCGATACTGAATGTCATCACATTTTATTGTCCGAGTGGGAAGAAATGACAGTTTCAGAAGGGACAATTTTTGTCTCAATTCCCACATTACTCGATTCAGAATTAGCTCCGAAGGGGCATCATATCATTCATGCATTCGCAACACACTGGATTGATCAATGGCAGGGTTTATCCCAGAAAGAATATGAAGCCAAGAAAGAAGCTACAGCTAATCGTATTTTGGATAAATTAGAAAAAATATTTCCCGGAATAAATGCCAATTTAGATTATTTAGAAGCCGGAACACCAAAAACCCATCGGAGATTTTTGGGAAGAGTCGATGGTACATATGGCCCAATTCCTAGAAGAAAGTTGCGCGGGTTGTTGGGAATGCCGTTTAATCGGACGGCAATTGAGGGATTATATGTTGTGGGAGATAGTACATTTCCTGGGCAAGGATTGAATGCGGTAGCGTTTTCTGGGTTTGCTTGCGCTCATCGGGTGGGGGTGGATTTGGGGTTGTAGAGCAATATTTACATATTGAATGGTCAGATCGACAACTGTTGTAAAAGTTATAAAATACCTTTGTTCAAACATGATTTATGAAATATGAAAACTGAGGATATTCTAAGAATAGCTATTGAAAAGTTGGAAAAGTTGCCTGGACATGAATTTGACTTATTAACAATCTCAAAACCTATTTCACCAAATGCTGCTATTAATCTATCAAAAGTTATTTCTAAACTATCTCCATTACTAGGGAATTTAATTGAATTTAATATCACTGAGTTCTTGAACGATCAAGAAGAATTCCAAGATCAAGGAGAATGGAAACGTCAAGATCCTGGATTTCCAGATACTATTTTTCAAGGTACAGTAACTCCGATACCTGGATTTGAAATCAAAACTTGGTTCCCATTAGCAACAGAAATAACTGCTCGCTTCAAAGATAGCCAAAATCACTTTAAATATGACAATACCTATGTTGTCTTGCTTCCTTGGCTTCCAAGCCACTTAATTTATGGAAAACCATACATACTCGACATTTGTACTATTTCAGCTTGCTCAATTGCCAAAGCTCGCGATCGCCACTATCATAATCCACCTGACTATCTTGTTTTAGAGCCGGAAGATACTCAAAAACGTACTCGAAATTTACAACAGACTAATACAAACGGCTATAAATGGCAAGGAACTCTTTCTCAATTTCAAGAAGCTCAAAAAATCGTAGATAGTTGGGGAGATAACGGTAAAAATTATCAGCCTACAAGGGAATACCAACAACAATTAAGACAGCTATTAAACTTATTTCCCTACAGGCTAGATACTAATTTTGCCAAGATAGATAGAATAGTTCATCCCGAAATAGAAAATTTTAAGCAAAAAATACTAGGAATGACTATACACGATATGTCCATTCGTGAATGGATAAAATTACTTAGTAATAAAAATACAGAAAATATTAAGTTGATTTTTAAAGAAAAATTGTTTATTGAAGATACGAAAGCTGACGATATTATTCTTTAAATCTTTGAACACCATAGAAAAAATATGTCCAGTCAATCTCTGCCCCAAAAGCTCTACGACCCAAATTATTTGCTGCAAGAGAAGCAGTAAATAATCCTCCAAATGGCTCCCAGACTACATCTCCAGAATCACTTGATGCTTCTATAATTAGTGTTATTAAATCTAACGGCTTTTGATTAAGGTGAAGGGCTTTATTTGAACCAATATTAATTCTTTCTTTCCCACGAAGTGCATTTCTTTCCCATACATTTGTATACCCGTAAGGACAGGAAAATTTAGAGCGCATAGCAGCCCATTCTTGTTTTATGATTGGATTCTTACCATCACGGGAAAAATAAGGTTTGCCTTGTGGATTACCGTATTGATTAGCATATTGTGATATTTTTTCAAACATTTCAGGTGGGGGAAAATACCACAGATGACCTTGATTGAAATACTTTCTAGTAGCTACGTTTTTAACTCCACACGCATCATTAGCTCGTTTGAGTGGAAGATTTGTACGCTTCCATTCGGATAACAACCATTCCTTCAAAAGCATTCCGTTTATTCGGGCTTCAAATACGTATTGAACGCAAACCTCTGTAACAACAGGAAATCTTCTAATCTTCTGGGTATTAACATTACCAGCTATATGCCCTTTACCCTTATTCCAAACATTGCAGTTAACGTAACGCCAGCCATACTTTTCTAAAATGGGATGGACTGACGCCCAACCAATTTCTGAATTCCAAAACCACAGTGTTGTTTGAGGTGTTGCATAATTTGACCACTGTTTTATATGGGGTTCATACAGTTCTGGTAGCTTTAAATGATCTGAAGTATCTCCTTCAAAACCTAAAATTCCATAGCCGCCATCAGATACTATTACTGTAGGTGGTTTCCATTTCATGTAGTACTTTAAGCTATCACCATAATGTAGAGAAACTTGTGAATCTTTCCACTCAGTGAATGATGGTTCTGAATCTAAGGAAACAACTTTACCTCGACCAACTGTACTAGCCGCTTCCACATGAGAAGCATAGTTAGTTACAACAGTTTCGTTTGCTATTTGGTTCATTTGTTTTTCTCTTTTCGGGCTTCACATTATTCAATCTGTCTAATTTCTACAAATATATATGATTAACAAATTGAGAAAGGTAATACAAAGTTTGCTAATATAATACAAAAATATCATACTTTTTGACTAATGTCAGACAAAATGTGTATTTCTTCGGCTCAATGTAGAGCCGCACGAGCAATGTTGGGTTGGTCTCAAGAAAAATTATCAAAACGGGCTAAGGTTGCAAGAGCGACTGTAGCAGATTTTGAACGCGAAGCTCGTACACCAATTTTAAATAACCTTATAGCTATTCAGAAGGCTTTAGAAGAAGACGGAGAAATTGAATTTATTCCAAAAAACGGAGGTGGTGAGGGAGTAAGATTTCGTTCTTCTTAAGCTCTTAAGGAGTTAAAAAACATACAAGAGAAGATATTAAAAATTATTTACGGATGCGATATGCTCCGCAACCACTTTCGGCTGTTCCAACTGCGGAGTATGCCCACAATTCAACGAAATCAATCGACTCTGTACAATATCTCGTTCAAATTTATAAGCATCTTCCATCGGCAAAGTTTCGTCTTTCTCTCCCCATAAAATTAAGGTTGGCTTTGAAATTTCTTTAATTCGCGGTGCTATCTCGCTGTAACCACCACTTTTAGTAAAACTAATTATCGCTTCGTGCCAATTGGGCATATCTAAATGTAAAACGGCGCATTGCAAGGATGTAATTTCGGCATCTGTTAAATTACCAAAATCCCCAAAAAATAGCCCTTGAAGTTTACGTTGTCGCCAATATTCAACAGCTAAATAATCAAAAGGAGGAAACAAAAATCGTCCTTGAGGAAAGCTACCAGAATAACCGACGCTGTTAATTAAAACCAGTTGATGAACGCAATCTGGATAAGAAAGCGTAAAATCTATAGCTGTTGCACCTCCCATCGAAGCACCAACTAAAATTACAGGTTGCTTAATTTGCGTTTTCCAGAAGTGGTACAGATGGGTTTTGATTGTTGCCGGGGAATAATTAATGTTTTTAAGTCTTTCTGTAAACCCGAAACCAAGTAAATCAACTGCCCAAGTTTCGTTTTTATCGGCGAGTAATGGTATTAGTAAGCGGAATTCTAATAAGGAACTCTCGAAACCGTGCAGCAGTAAAATTGGTATTCCGTTGTTACCTTGATGGATGTAAGCTGTTGAAATTGGTTGCCAGTTTAAAGGTGTGGTGATGGGAGTTATTTGAATGTTTTGAAAAAGGTTAATTGCTGATGAATCTTTGAGTTTTGATATATTAATTCCCGATAGGAATTCATGCATAAATGATTAGGTAAATTTAATATCTATTATTATAATGTCTGGTTCTTAGCCTCTGACTGGGAACCCCTTTCATAAAAGGAGGCGGAGCCTCTGGAAATGCATTACAAAGTAGAACCTTGTAACAAGATGACGAGATGCAAATCAAACTATATTAATTTTATCGGCAGCGACTTTGGCTTTTTCTCGCGCTTCTTGAACGCTGCTTCCTTTAGCTAAAGCTACTCCCATGCGTCGATATTTATGAGCGCTGGGTTTACCAAATAATTTAATATCAATGTCTTTTTCTGCAAGTGCTTCGGCTACTCCTGTATAACTAATATTATCGGATTTTTCTGAAGCTAAAATTACCGCACTTGCTGAAGGTGCAAACTGTTCTATATTGGGAATTGGTAAACCTAAAATTGCTCTTAAATGTAGTTCAAATTCATTTAGGTTTTGCGATATTAATGTTACCATCCCCGTATCGTGAGGTCTAGGTGAAAGTTCGGAAAATATTACTTCATTTTTAGTAATAAAAAACTCTACACCAAAAATTCCCGCACCTCCCAAAGCATCAGTTACTTTGATAGCAATTTCTTGGGCTTTTAATGTCATTTTTTCGGAAATTTCCGCAGGTTGCCAAGATTCTTGATAATCACCTCTTTCTTGACGATGACCGATAGGAGAGCAGAAAATAGTGGGGGAATTCCATTGTTTAATAGTTAATAGAGTAATTTCAATTTCAAAGTCGATAAATTCTTCTATAATTACTCTTTGAGTATCACCGCGAGAACCAGAACAAGCATAATCCCAAGCTTTGGCAACGTCTTGTTTATCTTTAACTATAGATTGTCCTTTGCCGGAAGATGACATTACTGGTTTCACTACATTGGGAAAACCAATTTGATTACTAATGTTTATCAATTCATTTAAAGAAGAAGCATAACCATATTTTGCAGTCCTAACACCTAACTCTGTATGCGCTAATTCTCTGATTCTATCGCGATTCATTGTATAATTGGTCGCCGCAGCCGTGGGAATTACAGTAATACCGCGCTGTTCAAATTCTGCTAATTTTTCAGTTCTAATTGCTTCAATTTCCGGTACGATAAAATCCGGTTGATACTTGCTGACAATCGCTTCTAAATCGTCAGCACTCAACATAGAAATTACTTCACAACAATCGGCAACCTGCATCGCTGGAGCATCTTTATAACGGTCAACTGCAATTACAAAATTACCTAAACGTTGCGCTGCAATAACGAATTCTTTACCTAGTTCTCCCGAACCGAGAAGCATGATTTTTTGGGGTAATTTAAAAGATTTTGTCATTAATTTAATTCTTAAACAATAATGAAACCTCACCCTCAATCCCTCTCCTGGTGGAAGGAGAGGGAAGCCAGAGGCAGGGTGAGGTTTTGTACTTAATTAATCCTAGTTAAATATCATCTGATTAATATTTGATTTTTCTACGGTCAATTTGTAAATCTTTACGTTCGATCCGAATTCATATTTATCAAGCAAAAATGCAATTAGTATTTTAAATCACAACCATATTCATGATAAATTGGCTAAAATTACATAGAATCTTTGCAAAGCTAAGTTATAAACTAACTTAAATTTTGCTAGTCATTCTGATGACGGGGTGAAAAAGGCTGCTTCTACCAAATTGCGAATAAATCTACCTGAAACGAAGTGTCAGATGTTATTTTTCTCTCGCTGAAGGGAATTATAAGTACAGGTTTATTTAGTTGTTTTTTGGAGTAAATATAAATGTTGAAGAATACTCGGCTAAAGGCTAATTTGACAAAATTGTTCCCATCTCTTGGAGTTGTTTTAGGAACAGCAGTAATTTTGGGTGGAATGGAAACAACCCAGTTTTCGAGCAATTCCGATAGTGTTACCGATTTAATTACATTAAGTTCAAAACCTGTAAATGCAGCTTCGGATGTTGCTGCTATGGAAAAATCGGTGCATCAACAAATTAATAAATACCGTAGTAGCAAAGGTTTGCCACCGCTAAAAGTGAATCCTAGTGTAAGCGCGATCGCAAGACAACACAGCAAAAGTATGGCAGATAAGCAGGTTCCTTTTGGACATAATGGTTCAAATTCTCGCTATCAAAAGATTTCTAAGTTAATTCGCTGGCGTGGTGTAGCAGAAAACGTTGCTTACAATCAGGGTCATCGTAATCCAGGAAAATCTGCTGTTGACGGTTGGATTAAAAGTCCCGGTCATAATCGAAATATGGTAGGTAAATATCAGGTGACTGGTATTGGTGTTGCGAAAAATTCCAAAGGTGAATATTATTTCACGCAGCTTTTTGTTAGTCAGCGGTAATATTTTAGATATTTCGTCTGCGTATAAATTTACCTAGCGAATGTAATTCGCGGCTACACAGGCAAAGTCCACCTCCGTGGACTATTTCTTATAACCCGCGCAGGCGGGTTTTGCTTGTGTAGTTTAATACTCACAATTTTAATATCCGTTCCCGCAATTTTTCCACTACAGCTTTCTCTTCTTCAGATAAACTCTCATCAAATAGAAGCTGATATATCAACGGCAATCCTAAATCTAATTGTTCTAAAAGCTCCCCTTGAGCAAATACATCATCGGGTTTACCTTCAAAAATTAACTGCCCCTTATCCATCACAAATATCCAGTCAGCCCAACGAAAAACTAAATCTAAGTCATGGGTAGACATTAATAATGTTGTACCGTCTTGATGAATTTTATCCAGGGTTTTGATTAGCTGACGGGTATGTTTAATATCTAAATATGCCGTCGGCTCGTCTAATAATAAGAGTTTGGGTCGTAGTACCATCACATCTGCAATGGAAACTCGTTTTTTTTGTCCCAAGCTAAGATGATGTACTGGTCTTTGCGCTAATTCTTCTAAACTAAGTTCTGCTAATATTTCTTCTACTCTTACCTGAATTTCTTTAACAGGTAAATTCAAATTACATAAGCCATAGGAAATATCTTCTTCTATTGTCGAAGCAACTAACTGTTGTTCTGGATCTTGAAATATTAATCCGACTTCCTGACGTAAATTACTTAAATAATTGCGGTCGTAACGTAATGGTTTACCGTGCCAGCGGACAATTCCACTCGACGGCTTATATAAACCGTTTGCTAATAAAAATAATGTGGTTTTTCCACAACCATTCTGACCGATGAGCGCACATTTTTTACCTGATGGAATATTTAAAGTTAAACCGTTGAGTGAAGATTCTCTAGCGCCGGGATAAGTGTAGTGTACCTGTTCAAATTCAAGTAAATATTCCTGCATTCAGCCACCACTCTAAACTAATTAATATTACACAACCGATTACTGCTTCTAGAATGTAGCGTTTTGAAGGACGATAGCGACGAGGAGCATAAACTCGAAATTCTCCGCTCATTCCCCGTGATTCTAATCCTAATGAAAATTGACTGTATTTTTGCAAGGTTCGCTTTAAAAGCTGTCCGACTAATAATGCTAAACTTTTGATGCTGGTACGAAAATCACGGTACCCGAGACGAGATTTTTGAGCGATAGATAAATCAGTGGCTGTATTCCACAATATGAAAATAAACCGATACATTAATAATAATAATTCAATTAACAGCGTGGGAAACTTGAATCGGCGCAGAGTTTGCAATACTTCCGTAAACGGAACAGTTAGCATTAAAAAATATAGACAAGAAACAGAAGCAAAAGCTCTAGTAAAAATTGCCAGAGCTTGATAAAAACCACTACGACTAATATATATATAGTAAAATTCTAAATTTAAACCTTGCCAGGAATCACCTTGCACCTGGGAAATATCTGCAACAGAAACACCATTAATAACTAAAGCCGGTAAACTAGTCAGCCAAAAAAAACTAGCAACTGCCAATATTCTGATATAAATACCGGCTGGAATTTTCGCATAAACAACCGTCCAAATACCCATCCATAATGCAATTAAAATTTGTACTGGTGGATGGGTAGAAAGAGAAATCAGCAAAGTTGTTAAAGCAAAAACTAATTTATGTTCTGGTGGCAACCCTCGCAATCGATTAGTGTAAGCTAAAGTATCGAGTTTTAAGCTCATTCTTCACGTTTTTGCTTTTCACTACGTCCTTTATATAATCCAATTGCGTAACCAATTAATCCCGCACCCAAAGCAGCTTGAGAGGAAAATAATAAACTTTCAATTTCGCCGCTTGGTGGTTCAAATAGAGGTTGAAACCACGGTTCATAATCCGGTTTAACTTCAGTAATTGCTTCTTCAGCTTCCCCATCAGCACCACCATATTCACCACTTACAAATATTAATGGTGCAACTGCTAAAGCAACGACTATGGATATCAACAGCCAATTGTTCCATCCTTTATTAGACTGACTTGATTGTTTCATTTCCTTGAGGCTCCCGCTTAATTAAATTCAATAATTCTAATTCTTGTGGATTGTAAGATTGCAGCCAATTCCACACCAATACTGTCAGCAAACCTTCACTAATCGCCAAAGGAACTTGAGTTAAAGCAAAAATTCCCGCAAACTTGGCAAACGAAGCCATCACACCACCAACAGGTGCGGGGAAAGCCAAAGCCAATTGGATAGAAGTAATTATATATGTCAATAAATTTGCTAAAGCTGCCGCTAAAAATATCGCTAACCTTTGATTACCAGACAACTGCATCGTTAACCGATAAATCCAAAAAGCCGCAAATGGCCCGGCGATCGCCATCGAAAATGCATTAGCGCCCAATGTTGTCAAGCCGCCGTGTGCCAGTAATAAAGCCTGAAATAGCAGTACCAAAGTCCCCAAAACTGACATCGCCAAAGGACCAAATAATACCGCACCCAAACCCGTACCCGTAGGATGGGAACAGCTACCAGTTACCGAAGGAATTTTCAAAGCCGAAAGCACGAAAGCAAAAGCACCAGCTAAACCTAAAAGTAATTTAAGCTGTGGTTTTTCCTTGGTGATGCGAGTTAAGGATATTAAGCCTAAAACAAAAAACGGTAAAGAAACAGCCCACCAAAAAGCAGCCCAGCCAAATGGTAGAAAACCTTCCATTATATGCATTGCGTAAGCCGGTTTCGGTACACCAATTACCAAATATAAGCTTATTAGCGCTATTCCCAGTAAATTCAGCCGTTTGAGATTTTTTCGGATTCCCATAAAAGATTTAGTTGTGCTTTTTACTAGTTGAAAAGTATTAAAAACAATATTCTCTATTCGAGAGTCAATAACAGCAAAATTTGAACCAATAAATCATAATTGTTTACGCCTATTCGATAAAGCATAAACTGTAAAATTAGTTGCTATTGTCTGCTAGAAAGTTCCCTCGGTGAAGTTTAGCATGAAAAATTTTATTCATACTAGCACGGTAATTTAGTTTTCAATATTAACAAAGATACGTTTTATTGTACGGGTATATTTATAAATTTGATTAATCGATAATATTGGTTAAATGCTTAACATTGACATTAACAATAACGCTGACATTGACATTAACATTGTCATTATTGATTAAAAGCAATTCATCTAAATCAGTTATTTCGATATATAATCAGGCACTTTTTTATAGGATTATCATATAGAATAAGTTTTTCCAAATTAGTCAGCTTACAAACTAAACTAGAAATGGATTGTATTAAAAAAAATATATGAAAAGCAGAAAAAATAGTGTATAAATAGCAAATATTTAGTTTGAGATAAATTTCTATTATTTTTGATTAAGCGTAGGCTATAGTGCTAATTTATTTTCAATCTTGAATTAACCAATTGGTTTTGATGGGAGTCAGCCATCAGACGTAAGGGGGAAAGTCCGGTGTAAATCCAGCGCTGTCCCGCAACTGTAATAAGACAGAAGTCTTTAAGTCAGAATGCCCGCCAAATGTGATAAAAAACACAATAATCTGCGAGGTACGGATGAAAATTATTTTTAGTTGCCAATCGGGAATACAGTTCACAGTATTAATGATGACGGTATTGGGGATATTATCTGGGAACGATCGCGCTACAGCACAAGAAATAGAGCAAATATCAGAATTTTCCCAGTATCAAGGTACAGCAAAGGACTTAGAAATAATTCCAGAATTAATACCTGAAAATACTTCCACTACAAGTAATAACACGGAAGAAATTGCTCAAAATAATCCTGTACAAGAAGCAGAGAAAGAAGAACAAGAAGCAGATATTGAGCTTACAGTTATAGGAGAAATATTAGATCAACCAGTATTTGCACCGTTTCGTCGTGAAGGAAAGGTACGCGATGCGACTCGTCCAGTATACGTAATTAACCGCGAGGAAATTGAAGCCCAGGGTGCGCGTACTGTCAAAGAAGCGCTAAGATTTCTCCCCGGTATTTTACCCGACGGTACTGTGGGAACAGAAATTGGTGGTTTAAGCGGTCAGTTTATTCGCGGTTCTAATACTGGACAAGTATTGATATTAATTAATGGCAGACCAGTTAACAACCTTGGTAGTGGTGGTTTCGACCTTTCAGAAATTACTACAGATATAGTCGAAAGAGTTGAAGTTCTTCCTGGTGGAGGCTCTACCCTCTATGGTTCCGATGCGATTGGAGGGACAATCAATATTATTACTCGTCGTCCAACAAAAGATATTACTACCACCGCTCAGCTAAGATTCGGTAGCTACGATTTAAACGAACAAAGCATTCAAAATAGCGGTAAACAGGGTAATGTCTCTTGGTTGCTAGGCTACAATCGCACTCGCGCTAACAATAACTTTGATTATTCCATTCCCGAAGTTGACTTTGATGGAACTAGAGAAAACGCCGATGTACTCTACAATAATCTGAATTTACAGGTGAATACAGAATTAAATAAACGCCAAAATTTGAGTTTCAACGCGATTTATCTTGCAAAAGACCAGGGAGTTCCCGGTGGTGTAGCAATTCCGCAAATTTCTCAAGCTGCTTTCAACTCGCTTACCGATAATAATCGTAAGTACACCGACCAAGTTCTCACGGATTTAACATGGAATGCAAAATTAGGGAAAGCAGATGATTCCTTAGTCACAGCTAAAGTCTATCTAGACTTTCTCAATACCCGCTTCGACAACCGCACGGGAGACATCAGCAATCAACAACAGTTTGATAACAATCAGAAATCCTTGGGTTTTCAGGTACAGCATAATTGGCAAATTGCTAAAAATCATAATATTACTTATGGTTTTGACTATCGTAATGTCAGCGCTGAAAATGTGACTCGTAACCTCGCAGATGAAACAGAAACAGAGAATTACGATGATAGTATCGGACAGGGAGCCGTATTTGCCAAATATCTGGTCGATGTGACTCCTGAAGTGCGATTAAATTTAGGATTGCGTCAAGATTTCAATAGTTTGATAAATGGTTCCGTAACTTCTCCAGCAGTAGGTGCGCGTTGGAATTTTAGTGAAAAGACTACACTTAGAGCTAACTATATCCGTAATTTCCGAGTCCCTACCCTATTTAATTTATTTAGTAATTCTCCTTTTGCCCAAGGTAATCCAGACTTAAAACCAGAAAGAGGTAATAGTTTTGATGTAGGTATCGACCAACAATTAGGTGATATTGGTTTAATACGTTTTACTTTTTTCAATAACACCATTACCGATAATATTGCTTATGATAATGTCAATTTTACCTATGAAAATATTGGTAAAGTTCGCACAACTGGTGTAGAACTTGCCTTAAACTTGCAATTAGCAAAAAATTTCTACTTTTCTGGTAACTATACTGCAAATGACCCTAGAATACTTGAAAGTTCTAATCCTGCCGAAGTTGACCAAGAATTAAGATTTGCAGGTGCTGATAGTATTAACTTAGGATTTAATTATGAAAATCCCCAAGGTTGGTATGCAGGAATTTTGATGCATTCTTTAGGTAGTTATCCCACCAATAACACCAATACAGAATCTTTACCCGGTTACACAACCTTTGATTTTAAATTGCGAGTTCCTGTAAGTACAAATTTAGCCTTTAATGGTAGTGTAGAAAATATTTTTGACCAAAGATTTCAATTATTTCCCGGCTATCCCGATGCAGGTAGAATTGTACAAGTTGGGATGAATTATAAGTTTTAGGGAATTGGGGATTCCTAACTCATTAATATAAAACAAAACCATCCGTTGTTAAAATCCAAAATCACCATGAGTAACTATAATCCTTGGGTAACACCATTAAATAATCAAAGTACGGAAGATTTACTAACAGGAGGAAAAGTTGAATATGAGGATATTGATTGCAGTTGTGATGTTTTATCATCGTTACTTTACACTTTATTTCAACAAAATTGGCAGCAGGTAGAATTAGGGCACGTTGCTCAAGGTGGGGTTTTAGAATTAGGATTTAACAATCCACCTAAGATTTGTATTCTCTATGATGGTTATCTCACAGTAGTAACAGAAGGTTGGCATTTACACCTGTGTATTGATGATAATTTAGGTGGTCCGAATAACCAAACTCCTTTAGAATTAAGACGACAAAGAAGAGTTAGTCGTGCAGCGTTTTATCGACGTTTCAACAAAGATGGAAATCCCAGAAGTTGGGGAATTGAACTTTGGAATGGTGTGGGTGAGAATGTAATGACAATTTTCTTACCCAATCCTTTAGTAGATGGAGAAAATTTATTACCGGAAGGTAAACCAGACTTATCAAAATTAGCTCTTTATCAAGAATTAAGGGAAATTTATGTATTAGGTAAAAAACCAATGCCATTTACTCAAAATCCCTTAAAACGTGCTTATATTTCAGTTTGTACTTCTGGAAGATGTTTACCTTCACGTAATTGGCAACCAACTTTTGAATCCTTAAAAAATGCTGTGGAAAAAGCCGGTTTAGATATAGAAGTAAGAACATCTGGCTGTTTAGAAGTTTGTAAATTGGGACCAGTCGTATTTAATTCTGAGGACAGAACTTGGTACACTCGCGTTAATCCAGAAATTGCTGAGACGATTGTTGAAAAGCATTTAGTCCAAGGAAATAAAGTTACCGAACATCTTTATCCACCAGAATCGGTTTAAAGATACTCAAGGAAACATCCTATAAAATTAAAATTAACTTCTCTCTGCGTACCTTCGCGATAAACTCCGCGTGCCTTTGCGTTAAAAATATATATAATCCTTATCCTTAAACTATAGGATGCTCCTAATATGCAATTTTTCAGATTGAGCAGAATCAAATCAATATTCTTATTTTATCAAGTTGTGTGTGTTGCGGCTTTAGTAATTGCTTGTCAAAGCACTACACCCACTTTGACTACACAAACTCCTAACAAAAATTGCATTCAAAACTATAACCAAAATACAGATTACTTTCGCCAAAAAGCTAATATCAAATATGCCACAGGTTTTGCTGTAGAATATCAAAATAATTATAAAATTGTCACAGTAAAAAGCCCTTGGCAAGATGCAAAAACAAGCTTTAAATATGCTTTAGTTGAATGCGGTACGCCGGCACCACAAGAATTTAAGAACACTCAAGTAATTACAGTACCCATAAATACAGTTACATCTCTTTCGACTACTCATTTACCCCATTTAGCTTTCTTAGAAGTAGTAGATAAACTCGTCGGTGTCAGCGATACTAAAACAGTCAATACACCAGAAGTAATTGAGAAAATAAAAGCAGGGAAAATTGCAGAATTAGGCAATAATGTAAATGTAGAAAGATTGTTAGAACTCAATCCCGATTTAATTACAACTTATGGAACGGGAAACCCACAAACTGATAGTTATCCTAAATTATTAGAAGCAGGATTAAAAGTAGCTATCAATGCTGAATATATGGAAAACACACCATTAGGGCGTGCAGAATGGTTAAAGTTTACCTCTATGTTTTTTAATAAAGAAGATATTGCTGAAAAAGAATTTGGTGAAATAGCTAGGAAATATCAAGAAATTACGGCTAAAGCCAAAGCTATCAAAAAACGTCCCAAAGTATTTACAGGATTTAACTTTAAAGGAACTTGGTATGTACCAGGATGCAAAAGTTATGCAGCGCAATATTTAGCCGATGCTGGTGCAGAATTACTTTGTGCTGAAAATTCTTCTGGTAGTACACCTTCATCTTTTGAAGATGTTTTTGAACGTGCTGCTACAGCAGATTACTGGTTAAATGTTAGTCAAGCTTGGCAGAGTTTAAAAGATGTAATTACAGAAGATAATCGTTATAGTGATTTTCAAGCAGTAAAAAAAGGTAATGTTTTTAATAATAATGCTCGTTTAAATGAAAGTGGAGGTAACGATTATTGGGAGAGTGGAATAAGCAATCCCGATCTGGTTTTAACCGATTTAATTAAAATTTTTCATCCAGAGTTATTACCAAATCATCAGTTATTTTTTTATCAGAAACTGAGTTAATTTTGATTACAAGATTTAAATGCACGCAAACATTTTGTGTTAATATAAAATTTGACTTCGGTTCTAATGGGGAACAGCCATTAGAGGTAACGGGGAAAGTCCGGTGTGAATCCGGCGCTGTCCCGCAACTGTAAACAAGAAAAATCGTAACCTTGTAAGTCAGAATGCCCGCCGAAAAATCAACAAAAACATAGCTAAATCTACGAGGTATAGATGAAGGCACATACAATATTTGTTTGTACAACTTGTGCAAGCAAGTGGGAAAACGGTAAGCGTGTCGGTGAAAGTGGTGGTGAAAAGCTACTTAAACGCTTGAAAAATGATTATCATAATTGGGATTTAAACCAAGAATTTACTATTCAACCAGTCGAATGCATGAGCGCTTGCAATCGCTCTTGTGTAATTTCCTTCGCTTCACCTGGTAAAACTACGTATCTTTTTGGCGATATTTCCTCTGATTTAACTCCCGTAGAAGTTAAAGGTGTATTCGATTGTGCGGGTAAGTATTACGTACATCCAGAAGGTTCCTTACCTTGGGCTGAACGTCCCCAACCGCTGAAGAAAGGTATTTTAGCGAGGATTCCAGCAGTACAGGTTCCTGTAGAAAAGGAAAATCTTGAAATGGAATTGTGCAATTAAGGGTTTCAGAATTTAATTGCAGCAAAATCTTATCGTAATTAACTTGCAGTTGGACACCTGTTTGAACAACTGCTGGAATTAGTTTGCAAATATTTCGATTTCAAAGATTTGGGTTAATTCCTAGAAAAATTAAATCTCAAAGTTTCTTTCCTGCTAGGAGAGAAATTTTCCCAATCAAAACCCCTATTTCATATAGAACTCACCCACACTCATACACAGGGAAAAATGAAAATTAAAACTGCGACTTTAGGTTATCCCCGCATTGGTAAAAACCGGGAAGTCAAGAAAGCATTAGAAGCTTTTTGGAGTGGGAAAATAGCATCAGAATCGCTATTAGAAACAGTCAAAGAAGTCGAGGAAGCTAACTGGAAAACCCAACTAGATACAGGTATTGATAAAATTGCAGTTGGCGATACAACACTTTATGACCACATCCTTGATTGGACATTCCGTTTCGGTTTAATTCCCGAACGATTTCAGCAATTTTCTGGGTTAGAACGTTATTTTGCAATGGCTAGGGGTAAGGAAGAAATACCCGCGCTGGAAATGACAAAATGGTTTGATACCAACTATCACTATTTAGTTCCAGAAATATCTAATGAAGTTTTAACAGCAGATTGGAGTGATTTTATAGAAAGAGTTACTCGCTCTCAGAAAATCTTAGGAAAACGTGCAATTCCTATCGTTTTTGGTCCCTGTACTTTGCTACGTTTGAGTAAGTTAGAGGTGAATATTGGTAAAGCTATTTCTGTGTTAATTCCGCTTTATATTAACCTGCTTACCGAATTAAAATCTCTGGGTATTACCGAAGTACAAATTCACGAACCTGCGCTGGTACTAGGAGATGCAAATAATTGGAAGCAACATTATCAAACTGTATATAATTCCCTGTCTAATGTAGGAATACCGCTTAATTTAGTCACTTACTTTGATGACTTGGGTGAAAACTATAGCTGGGTAATGGATTTACCTGTAAACGCAATTAGTTTAGATTTGACTCGCGGACGTAATTTAGAGTTAATCAAAACCTATGGTTTCCCCAAAGATAAGCGTTTGGGAGTAGGAATAGTAGATGCAAGAAATATTTGGCAAATTCGTCCTGAAGAAGTTATTCCCAAGTTGGAAACTATCAAAGATATAGTCAGTGAATTTGAAATGCAGCCTTCTGCTTCCTTACAGTTCGTACCCTACGACGCAACACGAGAAAAACAACTTCCCGAACCTTTACGCAATGTATTGAGTTTTGCAGAACAAAAGCTACAAGAAGTAGTATTTTTAGCTCAGAAAATTACAGTTTGCGATTCTGAATGTAACCATGAATCTTTAACCAATATCAATCGAAATAACGACCAAGATCAGTCAAAATTTGATGCTAATAAGCTCACAGTTACTCGATACAAAAAAGACCAAAAATCAATTGAAACAGCCTGGGAAGAATTTCGCCGTTTTAGTCCGACAAATCAAAAAGTTCAGCAACAACTCAAATCACTAATAACCAAAGATTTTGAACGCAATTTATCCTATGATTTAAGACGTTCGTTACAAATTTCATTACCTGCTTTTCCCACAACTACTATTGGTTCCTTTCCCCAAACATCAGAAGTACGTAAACTGCGAGTTCGTTACAAACGAGGTGAAATCAGTCAGGAAGATTATCAAACAGCGATTAAGTCTCAAATTCTCGAATGTATCAAAACCCAAGAAGAAGCAGAGCTTGATGTTTTAGTACATGGAGAATTTGAACGCACGGACATGGTGGAATACTTTGGTCAACAGCTACAAGGTTTTGCTTTTACTCAAAATGGCTGGGTACAAAGTTATGGTAGTCGCTGCGTGCGTCCACCAATTATTTATGGGGATGTGATTCGCACCCAAGCAATGACAGTAGATGAATTTATCTATGCTCAATCTTTGACAGCAAAACCAGTCAAGGGAATGCTGACGGGACCAGTAACTATGGTAAATTGGTCATATACTAGAACAGATATTCCTCGTCAAGAACAAGCTTATCAAATTGCCTTAGCATTGCGGGATGAAGTTACAGATTTAGAAGCAGTTGGTGCAAAGATTATTCAAATAGATGAACCTGCATTACGTGAAGGTTTACCATTGAAACAAGAGCAATGGAATCAGTATTTATCTTGGGCTGTTGATTCCTTTAAATTGAGTGCAGGAATTGCTAAACCAGAAACACAAATTCATACCCATATGTGTTATTCCGAGTTCGGCGATATTATCTCCCATATTGAACGTTTAGATGCAGATGTTTTATCGATTGAAAATAGTCGTAGTAACAATGAAACCCTGTATGAATTAACGGATGGAGGCTATTCTAAACAAGTAGGAAATGGTGTTTATGATGTCCATAGCCCAGCCATTCCGACCAGTGAGCAAATGCTATCTCAATTACGCACAGGAATTGCTAATTTACCCGTTCAACAAATTTGGGTAAATCCTGATTGTGGATTAAAAACTCGTCGTTGGGAAGAGGTAATTCCAGCTTTAAAAAATATGGTTTCAGCAGCTAAAAAACTGCGGGAGGAAGCTAATCTTACCAAAGGAGACTAACTTAAATTGTCAAAAGAATTGAATTTAAGCAATTTTTTACTAATTGGTTATACAGCTTGGAAAGGTTTTTCCAAGCTAGGACGTGGGGCAGTTTTTTGTCATATCAAAAAAGTAGATTTACCCCGCGTTCCTTTTTCTACTATCCGTAGTAAATATCACTGTGCAGATGAAATAATCAGTACCCATTTTCTCATCCAAACAGACCTCAAAGCTTATTTACACGAGTGGATGGTAGCACCAGATACTATTTATCATATCTTGCAAACAGTTGATACTTATAAACCTCAACAAGATATGGTTCTCTTAGTTAAAGATGGTTCACAAATCGAAGTCAATCTTTTACAAAAACCTCTAATGACACCCTTAGAATGTTACCAACAGGTACGTCAGCGCTGGGATGAGTTTTCTATTTACATTTCGTAAAAAAAACAAAGTTCCTACATCGTCAAAAAACAAATAATGTGTTACACCTAATTAATTCAAGGAACATGATGAGAATTATTCTCGTCCACTGAATTTAGAATTGATTGATGATGCTAACCTCTGTATTTGTAGGAAAATCAAGTGATAAAGTTACTAACTAATTTACAAAGAAAACCTTTAGCTTTTATTTCTCTAGGTACATTATTAATGACTGGAAAAATAGCCGTAGCTAACGAAACCGCTAAGAAAGTACAACCAGTAGAACGTTCAGATGCTAACGTTACACCAGTTTCCGCAGAAAGCGAAAAGGCTTGTGTGAAACATCCAAAATTCGGGAAATTTTTCTGTGCTAAAGCAGAAGAATTATCTCATTTAAAAAAAGGTAATCCACAAATTGATGCTGCCGATGTAAATAATGAGAATGCGTTACTTGCTGTTACAGATGCAGAAAGTGATGCTGCTGTAGATATGTTTGGTTGTGATTGTGTTGCATCGATAAACTGTCTGCGTAAACTGCGAAATAGTTTACCGTAGGATTTATTTTACCGTCGTAACCTCTAACTAATTTCTGATTAATTATAAATATAGGGTGTAACTACCTCTAAGGTATAGAGTAAGTGGATTTAATTATATTTATTAATACTCTATGCCTTTTATGTAAATTTATTTTTGCTTATTCTCAAACGTAATTATCTTCTTAAAATTATATGAACCGTCGTAACTTTCTTACTTTATTTAGTGTAAGCTTATTTGTAAGTTGTTCGCCTATATTGTTTGCTGCAAGTTACGCAGCCAAACCCAAACTAAAATCAAAATATAGAAAATGGATTTCTGTAGGAACTGTAGAAGAGTTAGATAAAACTGGTCAAATCTTAAAAGAAGAATCGTCTTTGGGTGCAATTTTAGTAATTGGTACATCTAAAAGTAAAAACTTGGTTGCTGTTAATCCAACATGCACTCACCTTGGTTGTACCGTGGATTGGGAAGCAGAAGAAAATATCTTTTTATGTCCCTGTCATGCTTCAGAATTCACCACTGATGGTAAAGTCCAAAATGGACCAGCAGCAAAACCACTTTCAACTTATGAAGCCAGGATACTGTTAAATACAGTAATGGTAAGACCTGTTTGATGGTTCTCATAAATACAATTTGATTCAAATATTGCGAATGAATACGCAACAGCATCTACCAAACTATAATAGGAGTTTAATATTCAGATGACCCCAGACATCAACTCCCAAGATTGGCAACAAAATTTTATTTCCACCAACTTAATTGCTATTGGCTACAATGCTTGGCTTGGCTATTCTAACGGAGAACGTGGTATTGTTATTTGCAGTACGAATTCACCTCATTTAGGTGTTTCTGGGGAAACATTTAAAGCGCATTTTGTTCCCCGTCAAAATCTTGCACCTTTTCTCAATGCTTGGTTAGCAGCACCAGATACTGTACTCTTACAAAGACACTTCATGAACGGTCATATTCTGCAAGCTGTAGATAGCTATAATCCAGAAAAAGATGCTGTGTTTTTGTTGGAGTATAGAAATCAAGTTGCTTTTTGTTATTTAACTAATTTGCCAATTACACCACCGCAATGTTTCCAAACTGTCCGTAAACAATTAGTGGAATTTCAATCCACTTTTAACTCATTTCAAACAGAAAAAATAGGTTATAAATAACAAATATTTAACTTAGGATAGATTGATATTTTCTTACCCTTGAAATAACTGTATGTTTACACGTAGTTACAGAAATAACAAAAAAGATAAAAACAAATTAAAAAATAATAGAAGTTGGCAAGTCATTATTTTTCCTATTTTGATCGGTAGCTTAATATTCGTATTTTTATTAAATTTAGCTTTTGGTTCTGTCAATATTCCGATTCAACAAGTAATTATTATTCTGTTGGGAGGAGAATCAGAAAAAGCTACTTGGACTACTATTATTCTCAAATTTCGCTTACCAAAAGCTTTAACTGCTACTTTAGCTGGTGCTGCTTTGGGTGTAAGTGGTTTAGAAATGCAAACGCTTTTTAAAAACCCCCTTGCGGGACCATTTGTATTAGGAATTAGTTCCGGTGCTTCTTTAGGAGTAGCGTTAGTGGTACTGGCAACAAACACTACTGGTATGGGTGTATGGCTGATAAAATTGGGAATAATTGACGATTTAAGTTTAGTTATAGCAGCTTGTCTGGGTGCAGCATTAGTGTTAGGAATGGTCTTATTAATATCTCATCGCGTACCTGATTCGATGACGCTACTAATTTTGGGATTATTATTTGGTTATGCGACTAGCGCTATTGTGAGTATTTTGCTGCATTTTAGTGAAAATAATCAAATCCAATCATATTTACAGTGGACTTTTGGAAGTTTTGGCGGTGTCACTTGGCGACAAATGGTAATTTTAGCGCCTGTAATAATGTTAGGATTAACTATAGCTTTGCTATTATCAAAAGCTTTGAATGTAATGCTTTTAGGTGAATCTCAAGCTCAAACTTTGGGTTTAGCACTACAACAAACAAGATTCTGGATTATCACCAGCGCTTCAATTTTAGCAGGTGCAATTACTGCTTTTTGCGGTCCGATTGGATTTTTAGGTGTTATAGTTCCTCACCTGTGTCGCAATTTATTTAAAACTGTAAACCATAAAATATTGATTCCCGTTGTAGCCGTGATGGGTGCAATATTGGCTTTGATAGCAGATTTGGTATCCCAGTTACCGGGAAGCGAGGCTGTTTTACCTTTAAATTCCGTTACTGCTTTGATTGGTACTCCAGTTGTGATGTGGGTAATTTTGCATCGTCGTTCCCGTTTTTCTTGAGTATTAAAACATCCTACAAATTATTGAATTCTACTATTTCAGAAATGCAATCAGGAATTTTTTTGATTGGATTATCATATAAACCGATAAAATCCAAATTAGTCAGTTTACAAACAGATTCAGAAATTTCTTGTAATTGGTTATCTTCAAAAAATAAGTCTTCCAAATTAATCAGTTCAAAAAGCTCTTCTGGTAGCTCTTTTAATTTATTATCGCCTAAACTAAGCCATTCTAATTTTCTAAGTTGACATATATCTGCTGGAAGCTCTTGTATTTGATTAAAGTCCAAAGACAAGCACGTCAAATTTTTAAGTTTAAAGATAGCTGAAGGAATAGACGTAAATTCATTTCTATCTAAATGAAGTTGTTTTAAATTAATCAGTTCACCAAAACTTTTAGGAAGAGTTTCGATTTGATTAGAATCCATCTGTAAATCGTCTAAATTTTTCAGTTTGGATATTTCTGGTGAAATAATTTTCAAACGGTTCCATCTCAAATCTAACGAAGTTAAAGATTCTATCTCAAAAACTTCGATTGGTATTTCTGTTAAGCCGTGATTAATTAAGTCAAAACTAGTATCATGTGTTTCTTTTGCTTCTTTTACTCGTTTGTGAAACCAATCCCAGTCTATTTCAGAATAATTACTCATAAATTTCGACTTTATTTATCAATTAAAATTACTCATTTACAAATTAATTAACAGATGATTTGCTTAAATCAGTTACCTTAGAAACACAATCGGGTATTTCTGTGATTGGATTATCAAATAAAGTAAGTTTTTTTAAATTAGTCAGCTTACCAATAGAACTTGAAATTTCTTCTAATTGATTATCTTCCAAAAACAGATATTTTAAATTAGTAAGTTCAAAAAGTTCTTCTGGTAGCTCTGTTAAATTATTTCCTCTCAAATCAAGTGATTCTAAATTTTTGAGTTGAGATATATTTGCTGCAAGCTTATCTATCCGATTAAAGCTTAAAGATAAGCCAGTCAAAGTTGGAATTTCAAAAATAACTGAAGGAATAGATACTAAATCATTTTCTTCCAAATAAAGCTCGTATAGATTTGTCAGTTGAGTTAATTCTTGGGGAAGAGTTGTAATTTCGTTGTTGTCTAAAATCAAATAGCTTAAATTAGTTAATTGAGATATATCTGTTGGGATATTTGTAAAGCGATTGTAGCTTAAATCTAATTCACACAAAGAATCTATCTCAAAAACTTCTGTTGGTATTTCCTTTAAACCATAGTTACTTAAATTAAAACAACCCCAATATTCTTCTTTTGCTTGTTTTATTTGTTTTTGAATCTCATCCCAGTTGATTTTGTTGTAATTACGCATGATTGCTGGATCAAAATATAAAGTGATAGCTCCAAATTGCTGGAGACGTAGCAGTGCTACGTCTCTACAATAATTTCGCGTTTGCGACAAATCCCCGTAGTGAAAGCATCTTGCTCTTTACTACCAATTACCAATCCCCAATGCCCAATCCCCAATTCACTCATCAATCTCAGCCAATTCCATCCACCTTTCCGTAGATTTCTCAATCTCTTCCTTCAATTTCTCAACTTTATCAAAAAGCTCCTGCACTTTAGAATAATCTCCAGCACCTTTGGTTAGAGCCATTTCGGTTTCGGTTTTCTCATCTTCCAACTGAGCAATCTTTCCTTCTAACTGCTCGAATTCCTTCCTTTCCCAATTCGATAAACGACGCTTCTTTTTATTGTCTTCTTTTTTTACTTGAGTTTCTACTTTCTGCGCTGCTACCTTTGGCTTACTTTTCTCTAACTCTGCTTGCAACTGCTTTTCTTTCGCTTCTTCCGCTCTCTTAAAATCAAGATAAACTGAATAATTACCGGGGAATTCCCGAATCTTGGTATCTTCAAAAGCAAAAATTCTATCGATTGTTCTATCTAAAAAGTAGCGGTCGTGAGATACTACTATTACGCAACCTTTGAAGTCTTCTAAATAATCTTCTAATACTGCTAAAGTTTGTACGTCTAAATCGTTTGTTGGTTCGTCCAATATTAAAACATTCGGCGCACTCATCAAAACTCGTAATAAAAATAAACGCCGTTTTTCACCACCGGAAAGTTTATCAATCGGTGCATATTGTTGATTCGGGGGAAACAAAAACCTCTCCAACATTTGAGAGGCACTTATTCTAGTTCCATCGGCAGTTTCAATAAATTCTGCACCTTCTTGCTTGATATAATCAATCACCCGCTGCGAATCGTTGGAAGCACCAATCAATTCTTCCGAATGCTGATCGAAATAACCAATATAAACGGTAGTACCAATATCAACTTCACCAGTATCCGGTTGCTCTCTTCCGGTAATAATATTGATTAAAGTGGATTTCCCAGCACCGTTTTCACCAATAATTCCGACTCTATCTTCCGGACTAAATTCGTAGGTAAAATCTTTAAATAAAGTGCGGTTATCGTAAATTTTCGAGATATTATTAACTTCAATAACTTTCTTACCAATGCGACGACTAGCTGTAGAAATCTCAACTTTCCCTTGAGTTTGTTTAAACTCAGTTGCTCGCATTTCGCTAATTCGATCAATTCTCGCTTTTTGCTTGGTACTTCTTGCTTTTGGCCCTTTTTTTAACCATTCTAATTCTCGCCGCAATACTCCTTTAAATTTCTGCTGACTGCTCGCAGCAGATTCTTCGGCTTCGGCTTTCTTTTGCAAATAATAGGAATAGTTTCCGGAGTAAGTATAAAAATCACCTCGGTCAATTTCGATAATTCTATTTGTAACTTTATCCAAAAAATATCTATCGTGAGTTATTAATAATAAAGCGCCATTTCTACGATTCAAATAACTTTGCAGCCACTCCACAGAATCAGCATCTAAATGGTTTGTCGGCTCATCCATTAATAATAAATCTGGTTCGGATAACAAAGCAGTTGCTAAAGCAATCCGCTTGCGATAACCACCAGATAAAGTACCAATTATGGCATCAAAATCTGTAATTCCTAACTGAGAAAGAATAATTTTAGCGTTGGTTTCAACTTCCCAAGCACCAAGAATATCCATCCGAGAAGTTACTTCACCCAAACGCGATAATAATTGATTATCTTCAGGATTTTTAGCTAATTTATCGGAAATTTCTTCATATTCGCGCACCAAATTCATTTGCTCGCTACTGTCAGCAAATATCTGCTCTAAAACAGTGAGACTTTCATCTAAATCTGGCTGTTGCGGTAAATATATAACCTTTGCGCCGGGATTGACAATAATTTCACCACCATCAATTGGTTCCATCCCAGCAATCATTTTTAATAAAGTAGATTTACCAGAACCGTTAGTACCAATTAGCCCAACTTTTTCATCAGCATCCAAGCTAAAAGAAGCATCTTTAAGAATTTCCTTAATGCCAAAATCTTTTTTGACAGATTGTAATGTAATAACACCCATAGGATTTTAGATTTTAGGTTTTAGTTTTTTTAAATCAGGTGCTTTATATTCCAAGACACCATGTTATAAGATAGCTTAGGTATTAGAGTCAGTACACTTTTTTTCGTAGATAACAAATACTGAAAGCCGTAATGCAACAACAAATAGTGACGCATTACGGCTTCTCAATATTTAAGGCGCAATGAGATTATTGAAACCCGTATGCATTGTAATATTCAATGCCCAATGCCCGATTACCAAGATAATTTAATCAAATAAATCTAAAGGTAAATGTCCGTACATATGGTTCATTCCACCTTCGGAAGAAGACTGACAAGAAACTAAAACCCCACGATGATGCCCCATGTAGCCATCTATGTAGCACAAGCCATTTTTACCATTTAATTTAATGTAAACGGGACCTTCAATTGATGGTAAATTACTCGGAGGCTCGTATCCCAATGCTTTGGAATAGCTTTCCATTGCTTTTATTCCTTCTTCGGTGGTATCGGCAGAAATACCCAGAATTTGATAATCGCAAAGATTCGCAAGCAAAGTCAAAGCCCCACGGACTGAAATTTTATCTGATGGCTTCAGTTGGGCTGCAACATCAACGAAGTCATATTTACTCAATATTTTCTTGGCTTCTTCAACCGTAATTTGGGTTTGGGGTTTGCTTGTCATAGCCTAACTTGAATCAACTAGGGGTTTACTTGGTATGGCGTAGAGCTTCTACTCTACCAAAAATTTACAGTTACGATTGATCTTGTATGTTACTTAAATTAAACAAAAATGGCACGCCACCTTCAGACTCATTCCCCATGACTAAAACTCTTGGCATTTGAGCGCCTCCACTTTTCCAGGCTTCAATAGCTTCTTTTTGTAACACTAACTGTCCACCTTGAGCTTTCAAAGTTTCAGCTAACAGTTTTTGGGCTTCTGCTCTACCTCTAGCGCGGTTAATGTCCGCGAATGCTTCTTGCTCGGCTTCTGCTGCTACATAAACTGCTCTTTGCGAACGCTGCTCGGCAATTTGCTTGTCTTCAACTGCTTTGGCAAATTCGGGGGAGAAGGTTAAGTCAATGACGCTAGTATCTAAAACAATTACTCCATATTTTTCCAAACGTTCACTTAAAGCGTTATCAAAATCATTTTTCAACTCTTCTCTTTTGGTAATAGCTTCTTCTACCGTTCTTCTCGCTGCGGCAACTTTAAAAGATTCCTGAGTTTGCGGTGCAATAATTTTCGAGACGATATTTTGTAAACTTCCCTGCTTTCTTCTAATTTCCACAACTTCTACGGAATCTATCCGAAAGTTGATTGCAAATTTTGCCGTCAATTCTTGCAAATCTTTGGTAGAACTTTGGGCGGGAATTTCGTATTTCTGTACTGTCACATCGTATACATCGACATTAGAAATTAGTGGTGGTTTGAAATGAATACCTTCAAGTAAAGCACCATCTTGAGCTTTTCCTAATATACTCAAAACTCCGGCTTGACCGGGATTAATAATTACAAATGCATTCAGAGCAAAAATAAGCACTAATGACAATACAACCCCTGCGATTGCCGATTGCAATCCACCTAATTGTTGATTCTTCAATTTATTACTCCTTTTTATGTTAGTTATTCAGTTATCAGTTATCAATTACCAATTATCAATCCAGTATAATTATTGCCCAATTTATACTCTTAAAGTAAATGGTGAAAGTAATTATGAATCTATAAAGCGGTGGAGAAATTAAAAACTATTTCAAACTTCCCAGACTACAAATCATTGATAATTGATAATTGTTCATTGATTTCATGTTAAGATAAGTTCCTAGCATTTACCTAAAATTGTGGCTCAAGTACTTAAATCCAATCGGTTGCAAAAACAGCGTAGGGATTCAGCGCATCCGTTGAAACGCTTGCTTGACTACGGACATGATTATCGCCAAAAAATTCGGCTCGCGGTAGTTTGTTCTATTCTCAATAGGCTATTCGACTTGGCACCTCCGGTATTAATTGGCTTCGCCGTTGATGTTGTTGTCAAACAGGAAGATTCTATCATTGCCAGTTGGGGAATCACTGATATTTTTTGGCAATTTTTAATAATTTCTTTGCTAACGGTTGTGATTTGGGTATTGGAGTCGGTTTTTGAGTATGCTTTAGAAACACTATGGCGTAATTTGGCGCAAACTATTCAGCACGATTTGCGCTTGAATGCCTATAAACATTTACAAAATCTAGAATTAGCCTACTTTGAAGAACGCAGTACCGGCGGTTTGATGTCGATCTTGAGCGATGATATCAACCAACTGGAGCGCTTTCTGGATGTGGGAGCTAACGATATATTGCAAACTGCCACAACTATTATAATTCTTGGTGGTGCATTCTTTATTTTAGCTCCTAACGTGGCATGGATGACCATGTTACCGATTCCGTTTATTCTTTGGGGAACGTTTGCTTATCAAGATTTACTCGAACCGCGTTACGCCGACGTTCGCGAAAAGCTAAGTTTTCTTAACTCGCGTTTGTCTAATAATTTAGGCGGTATTACTACTATTAAAAGTTTTACTGCTGAAGAATATGAAAGCAAACGTTTAGAATCGGAAAGTGAAGCTTATCGCCGCAGTAATGGTAAAGCCATTAAACTTTCTGCTGCTTTTGTACCCTTAATTAGAATGTTAATTTTAATTGGGTTTACGGCGCTGTTATTATTTGGCGGAATGTCGGCAGTTAACGGTAATATGTCTGTAGGAACTTACAGCGTATTAGTCTTTTTAACTCAAAGATTACTTTGGCCTTTGACTAGATTAGGACAAACTTTCGATTTATATCAAAGGGCGATGGCTTCCACAAATCGCGTCATGAATTTGCTGGATACTCCTATTACGATTAATCCCGGAAATGTAGACTTACCGATTGAAAAAGTACGCGGCGAAATCAAGTTTAATAACGTTACTTTTGCCTATCACGATAGACAGCCAGTAATCAAAAATCTATCTTTAGAAATACCCGCAGGACAAACTATTGCCATTGTAGGTTCCACGGGTTCGGGTAAAAGCACTTTAGTTAAATTATTGCTGCGATTTTACGAAATCACTTCCGGAACAATTACCGTTGATAACATCGATCTACAAGATATAAACCTGCAAGATTTACGCCGCTGCATCGGTTTGGTAAGCCAAGACGTATTTTTGTTTCACGGTACCGTAGCCGAAAATATCTCTTATGGCAGCTTCAACGCCAACGACAAAGAAATCATCACAGCCGCCAAAGTCGCCGAAGCCCACGAATTTATCAATATGCTACCCCAAGGCTACGAAACAATAGTCGGCGAGCGCGGACAAAAATTATCCGGTGGGCAAAGACAAAGGATAGCCATTGCCAGAGCAATATTAAAAAATCCGCCCATCCTCATATTAGACGAAGCCACCTCAGCCGTAGATAACGAAACAGAAGCGGCGATCGCCCGCTCTTTAGAACGAATTACCGTAGATAGAACAACCATTGCGATCGCTCACCGTCTTTCTACAATTCGCAATTCCGACCGCATATATGTAGTAGAATACGGCGAAATCGTAGAATCCGGTACTCATGAAGAATTACTCGAACACAACGGAATTTACGCAAGTTTGTGGCGAGTACAATCCGGGTTGAAGTCAGTAATCAGTTAGCAGTTAACAGTGAGCAGTTTGTAGGTTGGGTTAGACACCAAAAGCAAATTAGATTTGTAACGAAATTTTATATATTCGTGTCGTAACCCAACATTGCTACTAACTGATAATGGTTCCTTCCGGACATTATATAACTTGATAGAAACACTATTAGTAGTTATAACAGTGTTATTAGCTAACATTAATTCTACTGATGAAGAATAATTCTCATCCAAAACCTTTTGGAATCATACTAGCATTTTCACTTACTTTTGGTAGTACTGTTTTTGCTGGCTTTATCGCTTCTATATTAATTTCTAAATCTTATTGGGGATATTATTTCAATCCTCCTGAATTGCCGCAAAAAGTTGAAGAATTTGAGAAAATTCGTTCAATTACTCCCGTTTCTAGCATAAAAAGAAATGATGGGAGCAGAATTTTTAAAATAGATACCTCAAGCTCATGCATAAAAGATATACAGTCAGGAATTGAAAATGTTGAGAGCAGCTGCGGTACGGGAAAATGCAACACAGAAAATTGCGTTCGCGAAGCGCTGTTGCAAGCAGATAGCACTCGTATTCTTCTAACTCTGTCTGAAAAAGGAAAGTTACAAAAAAAGACTTCTTATATTTCTCTAGATAAACTAAATTCTTTATATAATGATTTAGAAAAAACCGAACTTTTATACGAAGGAAAGCCGGGATATAACGGTGAATTTACATCGGATTCAGCCAGCGGAGATTTAGTATCTAAAGGTGATGGAAAGCGACTTGAAGGAATAGTAGTTGAAGCAGAAGATAAAAATCAGCAACCATATTTATTTATAGCAGCTAACGGCGGACAAGTTAGTAACGACCATTATCCATATTACGAATTTTTGTTTGAGATTCCCAAAAACAAATCAACTCCCAAATTAATCGCGAATAATCGCTTCTTTTATGAAATTGCCGGAGTTGAAGGAATTTTGGAATGGCATTTTATTTGGATGTTTTTTATTGTCACTGGTTTTATTTTAAGTATTCCAATCACATTTTTACTGATTCGGATGAAAGCGCATCTCAAACCGAAACAACTGCTGTTACCAGCAAGCAGCGAGCAGTTGCCAGTTAACAGCGAGCAGTCATCAGTTATCAGTGAGCAGTGAGCAGTTATCAGTGAGCAGTTGGAATCAATTGGTTTTGAACTGACTTGTTCGCTATTTTCGATAAGCCTTATAAACCGCCTTGGAATAAATTCCCAGGCTTATATATAAAGTCTGATTGCGGCAGACTGGGTAAAATTTTTAGCTTGTATATGAATGCAGGCATTGATTCCGAGGCGGGAATATGGGCTTAACGATAATGATGCATCTCGGTGAACTTTAACGTACTTTATATATCACCTTTGAAATTGATTGATGCGGCGAGTGCAAGGGCAAAACACAAGCAAGATGAGAATTAAGATTTAACTATTTACTGGTAACTGGTAACTGGTAACTGCTAACTGCTCACTGCTCACTGTTAACTGTTAACTGCTAACTGTGAGATGATTATACAAAGATGAAGTTGTTCACGAAGTGAGTCGTTAGACTAAAACTCCGTGGATTTATCCCGGAGATGTTCACGGAGTGAGTCGTTAGACTAAAACGAGTGGAAAGGTTTTAACCTTTCATGATACAATAACACTAACAGGAACGGTAATTAACCTGTATAAAAACCCAAATGCCTAGCGGCAATCTGTACCTTGACAATTGAAGATTGGTGGGTTCTATTCCATAGTTCTAGTTTTTTACCAGGAATAGGTAAAATCTTCATGGAAACTAGACGACACAGAATTTTTAACAAAACAAATTTTGGAACAATCCAACGCCACTTGGACACCGGCTGTGCCCGGTGTCGAGTGGCTCAACTACCGAGGGGCACTCGGAAAGTTAAAGCTTGAGGAGAGAACCACCTCTGGTTTAGATACTGCAAGGGATCTAAACTAAGTGGACTCGTTGAACCAAGAATCTCCGTGGATTTATCCCGGAGAGTGTCAAAAGACTGCGTATTCTACAGATATAATCATGTTTGGTACCACTCAACCCGATACACCCCAACCGAAATGGCTGCATCAGCTGGACAAATTTGTGAAAGCGCATCATCTTGAATTAGCGGCGCTAAGTTGGGCACTTTGGCAGCAAAATGGTGATAGTCAGGGTACTATCGGTATTGATTTGCAACCAAAACCGCATTTTGTATATTGCCCTGAAGAGGCAATTGAAAAGTTTAACGATAATGTTGATAATAAGCTTCAGGAAATTTTGGGTTTAGTTAAGAATCATAAACCTGAAGTGGAAGTTTTGATGATAGGTATTGGTAAAGAGCAAATTAAGTTAGTTTATTTTGAACCAGAAACTCCGCCACCCGTTTGTTTTGAACAAGTTGATCGAGATGTGGATGAATTAATGGATCTTTTGGAAGAGCGAATGGGTGAAGAAATAGTTATTGATTGATAGTTGATAAATTTAAACGCTTTAAACGCCCTCACTCTCGAAGGGTAGACGTAGATGTTGATAAATTTTTAAGCTGCCAATCGTCGATTCAATCGTTGCAGCTTGATTCACATAGCGAGCATTGTTGAGATTATTATGATGTCAAAAATCCGGTTTCTTTTCGCTAAAACATGATTTTTTAGTTGTGCAACTAGCAAGAAACCGGGTTTATTATGATTTATCGAGAATTTTGCAATATTTCAGTTAAGAGCAATCTCGCTCTCGTTTTCTTTAATATTCTTCTCCAACCGAAAAGAATTAAAAAATTGATTAGCGTCTCCAGCTTTATAATTAGAGATATCTAAAATATACAATCTTTGTCCTACTAAAAATAACCGACTTTTAGCAACTGCTTTTTGATCGTCGTTTTTATATTCTACTTCTATGCCGGGATATTTACCCAAGGTAATATCTTGCTGGTTAATAAATTTGACATCAGCACCTAAGAATTCATTCAAAAACTTCTGATAAACTTCACCGACTGTTAAGTTACTTAAGTCATTATGATAATCAACGTAACCAACTATATACGAGCTTTTTTTAGTATCTGTATGATAAATATTTATAGAGTAATCTTCACTTTTAGAATTTAAGTTAGTTATAGATTTGCTGGGTACAAAAATTGAAAAATTCCCTTCATCTGAATAAAACTGTTTCCATCCAGAAGTCGCGACTACAGAATTATCAACATTTGCTTGAGTAAACAGCGAGACAAATTCTGCTGGTGTTGTAAATAATTGCGGGAGAGAAAATGCATTTGCTGCATTAACCTTTGGAGCATATGCCATTACTCCTAATCCAAGCATTACAACATTTAGTGATAACTTATTCATTTTTCCGTCTCCTGTGATACTGGGGAAATGCTTGGGTACAAATCCTAATACAGCTAAAATCAATCCAAATCACTATGATTATTTAAACTGGCAGAATAATTTATTTTTACAGATAGGCATAATGTCGAATGTTTATGAAAAATTTCCGGTAAATTACCGATTAAGGTTTACCGATTGTCAATTTAACATCACAAATACGGTTTTAGTTAAAAGAAAACTAAATTGGAGAATAAAATTATACAAATGTTTATATACTACTAATAGTGTTTTTTCGTTTTAGAAAGATTATAATCCAACCAAAGCTGAAATAACAATATCAAACATATTATAAAAAATAAAAAATAAATTAGAAAATCTCCAGAAGTCAATTGGTAGTTAGTATTAGTAGTATCTTGGCTACATTTATTCGATGTCGATATATGGCGATTGCTTCCAGCCATATTTATATTTTGCTCTGTAACCTAGTACAAGTCGGCGTAAATAAGGCAACCATTAAAAATGGCTGAAAAGCTTAGAAAATCAAACTTCTTACTTCTTACTTCTTACTTCTTACTTCCGCGAAGCGGTACTAGTTAGATACATAGTCAGGTATGCTACTCGCATTTACTTCTGGACTATATACCACTGCTGCTAATGAAAGGATTGCAGATGTCAATATAACAGACTTCATATGATTTACTCCTAAAATAATTAAGGGATAATAAAACTTATAAATTTATGATTTTATACACTTATCAAGATATAAATTTGTAAAAATATAAGAATTATTTCGATTGTTTGAATACAACAATCATCCCTATTTATTTATCGGATACAAGAGCAAATTTTACGAAATATGTACGAAAGACTAATCAATAAAACCTTCTTCTCTTGCTCGAATATGAGTTATAACTCGAAGGTTCTTTCCTTGATTTTTTAGTTCATCAATATTTATATCTAAGACTTCTTGTAATTTATACCAATAGTGACGTACCATTCGCTCGGAAACACAAATATGTGCAGCAATTGCTTTATCTTGCAAACCTTCTTCAAATGCTAAATTAAGCAACCTTAACCACTCTGGTTTCAATTCTATTCCAGAATTAATTGCTTTGATATCTTTAGTATGAGTCAATCCCTGCAAAGCCCAATTAACTCTATTTAATGTTTCCTGAGTAGAAAGACATTTATCCGCAACTACAAAACCCGATGGATGTTTGTCAATTTCCGACTTGATTCGCACTAAAGTATTAATATAAGTACTTTGTACTAGTATATTAATTTGAGGATAATTAGTTAATAATTTTTTCAGAAGCTGCATTCCATTATTAATCTGGATTGCTCCCCCAATATTTTGTGCAACACAAATATCGGTAATAACTAACTCTGGCTTAATTTTTGCAATTAGATATAAAGCTTTTTCTACAGTTGTAGCAGCATAGATTTTAGCATCAGGATAACAATAACGTAATATCTTTACTGTTCCACTCAAAAATATTTCATAGCTATCAACTAATAGAATTTTAGGCGATACTTTTTGTTGTAAATGTTGAATCATAACTAACTTTCCCGCCATAATATAGTTTGTCTGCTGAAGTTTTGTACTAGATAGGCATTTGAATACTTATCTAGATTTAATTAGTAGTAACAATTGAGAAAAACCCTGAGTCTAGAATTCCGCAACGTCGCTGAAGCACTCTTTTTTTTAGATTTTAAGGTACTTCATTAATCAACTGAACTCCTAAACTCCAACATATGTTGCCTAAATTATCCCCCGATACTATGTTACTTTTCTCATTCCTCGTTTAAGCTCTGCTTATTTTACAATATTACTCCGTATTTTTGCTGTATATAGCTATATATGAAACATTTTACATCAAAATTCAGTAAAGCTCCGAAAAACTCCTTAACCATAAATACTCAAAAACGCGGGTAAAAGTTTGAACTTTCCCCCGCGTGGTAATTTATGCTTTATTCTTTTTGATCGAACAAGCTAACAAATGCTTAAATACTTAAAAACGATAGCCAAGCCCAACAGCGAAACCTGGATCGACATCATCATCTAAAGGAACGATTAAATCTCCGAAAACTACTACATTTGTAGCAAGTTCTGTTTCTGCGCCACCTCTAAGAAACGCAGTAGAATCACCTTCACCGAAAGCTAAACCACCACCAGCGTAAGCATTTGCCTTTTCACTGATAGGTAAATCGTAGGTAACTGATGGCGCGAATTGAGTAAAAGTCTCACCAGAAAAATCTGCTACATTCACACTACCTCGCACGGAGATAGGTAACTGACGAACATCATATCGTCCGTAAACTTCAAAGTTAGTTTGTCCACTTCCAGTTTGGAAACTACCACCAACGTAACTTCCTTCCAAACCTTTTTTAGTTTGAGCGCTTGCAGACAATGTAGATACGAAAGCCAAACCACAAGCAATTGCCGACACAGCAGAAACTTTTGCAGCAGACTTGAGAAACTGTTTCATATTATTGCCTAAGTATAATTTTTAGCTACAACCAGAATTTATTCGGATTTCAAAAGACAGCTTTTTTACTTTGAGTGTTTAGAATATTAACTCAGTAATTTTTCTGGTGTCGGTATGGAAAATAACTTATAGCCAAATTCCTTATGGCTATATAGCATTCAATTAGTTGTGTACTTAATTGCAGAATAGTCAAGCAATTACGCATCTTTAGTTGAAAGCTATTAATTCAAACAATAGGTTTTTGAGAAGAATTACCATAAGTTAATTCTTATCTAAGTAGTCTGCTCATTTGCATCCTAACCTAAAAAAATATCATGCCAATGTATTACATAGAACCTTCACTGTTTCTTTAAACACCGATTTACAATGTATTATATAGAACCTTCACTATTTCTTTAAACTCCGAATTACTCCGATTTACGTGTAAACTCTAAATAAAAAGGTAGAATATATTAAGCCAAAACAATTTTTTGCAAAATGTTCCCAACCGATTTTTTGACTGAAATGGCGCATAATCAAGAACTTTCTCGCGATCAAGAGGAAGTTTTTTTACTGCGAATGGGGAAAGGTAAGAGCTACGAAGAAATAGCCTCGGAATTGGGTACTTCTGCTGATGCTTGCCTCAAAAGGATGGGCCAAGTTTATAAGAAGTTCAATGTTAGCGGTAGTAGCAGAGGTAAAGAAAATCGACTCAGGATTTACTTAAGCAACGAATGGGAACAACGCAAAGTCAAGCTGTCACCGGAAAACAACTCCGAACAGTTGTCAGTAAATAATCAGCAAATAGAAATTACTGATTCTACTTCAGTAGAGAGCCGAAAACGTTCAATCGTGCAAAACTTACCCGCACGGGAATATAGTACTTTTATTGGACGCGATCGCGAAGTAGCCCGATTGATGGAACTCTTGGATTACAGGCATTCCGCTCATTTAATTAGCGTTGACGGAATTGGTGGGGTAGGTAAAACTACAATAGTAGTTGAAGTTGCCTACCGCTGTTTTATTTCTAATTCGCCTGCTTTTGAAGCCATAATCTTTACATCTGCCAAGCAAAATCATCTTACCTCGATTGGACTTTTACCGAGATTGATTTATCAGCGTACTTTACGCGATATATGCCGAGAAATCGCTCGGATTTTTGAGTTTTCCGAAATAAATAATTTACCTTTGCAAGAGCAAATTGCAGTTATTCGTCATAAACTTTCACAAATTAAAACTTTATTGATTGTTGATAACTTAGAAACCATTGAAGACAAACAAGAAGTTCTTTCCTTTCTTTACGACTTGCCACCAACGGTTAAAGTAATTCTTACTACCCGCGAACAAACATTATTCGTACCGATACGTCTTAATAGTTTGCCCAAAGAACATAGTTTACGGCTGATTCAACACGAAGCCAAAGAGAAAAACGTTAATTTAACCAATGCAGAATCGCAGCAAATTTACGAAGCAGTAAGCGGAGTACCGGCAGCAATGATTTATGCTATCGGACAGATGGCTGCTGGTTATTTACTCGAAGACGTACTGATATTAATTAAAAATCCTCAAGGTGATATTGCTCGTTTTTGCTTTACTACTTCAATAAATCCTTTGAGAGACTCGCCACCTTATTATTTATTAATAGCTCTAACTCTTTTCATCGGTTCAGTTACTAGGGAAACCATTACCAGCGTAGCTTTCGATAAACCAGATCCAATTGTCATATCTCAAGGATTAGTAAAGTTGCAACAACTTTCCTTGATTTATCGACAACAGGAACGTTATTGTTTAGCAGCCTTGACTCGCGAATATGCTTGGGCAGAATTATATACAAATCCACAATTCGCGCAGGAATTACGCCAGCGTTGGGTAAATTGGTATCTTAAATTTTCCGAATCATTTGAAGATAAAGATTGGAACGAATGGCATTTAAGCTATGAAAATTTAGAAGTTGAATGGGAAAATCTGCAAGCAGTATTAGAATGGTGTATTTCTGAAAATAGATATTCTGACGTAAAAACTTTGTGGTCGCGGATAAAAGGTTACGTTCATATCCGTGGATATTGGGATGAGCGTTTAGAATGGAATGCCTGGTTGATTGAAGCTGCAAAGCGAGCAGGGGATTGGGTTACAGCATTAGATTCGATGTGCGATCGCGCTTGGATTTTGGTCAGAATGCGGCAGGTAAAACAGTTGCAAGAAGCACAAATATTATTGCAAGAAGCATGGGAATTACGGCAGCATCACACTTTAAATTTTCAGTTAGAGTTGGCTGCAAACATGGTAATTTTGCACGTTCATCTTTCACAGTTGCAGCAAGCACAAGAATGGTTGACGCTAAAACAACAGCTTTTGGAACAAGCTAACCTCGATTCATCTGAATATCAGGAACAGCAAGTTCAGAATTTATATTATCAAGGACAGATATTTTATCGGGAAGGGGATTTAAGCCAAGCACAATTAACTTTTGAGCAAGCTTTAATCGAAGCACAAAAAATAGAATGGCAAAAAGCAACCGCAGCAATTAATAATTGGTTGGCAGATATTGCGCTGTTAAACGGTGATTTTCCCACTTGCCGAAAACTATTAGAATTTAGCTTGCCAATGGCACAAAGGCACAAAGATAAACGGGTAATTGCTTTTCATAAAGCAACATTCGCTAAACTTGAAAAAGCTTGTGGAAATGGTTTTCTTGCCCACCGTTTAGCAAAAGAAGCAGCGGAAAGCTTCGATAGTTTAAAAATGAGTGCAGAAGCCCAAGAAATGTATGATTTACTGGCGAATTAAAACAATTATCAGTTATCAGTTATCATTGGTTCATTGATAATTGATAATTGTCTATAAGCATTAGGAACAATCGGTAAATCGGCACAAGCAGCAGTCTGAATAGATGTATATTCCAAAACTCCGGCTCCGAATATATTTTCAAACAAAGCTGTGGTTTTGTTAGAAGCTTCTCCGTAAAATTGACGCATTTCTTCAGTTTCATTGACAGCGGAAAGATGATTTAAAGTGTAACCAAATAAGTAATTAGTGTCATGAATATATTGATGTAAATTTACCTGAATATGAGCGTGCCAAACTGCATCAATTTCTGAGGTAGGAACCAATGGCGTAGCAGGATAAACCGATTTGAGATATAAGAATAATTTGTAGCGATTAATTGCCACTTGCGTTTTTTCAAGAGTCCATCCTTTAGAAGACATAAGTTTATATGCAACCGTTTCTAGACTTAATTTATTCAACTTATCCCAAAATGCGACAATCTTCATTTTCCTAATTATTTATAAACTATATATGGCAGAAGGATTTATTTTCAAAAGTCATCCTCTTTTTATATATCAAGATATTCCAAGTGTTTTTACGAAAAATATAGTAGTTATTTTTACTTTTGTTGGAAAAAAATTAAATTCGGTTTTTAATATCATTTCAAAATAAATTGATTTCAGTAATTTGCATCAAAGCATAGTTAAAAATCTGAATACTTTTTGTACAAAAATTAAATCTTGTTAAAAAAAAGGGTAAATCTGTGGTTAGGGCTAAAAATTAGTCTTTTAGTAAACGGGATTTTTTCATAAAGCGGGCAGTGGCAGACTGATTAAGTAGTATACGGAATGCTTAAAAATCTGTTTTATCGCATCCCGAGAGCGTTAAAGCAATGAATATGTCATTTTTAACCACAATTTGCAGAAACTGTTGAAACAGTTGCAACCGCTGCAATTGTGCGTCAAAACGTTGATAGTGGAACCGCAAAAGCTGCGAAAAAATTTGTTAATTTCCTAACTCAACCAGAACAACAAAAAGTCTTTGTAAAATACGGTTTTCGACCTACAAATAATAATATTAACTTAAAATCTGTTCCTAACAGCCCTTGGAGTCAAAACATTCCCGGCTCACAAATTAATCCATCAGCGAAAACATTACCTGCACCAAATCAGAAAAGTATTGGAGAAATTCAAAGATTGTGGCAAAGAGTTAATTAAAATTAGTTAGAAACCTCACCCCCTTCCCCTCTACTTCCACCAGGAGAGGGGTGAAACGAGAGCGGTTTCTAACGCACTATTATCATACTGAACTTACTCCCTTCCCCTCTCCTTGATAAGGAGAGGGGTGCCCGTTAGGGCGGGGTGAGGTTCAAGAAGTAATATAAGTAGTCGTGCAAAATTAATTTTACATTCTGAAAACTTCAAGGAAGTGCGATTGCTTCGTTCCTCGCAATGACAATACACAATTAATTTTGCGTAGGTACTTATTACGCCTCTACATATGAGGGAACTCTCGATCGCAACAATTTCACAAAGGTATCGCTGACTGTATGGTCGTTGGTATCGGCAGCATATTGAATTAAACTTTCTCTTAATTGGAATGCTGCATCTGATTTGAGTAAGTTTGCTAATAAAAAATAAACTCCGCGAAAACGCGGGTCGCCGATGTGTTTTTCTAACCTTCCTTGGATTTCGTCGCTATCGCCAATAAAGTTTTGTACGAGGAAGAAATCCATAATTTTATCGTGACGAAAATACCATTCCTTCATTGATTCGCCGTTTTTACTTTTCCACTGACGGCTGATAACCATCTTATATTTTTCGTCTTCTAAACTAAGTAATTCTTGGTGATATTCTTCCGCATCCAAGGTTGTACCGTCATTGAGTCGCATATCGTATACCGATGACGAGAATTTTTTCAACGGAAATGAATGTCCCCATTCTTGTTTATATTCAGCAGCCATCAAATTATATTGCTGTTCCTGCAAGCGGAATAAATCTGGTTGTTTAGCTTGCGATAGCATTTGAGCTATCAAAGTTAAATCCATTGGGTTGGAAACTACCCGTTTTGTAGCAGTTAATTCTTCCGGTGTTTTGTGTTTATTATCAAAAGCTTGTTTGAGATATTTTTGACAAGCTTGTTCGTATTGTGCACCTTTTAGCGGAACATCTTCACCGTTTTGTAGTTGACGAGAAATTAAAAATTCTTCAACTTGTTGTTGCTCTAATGGTTTTAAATAAATTATCTTCGCTGTAGTCGGGGGTTCCCATTCCAATGGTTGAGTAGTCATAACGATGTTACCCCGGAAATAACTTTCCACAAACTGTTTAATTTGCGATCGCGTATCTGCTGTGATTTCATTTAATCCGTCGATACAAATATCAATCGCACCGCAATAAATCAAATTTTTCAGAAATCGCTCATCTTGTGCTTGTCCGTGTAATTTTGCTTGAATGGCTGCAATTACACCATTTTCGCATTTACTAGCGGGTAAATATACTACCGTTGTTTGAGAGGTTTTTGCTAGATGTCGGAGAAACATGGATTTTCCTAAGCCGGAATCCCCGATTAACACAGTTTGTCCTTTGATATTTGGTAATGCTGCGGTGATTGTTAGGGTTTGTTTGGAATTGGGATTATTGACAACCCTTGATGATGAAAAGTAGGATTTTTCCTCAAAATTATCTAATTTCGCATCTGCGAGTAAAGAAGGTTGGAATGGTTGAAATAGTTTGCGACGGAGGAAGGGAACCCAGGTGAGGAGAAAGCCGACGTAACCCATCCCGAAAATTTTTCTTACCCAAGGATTCCAGAAGAATATGGCTTGGATTTGGGGAGATTTGGGGTAAGCGAAGATGAGTAAAAGCCAAAAAGCAGCGTGAATTAAAATGATATTTCTGAAATTGAAAAACCACCTCCAACCTTTGAGTTGAATGATTACCGACTCAATGGAATCGGCTTCGTTGTATCCAGCTTGTTTGAGATTATTGTAATGGGTTTGCAGTAAAACGATGTCTTGGGGTTGCCAATCAACGAGTTTGGTAACTTGAACGATTCTATAAGCTAAGTCTTTGCGTAATCTTAAGTCTTGGCTTGGTTGCCAGATTTTAGCAAAGAGTTGTAAGGTTTTTTTGGCTTCCTTGTAGGTGAGTTTGGTGGGGATTTTTTTGTTTTCGTAATGTCCTAACCATTTTAGTAGAATTTTGACTTCTTCAGTTCCACCAGCGAGGAAATAGGTTTGGAAGCGCCATTTATTTAAAATTTGTTCTCCTGGGTAGTAGAAGTTGTTTAACACCAACAGAACTTGATTTAAATTTAGCCGATCAATTTTTGCTAATGTGCTAACTACACTACGGCGAATAGTTGAGTCAACCTTTTCATCTTTGACGATAGCGAGAATATCTTGAACGTAGGGCTTAGCAGTATCCCCTAAATTCCCTAATGCATAGGCTGCACTACTGCGAACATCTGAATTAATGTTTTCATCTTTGAGGAAAGCAACAATATCTGTAACATAGGTTTTGGCAGAATCCCCTAAATTCCCTAATGCATAGGCTGCGCTATCGCGAACATATGAGTTAACCTTTTCATCTTTGACGATAGCAGCAATATCTTTAACGTAGGGTTTAGCAGCATCCCCTAAATTCCCTAATGCATAGGCTGCACCACCGCGAAGATTTGAGTCAACTTTTTCATCTTTGACCATAGCAGCAATATCTTGGACATAAGGTTTAGCAGCATCCCCTAAATTTCTTAATGCATAAGCTGCACCACTGCGTTCATCTGGGTGAACTTTGTCATCTTTAAAGAAGGCGAGAATATCTTGAACGTAGGGCTTACCAGCATCCCCTAAATTCCCTAACACTACTGCTGCATTCTCGCGAAGTCTTGAATTATTTTTTTCATTCTTAAGTAAAGCTGCAATATCTTTAACATGAGGTTGTACTAGATGACCTAAATTTCCTAAAGCTTCTACTGCACTACGGTATTCAAATAGATCAACCTTTTCATCTTTGAAGAAAGCGAGAATATCTTCAGCGTAGGGCTTAGCAGCATCCCCTAAATTTCCTAATGCTTCTACTGCACTACTGCGAACATTTGAGTCAACTTTTTCATCTTTGACGATAGCAGCAATATCTTCAACGTAGGGTTTAGCAGCATCCCCTAAATTTCCTAATGCTTCTACTGCACTACTGCGAAAATATGGATGAATGTTTTCATTTTTGATAATAGCAAGAATATCTTGAATGTAAGGTTTAGCAGCATCCCCTAAATTCCCTAATACTCTTACTGCATTAGCGCGAACAGTTAAATGAACCTTTTCATCTCTGACGATAGCAGCAATATTTTCAACGTAGGCTTTAGGAGCATCCCCTAAATTTACTAATGCTTTAACTGCATTTGATTTAATGTTTTCATTGTTCAATAGATTAATGGCTTTATTAGCTATCCTCTCAGCTTGTCGCTGATTTATATTTTTGAGTTTGTATTCTTCTTCTCCTAACTTTCCAAAAGCAAATTTTATAACTTCTGGATAAGCATCGTCTAAGGCAGCGACAATTCCGTTAATATGCCAGTCTTTTGGCTCCGGCTTGGGTTTTTCCTTAGCATTTACCCAAGGTAAAGACAGTTGAAGAACAAATAAAAATGTAAAAGTAAAAACTAGAAAAAACGAAAGCTTTCTTCTAACGCTACTAGATTTAAACATTGTTGGGAATAGAGGAAACTTGAGATTGAAAATATTGCGGACAATCATCTCTTTAATACAAGGAAGTTAGATAATTTCAGGTTGGATTTGCTAGTAAAAGGCTATACATTTATATAAAAATATGAATTTTGTATAGTGCAACACTTTACACAAGCTTGCCCGTGATTTACTTCAGTATTAATTCCGTTAATTCCAGAAAGTAAGGCACAATACGGAAAATACTAATTAATTATGGTGCGTTAATTTATATGTGAACCTGGAAATTTATTCCTAAGCGTTATTACGGGCAATACTAATAATGGTGCGTCACGGCAATATTTAATTCTCAACCTCTCCCCCAAAGTTATTTAAGCCGTGACAGCACCCTACAAAAGATTTTTATAATACATCAAAAACCTCACCCTGTCCTAACGGACATCCCTCTCCTTAGTAAGGAGAGGGTGCATAGGGTGAGGTCACATTTAAACCACCACGGGAGTTTTAGCAATTTTTTTAACAGGCTTTGCAACCATCTTCATTCCTGCTGGTGTCGCCACAGTTAAACCGCGACGCGCTGGCTTTACCGCACGTTTATCAATTCTTGATACTTCATATCGCGATAAAATTGTTGCTAATACCAGCTTCATTTCATACATTGCAAACGCTAAACCAATACAGCGACGATTTCCACCACCAAAAGGGAAAAACTCGTAAGGGCTAAACTGTCTTTCTAAAAATCTTTCTGGTTTAAACTGCTTTGATTGCGGATAAACTTCTTCTCGGTGGTGCGCTAAATAAATACTGGGAATTATCCAAGTACCTTTCGGTAAGTTATAGCCACCAATTTCAATCGGATTTACTGCAATTCGAGGAAAAGCACTGGGAACAATCGGATAGATACGCAAAGTTTCTTGACAAACTGCTGTTAAATAAGGCAGCTTAGCAACTAAACCGGGTTCTGGATTATCGCCTAAATCATTTAATTCATTAAGTAATTTTTCGCGTACTTCCGGTAAAGAATCGACCCAGTAAAAAGCCCATGTCAAAGCAGAAGCAGTTGTTTCATGTCCCGCAAATAACAACGTCATTAATTCATCGCGCAATTCTTCATTAGACATTTCTCCACCATCTTCATAGCGTGCAGACATCATTAAACTCAAGATATCTTGACGATTTTGGTTTGATTCAGCGCGACGTTGCTCAATCAAATCGTAAATCAAATCATCAATCTGCTTCCGTAAGTGTAAAACTTTACCCCAGGGACTCCAACTACCCCAATCCTTTTGTAAAAACCTAAAAAACAAACTCGCAGACAATAAAGGGGAACTTACAAAATCGAGTAGCGAAGAAATTTTGAAACGAAGCTCATCCAAACGCTTTCCTTCATCCAAACCAAAAACCGCGCTTAAAATTACGCTCAAAGTAACTTCCTGCATCGACTCGCGGATATTGAAAGGCTTACCCGTCTGCCATTCATCACTTACCTGCTGGGCAATTTCACAAATAGTCATACCATAAGCCCGCATTCTATCGCCATGAAAAGGAGGAGCCAACAACTTACGCTGACGCGAATGGCGATCGCCATCTAGTAAAATCAAAGAATTATCCCCAACCAGAAACTTGATAATCCGGTTTCCCCTACCAGCTTCGAGTGAGTTAGCATCGGCAGTAAAAATCTGTTCCATCGCTTCGGGATGGCTAAAGTAAACCGTATTAGTACCATCTTTCTGAGAAAGACTAAAGCTCACGCCATAAGTTTGAGCAAAATCCTCCAGATACTTCAAAGGTTGAAATATAAACTTGATCCGTCGTAGAAGTATGGGCATTTCCGGGCTTGGAGGCAGATTGTAACTCGATGTCATGATTATTTGGGATTTTCAGATACATCCTTATATTGTGGCGAAAAAATTCGCAATCAATTATCAATTAGTAGCGATAATTGCCCGCGATAACGCCCGCAGCCTGGGGCTACAGAAACAAAGCCCACCTGCGTGGGCTAATAACATACATATAACTTATTTGGAAAAAGTCAAAAAAAAGCCCCCCTTGAAAAGGGAGGTTGGGGGGATCTTAACCGTTGAAATACTTAATGTATCGTTCCGGTTGCTTAATTTACAGCGCATTACATACTTGTCAACAAAAGTCAATACTATTTTCAGCAATCATACTATTTAAAAAAGATATAAAATAATCATCACTTTTGCGTAAAATCTCTTAGGAATAGAGCGATAAATCGCGGGCTGTAGAATCTTTATACCTATCAAAACAAAGCTTAAGAGCGGGAAATTATATTCTCCGTCGGGCTAGGTTAAAACCTAACTACTTGATTCTACATTCCCGATAACATATTGGGAACTTGATATTAAATAACTTGTTCACATAGTTCTATAAGTTAAAAGTTTATACGGCAAGCAAATAACTGCATCCTATTTTTAAGTCATTAATATTACCGAGCTAAGATAAAAGTTTCACAAAAGAATCTCGTTTTACGATCAAAATTAAATATTTATTCGTATCCTCAAGCACTAGTAAAAGCTTTAAAAAAACACTATTAGATTCACTGATGTCCGATTGAAAAAAAAATGTAAAAACATATCAAAATTATTTGCAAAAAGCAAGCATAAAACACTGATTTATATACGGATCGGGCAACTTTGTAAACTGTACTAAGGGCTGCCATATGGGTTTTTCTTGAATGTACGGTAGTCGTATATTCCCCAGCTACGAAGTATAAAAGATGAAAAATTGGGAGTTAGTTATTCAGAGTTATCTACCGATGGAAGTTCATTAAATATGAGTGAAATATGGCTACTAAAATCAACAAGCTCGATGATAGTAATCTTCAAAGCCAGAATTCCTTCTCGTCGGGATCAAAAAACGCTCTACCTCAGTCTCCTACGAACAATTTAGATGTTTCGGCGGCTACCTATTTAGGTGGGAAAGAAGATGATTCTACCAATGCGGTAGATATTTCCCTTGATGGTAAATTCGTCATCGTAGGAGGTTCTTTAAAAAATGCCAACCTTGGAGGAAAAGAAACTGAACTCCTCGGTGGTGGTGACGGAACGATTGTCCGTTATAATTCTCAAACCAATCAAGTTATTGCTACCACTCGTTTACCAAGAAAAGTACTGGATTTAGAAGTCTCGAAAAATGGGGACATCGCTGTCGCTTACGAAGGTGGAATCGCCGTATTAAATGCCGATGCGACAGAAGTTAAATGGAGTAAATCTCTAAGTGACGTTGCTCGTATTGCTATTTCCGATAGTGGCAAAGTCGGAGTTGTACGCGATCGCAAAGGTGATGATAGAGCTTATCTGTTTGATAGTAACGGAGAAGAACTTCAAAAGTGGAGTACAAACAGCAGCAGGCGTAATTTTCTCGATATAGCAGTTACCGACCAAAATGGAGGAATGGTTATTGCGACGGGATTCGAGCAAAAAACCGGGATTTTGCAGGTTGCCTTTACTGAAGCATTGTCCTATAAAGGAGAAAGTCTCTGGAAAAACTATGACTTCGATGATAAAGACATCTACAAAGAAAACTTGATGGCCGATACGCGGGGGCAGCGTGTAGCGATCGGACGCGACGGACAGCTATATTCTTCGTACTTCGTCAATGGTGGTACTGGCTTCTCTATTTTCTATAGAGATCCTTTCGATTTATCAGAGAAAGTTACCGCCGATAGAAAGATAGAAACAGACCAATATACTAAACCGACTAATGTAGGTTCGGTTAAAATGACTTGGTACGGTCGCTATGACCTCGAAACTGGTGATTTAGTCAAAGGTCAATCTTTATTAAGCCGATTTAACAGTGGTAAAGGTAACTCTGTTGATGTAAGTTCAATTACAGCCACAGAAGACGGTACTGTAATTTTAGGTGGAAGTTCGGCATATAAAATTGCTAATCGAGACGAACAGACTATTGAAGGAAAACCTGTAAGCGAATATACTGGCTTTGAAGGGTATATTGCAGTTATCAGTCCAGACTTAACAAAAAGACTTGCATGGACTCCAATTACAGATAGTGATGGAGCAGTAGCCGCAGTTCGTAATGGTACAACCGCAGTAGTTACAACTACTGATTTAAAAAAAAGCCAAATTACTCACAACGCTATCCAAAATAGTGCGGGTGGTAAAAAAGACGGTTATCTAATTGTGATTGGTGGTTCGGATGCACCTCCTGGAACAGCACCAGCAACACCACCAGACAATCCTCCTACAGAAGAACCTCCTGTAAACACTGGTGGAGGTGATACTCCTACAGAAGAACCTCCTGTAAATCCTGGTGGAGGTGATACTCCTACCCAACAAAACGATACTTTAGCGATCGACTCACTTGAATCCTATGGTGGAAGTCAAGACAATCCTAAAAATGGAACTGTTGAGACATCCTCCAACGAAGTCAACTTGAGCGGAAACCGTTGGCAGAGACTTGAAATTAACTCAACCATCACCAAGAATACTGTTCTACGTTTTGAGTTCGCGGGTAACGGTAAAGGTGAAATTCAAGGTATTGGTTTCGATAACGATAATGCGATTAGTCAACAGGATGGTGAACGTTTCTTCCAACTAGATGGTAGCCAAAACTGGGGGAATAAAAATCTCACTAAATTCATTGTTGGTAAATCGGGTGACAAAGATATTTATGAAATCCCAGTTGGTGAATTCTTCATTGGGGCTTTTGACTTCCTAACAATTGGTAACGATGACGATCAATCTAACCCCGACGCTGAAAGTACATTCAGCAATATTAAGATATTTGAAGGTACTTCTGCTCCTGTTGACACACCTAAAGAGGCTCCAAATTCACTTAATATTTCCATTAAGGGAGTCACCCAAAGTGAAGAAGTTCTATCCTACGGTGGTGCAAGTCAAAACCCAAGCATAATTTCAACTGTTAGCAACGATAATGAATTGCAGTTAGAAGGAAACGGTTGGAAACGCTTGGATATTACCGGCTATGAAATCACTGAGGATACATTACTCAAATTTGACTTTGCGGGTAATGGTGAAGCTGAAGTTCAGGGTATTGGCTTCGACAATGATAATGTAATTGGTGGTAACGACGTAAAAAGCTTTTTCCAAGTTGATGGTAGCCAAAGCTGGGGTATCGAAGACTTAGACGATTATATTGTTGGTTCTGACAACGGCTTCACACAATATTCCATTGCTGTAGGGGATTTCTTTACTGGTAAATTTGACTTCTTAACTATCGGTAATGATGATGATATAGCAAATCCAACAGCAGTAGGACAATACCAGAATATTGAACTTGTTGGTTAATTGAGGAAGGGTTTAGATACTAATACCATTTCTTTATAAAGATGCGCTTAATTTAGCCCGTGCAGACGGTGAATCACCCCCGTGCGCGGGTTAAGAGCGTTGAGGGGAGTGTGAACCCGGAGGGGCTTCGTTTTAATAGCCCCAGCCTTCTAGGCTGCGGGTGAGAAGGGCGCAAACTCATACTTTATTTAAAACTTCAGATTCAGCTTTATCTAATTGTTGACAGCTAGATAAAACTAAAGTGATACCAAGTTGCTCCCATCAAACCTGAGAACGCTTTTAAAAGTAATGACTTGTTCATTTATGGCAATACAAAAGGTTCAAGGTTAAAAGTTATTTTTCTAATTCTCTATCCCTTTTGAATAACCTTTCAGATTTTGGATTAGATTTCAAGATACAAAATCCCTGCATCCGTCTTGGAAAGTTTTGGGGGGAGAGAATCTACACCCCAACGCCAGTTCCTCTACTTGGGGAAACCCCAAGATCGGACTGGCTCAACTTTCCGCAAAATCCAAAATCCAAAATCGTTAAGCTTTTCTTGAGTAGTATTCCACTACTAGCAGTTCGTTAACGCTTAGAGCCACCCATTCGCGTTCGCAAAGACCGTTTACTTTACCAACCATTGTGTTTTTATCAAACTCTAAATGGCTGGGAAGGTTTGCTAAACCGGGATATTGCAAATTGGTTTCTACCAATTGGCGAGAAGCTTCTTTATTTTTAACTCCAATGACATCTCCGGGACGACACTGATAGCTAGCGATGTTAACTTCGCGACCGTTTACTTGAACGTGTCCGTGATTAACTAATTGACGTGCTGCGGGAATAGTTGGAGCCATTCCCAAACGGAAAATGGTGTTATCCAAGCGCATTTCAAGAAACTGTAGGAGTATCTGTCCGGTAGAGCCAGTTACTCGTCTTGCTTTACGGATATAACGCACCATTTGCTTTTCAGTTAAACCGTAATTAAACTTGAGCTTTTGCTTTTCCTCCAAACGGACAGCATACTCAGAGCGCTTTTTACGGTTTTGACCGTGCTGTCCGGGGGGATAAGCACGTCTAGCGGTTTTACGGCTTAATCCTGGTAATTCACCCAGGCGGCGTGTAATTCTTAATCTAGGTCCTCTATATCGGGACATTATCGCTCCCTTAATTCAATCATCAATAAATTTTACTCACAGACATAACATTATAGAGGCGATCGGGAAGAATATGGAATGGGGGAGGGGAAGATGGGGAGATGGGGAGAGTGGGAAGAGGGGGGAGAGGGGGAAGAGGGGAGAGAGTTTCTAATCCAAAATCTAAAATCCAATGTCCAATTCCCCATGCCCTATGCCCAGAAAATGAGATAGCATTACACAAAGGTGTTTGGAGAATTTCCATGCTATTTCGAGGTTTCGGCAAGGTTAAAGGTTTCGGTTCTGTAGATTGTGAAACAAAAATGTTTTCTCGGCAGCGCTTCGATTTTAGATTATTAAAATTAACAGCTAAATCAACAGCTAAATTAACGGCACCAGTGTTAGCTATGGCTGGTATTTTAGGCATGGCTTTACCTAGTAATGCCATAAAGAATCCTTTTAGAAGAAATCAAAATGAGTATCGCGTATGTGCTGCGCGTCTTTTAAGTGTAGGTATTCAGGCAGAAGCTGCAAGTAATGCTTGTGCTGCTGCACTTCGACCTGAAGAAGTATCTTCATGTGTAGGTCAAATTCAGCGGAGAACTCAAATCCCCGCCACTGATTCTCTTGCTTTTTGCGGACAAGCACGTCGTCCAAATGATTTAGCTACTTGTGTTGTTGGCATCGGTACCACAAGTCAGGAAACAGTTAATCCAGCTATTTTAAGTTACTGCAATCGCAGCTTATTACCAGTTAAGTTTGGTCAATGTGTTGTAGGTTTGCGTTCTGAAATCGATTTTTCACCCACACAGGCAATGGAAAGTTGTATCAGCGCTAGTGACAGAATCAGTAATGTTGTACCTTTATCAACACCCGGAGTTCCTCCATTACCTCCTTCTGATGGATTTAGCCCTACTTTTGAAACAACTCCGCTTCCTCCGGCTCCATAAGGTGATGGGGTGATGGGGTGATGGGGGGACAAGGAGACAAGGGGACAAGGAGACAAGGGGACAAGGGAAAATCATTTCCTAACTCCTAACTCCTAACTCCTAACTCCTAACTATACTATCTACAATTCCCTATGCCCCATCCCCCATGCCCAATTCCCAAAAAACAGGTCGGGTTTGCACCGCGAGTAAACCCAACCTTGATTGTTTATTTAATATTCAATTGTATTTTTAAACGTATTTTTGCTAGGATTGAAAAATTGGCAGTTAGAGGCAGTCGTTTTCATGACTGCTGATTTATTATTCTTCTTTTTTACCAAAAACCATCTGGAGAGCCATTGGCGCTCCGCCTACTTGATGGTATTTGTCTGCCCAAGCACGGATGACTTGATCGAGTTCTTCTAAAGCTTCATCTATACGTTCGGGTGGAATATCCATTTCTTCCAAAACTCGCATTGTGTTCTGCTGTCTTTCTGACCACTCCCTCATCATGCGGAAAAATCTGGCGGTATCTTCCACCATAATGTAGGTGCGCTCTTCGTCACTTGCTGTCGCATAATATGGACGAGTAAGAGCGTAGAAAGGCATTCCCCAAGGTGAATCAATCCGAGTTACGGTGGTTGAGTAAAGTAAGCGGCGCTTGATATGCTCCGCTAAAGCTTCGCTCAAAGGCATTTGATGTCTTTCGGGTAAGTCTTCTTGAGAACGTTTATGAAGAAATTCAATTAACTCCAAAAATTCAAAAGAGGTAATCAACTGGGCATCGGGCAAATTGGACGGTAGTTTTTGTTCAATCTGTCTTTTTTCCTCAGATGTCAAACTGGTGCCCGGAATGCGCGATCGCCCCGGTTGCCAAGGATATTTTTCCATCCATACATAAGGAAACTGAATCAAATAACGCGGCTCCTGAGAACCAAGCATTTTCAGCAGTCTTCCTTCAGTCAGCGCTTGTCTGACTTCTTCTACAATGGCTTTCACCCGCTTCGGCTCTAAGTGATGCAAGTGACCAGTCATTCGCAGGTTTTGTCCCTGCTCCAAATAGGTCATATAAATCGCACACTTAGCCGCCGTCGCGGCAGCATCTAAAAATGCCCCGTGCCTGTGCCCGCTAGTTCGCATGGCACTGAAAGCCAAATAAAGCATGATCTGATCCATCGCGCTGGGGTCGAGACGTTTGATCAGATCAGTATCGTTATGCATATTACAAACTGTTGAATAGCAGGTTTACAAAATCAAGAATTACAGGAAAGTAAGTAGTATACACCCGAGCGCAGGTTATGTGTTTACTTTAATTTATCTATTATGCAATAACTAAGGGTCTTAGTGGTAAAGATAAACAAAAATTTACCCGTATTTTTACAGAAGAAAGCAAAAACTTACATTGTTATAAAAATTGCCCCCACCTTTTTGCCCGTATTTTCACCAACTTATATTGGCAAGCAATTCAAGTCTGTCACCTCAAAACTGCCAATCTAAAAAGGTTTCGATTGACACGCGATTTCTCCCATCACAACCAGAATTAGCAAGCGTGTCCTTTTTACATCCCCGCAAAGATGTATGTTAACAGCTCTTAACTGCGGATGTGGCTTACTGTATACCAGTAATTAGTTAACAGTTATCAGTTAGGAGTTATGAGTCAGGAGTTAGGAGTTAATAATTTTTATATTGTCTCCCCATCTCCCCATTTCCCCATCAACGAGAAGCCTTCACCCGCTGCTGCTGCAATTTCTCGATGCTGAAGGCTGCGGCTCCGAAGGTAACTAGTAAAACTCCGATAACCTGCGTGAATGGTAAAGATTCTTGAATTATGATTCCGGCGAAAATGACTGTTAAGACTGGCACGGTGGAACTGATGAGTCCGGCTCTTGTAGCTCCGAGTTTACGGATTCCAAAGTTATTTAGCAAGTACCCGCAAAGGGTTAGTACTCCTAAAATGAAAGTGCTTAAAATCAGTTCTAAAAAGTTCACTGAATTTATTTCTAAGCTCCAACCGGTCGGTAAAGGCAGTACTATGGTGATAAAGCATAAGGTGATGAAGCACAAAAATAGCATTGTGGCGAAGTTAATCAAAGTAAAAGAAACCGGATGCAGTCTAGCGGCGCAAATACGGGTCAATATCACGTAAAATGCAAAGCTTATTCCGGCTAAAATTCCTGTGATACTTCCAAATGAAACGTTACCTGTATCGCTTGAGGCTCCACCCAATACTAAAACTATTCCTAAAACAATCATCGCGTAAGCAAAAGCGCGAAATTTAGTGGGAATGTCGCGAAACATAAGCCATGACAATAGTCCGCTCACAATTGGGTACACGAACAAAAGGGCGATCGCCATTCCGGTGACAACTTGGGCGATCGACAAGTAAAGCATTACTTGAGATAAAAATAAAAAGCATCCACTGATAACTGATAGCATCAGTACTCTTCTAGCTGTAACGGTTGTAGGATTAGTACTTCCTTTAACTGAATCGATTAAATTTTGTAAATCATGCCAAACTCTAGGGTGCAGGATGGGTGCTAAAACTAACATCATGGGCACAACAACCAGCATTCTCAGCATTAAAACGAATAGACAATTTCCTAAAGTTGGCGATATTAGTTGATCTTGATCGAATACGCCATTGAATATTGCTTTAATTGCAACGTTGTAAATAGATGTAGCAACTGCCGACAATGCAATCAGTAATAATCCCTTTGGGCGCTGCCTAAACCCTTCTATTTGTCTAGATAGTGGTTGTGATGGTGTGGCGGGTTCTGTGGTGGCTTCTGGCACAGCTTGAGGTGATGTTTCGGGTAGTGAAACATTAGCTCCTCGAACGGTAGAAGTTGCTGTTGTAGTATCCGCAGCAGCAGAAATTATATTTTCCCGCTCATCCAATAAACTTGTGGGGAATTGCTCTTGCTGTGAAGGTTCTTCTTGAATTACGTTTGAATCTTCTACATAATCAACTTCTTCTAACTGTTCGTTTTTAAAGTTAGTTTGAGCATCTTCGGTGGTGGTAGCTTCCAATTCTCGTTTGAGACGATTTACCAATTCTTGTAAAATCGCTTCCCCTTGTTCCTGCTGCAACGATATTCGAGACAATTGCTGGGAAATACTACTTTGATAATTTTCTAAATCTTGTTGCAGCGTGTTAAAAGCATTATTAAAAGCATTACTGACAGATTCGGATTCTTGATTTTGAGTAGTGGTGTATGTTCCGGATTGAAGAGTTGTGTTTCCCGTTGGGCGATCGACCAGTTTTTCCAATGAAGCTTGTAACTGCACCGAAATGTGATTTCCCAAAACTTGGGCTAATTGACGCATTAACACCTGTAACTCGTCAATTTGTCTTCCTCCTTGCAGATGCTCTCTTTCTTCTTGCAGACGTTTGATATCGTCAGCCAAACGGATTTTTTCACCTTGTAGGCGCTTGACATCATCCTGCAAGGATTTGAGCAAATTCCGCTGGATAATTTGTAATTCCTCAGTGACAGCCCGCAAAGCAGATTCGGCTGAACCGTATGGCTCGCCTGCTCTACGTGACTTTTCTGGTCCGTTATCAAATCGTCCCATTCCTTATCCTCTGCCCCTTGTTTGACCAATGTGGCTTGCTATTGACTTACTTGGCGGCCTTGATTGTTACTAGTTACGATCGTATTTTCTCAGTAATCGCTCTATGCGTTTAAATCAACTAATATAAAGTAATATTAAAGCTCTTTAAAAAAATATCATCAATAAATGAATTTCTAAAATTTGTTTTTACTATCGAAGGTATTATTTTTAGCATTTTAAAATATTAAGTAAAGTTGAGAGGTTCTTAGTTTTACCAGAATTAACCAGTAGATAAGTAAAAATACAAATAGTCTTAATGTGTTTTTTGTATCACGCCTTAGCTTGTAAAATTGTTATTTTACGTATAGAGAAGACTTGACAAACACAGAGAAATAAATATTATATGCAATTTACCGGACTCGAGCATGAAATGTTTGGGAACAATAAAGTTACTGTTTTGCCGGAAATAGGTAGACTTAATTTCATACTTTAAACATTACCTTAATACTTAATTAAACGCACTGAAATTCATGATATATCTTACACTCAGAATATCAAAAATCCGCATTAAAATCATAGATTGCTAACAATAGTAATGCTGAAACACCTATCTACTTAGCGTGTTGAAATTATATAAATATATTTAGACAACTACTGAAGGATAAATTAAAGTAATAACGTATTAGTTTTTGTCATCCCGCAATGGGAATAAAGTTATTCGAGATAGATATAGAGTTTTGCAATCCCTGATGGGGGATGGGGGCTAGGCTGTTGACTTTGATAGAATTTCTCGGTTTTTTATTCATACAACTTTTATCTCGGTAACAACCATCATCTTTCTCCCTCACCCCGCCCTGACGGGTACCCCTCTCCTTGTTAAGGAGAGGAGAAGGGGGTGAGGTGATATTTTTGCGATAAACTCAATCGGCAAGCGCTATGTTTTGTCATTCAGTTGGGGAAGAGAGTGGAAATAATGGGGGGTATGGTAATTTTTAACAAGTCGCTCAAACCTCACCCCGCCCTGACGGGCACCCCTCTCCTTGTTAAGGAGAAGGGAAGGGGGTGAGGTGATATTTTGTGATTCAGTTGGGAAAGAGGAGATAAGCTCATTTTTCAACCAATCCCCGAAACCTCACCCCGCCCTGACGGGCACCCCTCTCCTTGTTAAGGAGAAGGGAAGAAATTTGTGATTCAATCCTAAAAGAATCCATCATTTCCTTGGCAACACCAAGAAATTCATCATAATCATCCACATCTGCCGAATAATTGACTATATAAACTTAGTCATTTTGTAAAATCCACCTTTGCAGATGCTTTAATTCATTTTCTTTCTCGCCACTTGTAAATACAATTTCATATCCTGTCTTTAATCCCAAAGTAACTTTATTCTCACTAATAATTTGGGCTGGAGAATATTCTGTATTGATTTCTCGAATAAATTCCTGTTGCGATTCCGCTAATGTCCCAGAATATTCGCGGATACTTATTTTAACTCGTTCTTGAAACTGCTCATTTTGATTTGGTACAATAAATTCCACTATTTCTCCACGAATGGGAGCTAGTTTTCGGAGTTGCCATTTTTGAGGGGATTCTGGATATTTAATTTGTATTGCTAATTCTTGATTTTTGTATTCTGCAAATTCTATCTTTTCGGGAGTATAAAATACCCCTCTCCAAACCTCTCCCCCACGCTTGAGAGAGGCTTAAAAAACCCCCATTCCCTCATAGGGAAGGGGGGTAGGGGGGCTCGCGGTTTGCGTGTAATTTGAAACCATAGAAATGTTTTCCGGAGATGTCTAATCATTAATTGAGAGAATTGAACCTAGCAACTATAATTTTTCATTTTGTAGTGCAAGTATCTTGCTCTTTTGATATCTATAGCGAGCTTTCCGGCTCGCAGTACTTGCGGATTTTCGGATTTCCCATGCAACCTGCTATGGTTAGACTTTTGACATAGTTTAATTTAATGCAGATTCTCCCAACTGAGGGATAAATAAATCAAATTTAACGTTTAAGTTTGAATAAGCAGTCAATCGCTAGCTTCATAACAGAAGATAGTGTTTTTTAATTAATTGGTATTACGATATTGAATTTAGAACAACAAATAATGAGACTTAATTTAACGTTATTTTTGGTAACTGTATCATTTGTAGCTGTAGGGGCGATAATGCTATTTCTCCAACCCTACATTGATTTTCATTAATTGGAACCAGTAAAATGAAGTTAAGTTAAATAAATCGGCACAGATAAAACTAACTATATAACGTGCAGTTAAAAGCTCGAAATTGCTGGGATTGCAACCGAATGCCTCGTCGCAATGACAAAACACAACTATATTTGTTTACGGCTATCTACTTATTAAATGTAAATTGAATTTATGAATTATTTAATTGCTGTATTATCCGATCGTTTTCAAGTTGAAGCCGCTTACACTGCCCTTGAAAAAGAAAATTTTCCCAAAGAACAAATCAGCATTCTCGGACAAGGTTACAAAAGTGCTGATGAATTTGGATTCATTCAACCGAACAAACAAGCTGGAAAACAATCGAAAAAACTTCTGTACTGGGTTATTCCTTTTGGATTTGCGGCTGGCTACGCTTTTAATATACTTTCGGGAATCGAAATTTTTAGTTGGGCTGGTGCGATCGGCAATCATGTTATTGGAGGCATTTTAGGAGCGGCTTCTGGAGGCTTGGGTGCTGTTTTAGTTGGTGGTGCTGTCGGTTGGACTGTTGGTAGCGGTGATGCGCTAGCTTATCGCAATCGTTTAAATGCTGGTAAGTATATCATTGTGTTTAAAGGAACTGAAGCTCAGGTAAGAGAAGCAACAAGAATAATTCGTCAGTACGAGCCGGAGAATATTCAAGGTTATACGGAGCCGGTTAGCGCTTAATAGCTGCAATCTTAAATCATGCAATTGTCGAACAAAACAACCAAAATTTTAATGGCAATTATTGCCACAATCTTAATAGTATCGGCTCTCAAAGCGACTCAATCTATTTCTGTACCTCTGGCGTTTGCATTTTTTATTGTTATTTTAGTGCATCCACTCCAACATTGGCTCCAACGGCGTTTACCTCGTTGGTTAAGTCTAATTTTAGTTTTATTGTTTCTCTTAGCAATACTAGGCTTGGCGGTGGGAATATTATCAATAACTGCCGAGATTATCGAACCGAAAATTCCTGAATATCTCAATCAATTGCAACAAATAGTGGAAACAGCGCAATCGTGGGCAAAGTCTCGTGGTTTGCCAATTCCACAATCTATTTCTGATTCTAATGGTTCATTACCTCAATTGAGGCAGCAAGCAATTGGCGGCATTAAATCGTTTATATCCTTACTTAGTTCGTTTGTTTTGGTAGTATCGATGCTCGTATTGCTGCTTTTAGAAGTCAGTCAATACCGCAAGAAGGTGCAAAGAGCTTTTCCTCGAATCGGCGATCGCCTTATTCATGCTGTGGGAAATACTAGCGAAAAGTTGCGGCGTTATCTTATTGTGATGACTTTGACAAGTTTTTTGACGGGACTTTTAACGGGTATTTGGTGTTTTGTTTTAGGAGTAGATTTAGCCTTGGTTTGGGGATTAATCGGATTTATCCTTAATTTTATTCCTACATTGGGTTCGATTATTGCTGTCATTCCACCCACGGTTATTGCTTTTATATTTCAAGGAGCCGGTAGAGGTATTGCTACTTTAATTGGGTTGGCTGTTATCCAAACTATTATGGGCAACTTTGTAGATCCACGGGTACAAGGAAAAAGTTTACAACTATCACCTTTTGTTGCTTTATTTTCTATTATATTTTGGGGATGGGTTTGGGGAATTCCTGGTGCTATATTAGGTGTGCCGATGACAATATCAATTATCTTACTTTGCGAGGAATTTGAAACTACTCGCCCAATTGCGATTGTTTTAAGTGAGGTAGAAGACTAATAGAAATAACTTTCTAGAGATTTATATGATTAACGATACACCTTTAAATTCCCAACAATTAAATCAAAAAACTACAGAAGAGTTAAAACAAGAGTTATTGCAGCTGACTCAAGACAAAGATAGTCAACCACTCAAGCAAAAAGTAGACTTTTATCAAGAGTGTTTAGCGCCTATTTTTAACGAGTTAAGTCAGCGCAATCCCTATCCCCAAGCAGAAGAGCAAATACCGCTGATTCTTGGTGTATGGAAACCAATTTGGTCTACAATACCTTTTCAAGATACTTTACCAGGACGCTTATCGGAGCAATCTTATCAAATTTTTCACGATCGTGGTTTATATGCCAATATTGCTCGCTATGCACCAGGAAATAAACTTAAGCTTGGCTGGCTACAAAAGTTAGCATCGGTATTTCTAGCTTTGGATTTAATCATAGTGCAGAAGTATCAAGTAGAAAAAGGTGAATGGTTGATTGAAAATATTGGTATCAAACAAGCGTTAAGATGGCAACGATTTCCTTTAACCATAAACAAAGCAGATAGCTGGTTTACCAAAATAGTGCAATCTCGTTTTCAAAAAGCTGTGGAATTGAAAAACTTGGATAGTAGCACTGCTAAGAAATATAAAACGGCTTTGGGTGCTACTCCCCAATTCGAGCATTTATATATAGATAATGATTTTCGCTTGGTAAAAACTAGACGAGAAGCAAAACAAAGAGCTTCTTACACTATTGCGGTAAGAGTTAAATGACATTTAATCAAGTTGAATCAAAAACTGCTGTTTCTAAATGGCTATACAATTACTTTCTAAACCTTTTTATTTATCCTAGTATTTGGGTGGCTGGGGGAATTGCGTCTTTAGGAATTTTTTCGCAGAAAGTGCTGGAATTAGAAAATAATTGGCAACCAATCGCTCTCATTTTTGTAACTGCTTTAATTCCTTATAATTTAGACCGAATTTTCGACTCCTACGTGCAGAAAATTCCCGAAGCTAAAGCGCAGTTATTTTTCCGAAAACCCTATATCTTTGTTTTATTATTATCAGCAATTATTGCTACTGCTTTACTACTTTACGATGCACCTTCAAAAGTTCGTTATGTTAGCTGTGCGGGTATTGTTCCTTTACTCTACGGAACACCTTTATTTCCCTGGAGAAGCAAATCGGAATGGCAATGGTACCGATTGAAAGATATTCCCGGTTCAAAAGCCTGGATTGTTGGTAGCATCTTAACCTATGCTGTGATTGCTTTGCCTTTAGCTTATGCGGGAGCTAAATTTGATCTAGCAGCAATATTAACAACTTTGTTTATGTTTATATTTATTGTTTCTAATTCCCATGTTTTTGATATTCGGGATATAGAATCTGACCAAAAAAAAGGTGTGGTGACATTACCTATTATGGTCGGAATTAAGGGAACAAAAATATTTTTAATAACTATGAATTTATTGATGTTACTGATAATAATTGGTGCATGGATAACAAATACTATAACTTATCATCCTGAAATGATTTTAGCTACGGCAGTTAATATCAGCTATATCTGGGCGGTTAATGCAGAAACACCCCGTTCAATTTACAGTATTTGGATTGAAGGATGTTTATTCGTACCCATTTTAGCAAACCGGGCTATTAAAATCATCTTTTAATTTGTACAGATATCTTGTTCTTCTAAAACAATAGTTGTCTCTGCACCTATTCGCCCAAAATCTGGTTCCAAACCCATACTCATTTCAACAGTATAAATCCAAATACCAGCTTCTCTTTCAAGGTTTTTAACTTCACCCGTACCACCAATAAAGTCAACTTTTTGTTGCTGATGAAATTTGGGTTGTTCGAGACAATTAACACTCATAAATTTATCTACTAATTTGTAATTACTTTTTATTAGACTGCTTATAATCATGTTATTCGCTGATGAAATCTATTAGTTCTATCCAAAGTTATAGTTAATGTTTTTTGAATTTAATTTTTGTTAATAGTTCGTGATAAAATTTGTCCTTTTATGAATAAAGATAAATCTGTATAAAGTTAGATGAAATTAAAGATAATTTTCCCATCTATGGAACACCCGCAAAATTATCCAAGTAATTAATGCTCCTGCTAAACCTAATTGCCATAAACCACAGCCAACAGCAATACCAAGAGCCGCTGACACCCAGATGGTAGCAGCAGAAGTTAAATTTTTAACTTCCGATTGACGTAAAATAGTTCCTCCACCGATAAAACCAACACCGCTAATAATTCCGGAAATAACCCGTCCTAAAATATCTAAATTTTGCTGTGCTGCGCCGATTTCAATCGGGATGAGTACCAGTAAAGCAGAAGCAAAACAAACTAAAATATTAGTTCTAAGCCCTGCTGGCTTTTTTTTAGTTTCTCGTTCTAAGCCGATAATAGTGCCGATAATGAGGGCAATACCCAAACGGAAAGTAAGTCCCTGCCAGCCGATGGGAGCAAAAGTTGATATTTGTGCCAAGGTAAATCCATCCATTAAACATTTTCTTAACATACTTCCCAACCTACATTCATAGATTGTCACGCCACACTATCGCACTTACTATGTCTAAAGATAGATATTTATTTTGACACCTTCAAATTTAAACACATATCTTATTTCAATAATTGCTTTTATCCGTAACTCGTAACCATTAGTATCAATTATTTCAATAAAATTAGATTTAATTTCTAACTGAAGAACGATGTAAATCGAGCCAAAGTAAGTAATATTAGTAAATATTGTGAATGTTAAAGAATGTTGAGTTGAAGTATATTTATCTTCAGAGTTGTACCTATCTGTACTGAAAAATAAAAACGGTGTCATTAAGATTGTAATATCTTATTAGTTAATTTTGCATCTTCTTTCGCCAGCATTCTTCTCATTGGTCATATTATTATGTCGTTTAGTTGTAAATAGAAATGCGATCGCAACGTTTAATCTTACAAAAAGTCTTACCTTTATCGTTAATGATGCTTGTGGTTCCTTTGACATCCTGTCAAGTAGAGAAAGAACAAGCAGCTCGCTTACCTGAAGTCAATATAGAACCCGGAAGATTACCAGAATATGATATTGAAGGACCTGATGTGAAGGTTGGAGTAACCAAGCGCACAGTTACTGTACCCAAAGTAATTGTAGTGCAAGAACAAGAAACCGTTGAAGTTCCTTATATCGATGTCAATCTACCTGGAGCAGAGCGGAAAGAACGTACTATTACCACAGAAATTGAAGCTCCCTCTGCTGGTTACAATTTAGAAATTCAAGATGTATATGCAGTAAATAATGAGCTATGGGTGGTTTCTCAACTTGAAGAAGAAAATCCCAATGCACCAAAGACAACAGTACGAGTGTCCGATCGCATTGTTATCAATGCTCCAGATATACCCGTAAGGCAATATATTATTGGCAACCGTCCTAATGGTAGCTTTAACGAACAGTACACATTTATCAACAATCGCGAAGATATTACCTCTCAACTAGCAAGCGGAAAGCAACTGTATAGTAAATAGTAACAGGCTGCTGGTTAGGATATTATGTGTAGAGACGTTGCAGTACAACGTCTCCGTAATTTTTTATGAAGAAAACAACAACCAAAATCCACCCAGGTAGAAAATTAAAATCAGAAAGCTTTCAAAGCCAATGTTTCCAATACCGCGCTTTTCCCGTCGCAGTAAACCCAACAGTAGAATACCAGTTAACAAAATAGTCAAAGAGATGATGAAAATCTGACGTTGGGAGATGGTGTGGTAAATTGAACCATCACGATAGGCAAAATCTGAAAAAGCTAAAAACAAAACATCAAAAGTATTACCACCAATAATGTCGCTAACTGCCAGCGTCAACGCTCCACTTCGCACCGCTGCAACTGAAGTAATTAGTTCCGGTAACGAAGTTGAAATAGCTGTGAACAGGCTACCCACAATAGTTTGAGACAAACCAGAACGGCTGGCGATCGCCACTCCCGATTCTGCGACAACATAACCCGCAGTTGCTAAGAGTACAGCGAACAGACAAAAACGCATCCACAAAAAACCATTACCAGAATCACTATTAGCCCCCTCTTCTTCTGGTTCATCAAAGCGACTCTCAGCAGTCCGTTTTGCTGCCCACATTGGTGCGGTTTTAGCTTGAGAAACCAAGCGCATTCCAAAAATATAGGCTGCGATAAGCAAGAATGAAGCTGGATGAATTCCCCAAATATCAATGGGAGTGCTACTCATTGCTAAGAAAGGCAGAGATAATAAAGTAATTAGTAAACTCCCCTGCATTAGATTTGCAGGTGAAGCGGCAGCGTGTTCTAAATTAGCCTGACGATAAAATAAATCTGCAATTGATAAAAATACAGTTTGAGCGGCGATTCCTCCCACGGCGTTGCTAACTGCTAATTCGGGATGTCCCCCCCAAGCAGCAGTCACGGAAGCTACAATCCCTGGTAAAGAGGTGCTACCACCTAAGAATATAGCGCCAAAAACTGCTTCACCCCATCCGGTTTTATCGGCTAATCTATCTGCCACCTTTGTCAAACGGGTACCAACAATACCAATGACAAAAGCTGCTACGGCAAATAAACCAATATTGATTGTTAATGATTCAACCATAGTATTTTAGCTATTCGCCATTTCACTAATAATAAAAAACTAGTCTCAGTAGTAAGATTTAGAAATGTTTGATTGAACTTATTAGCTTTTTTGGAGAACAGCATTAAGCGCATTAATTAAAATATAAATAAAGTTAGTTATCAAACCCAGTAGCTGGAAACGAATACACATCTAAGCAAACCAAGTTTCCGGAAGGTTAAAGGATTTTTCAAATGGTTCTAGTCATAATTAAACTGTATTTAGCTTATAGCAAATATCTTCGGATCTTATTAAATAAAATACTTAATGCCTAAGAGGTATTTTCGGATAATTATATTACTACTTAAGAAATAAGTTTGAGATAATTTGTACTTTCTTAAACTGAAGTTAAATCAAAATTAAACCCAAATTAAAGTCATAATAACTATCTGTTGATTTGTCAAAGTTTTAGAATCAAACAATATTTGTTTTATAGGGTGTATTCGCAGTTATCGTAACGCACCCTATAATATCTATCTAATTTTTTTACAAGTAATCAAGTGAAGTTGAAATGATTTCTACTTACGTCTCAAATTCTCTACTCGAACATAATTTAGCTGTCTGATTTTTGTTCGTGATATTCAGAAATCTGTTCGTATATCTCAGATGGAAATTGTAAATCTTTGTATACATTACAGGAATCCGGGTCATCGGGATTGGGACAAATAGGAAAGTCTTGGTGAGACTGCCATTCTAAAACGCGCTCCCTTTGAGGTGGATTATAGTCTTTACCTTGCACCTGTAAATACATAGAGCGGGCATCTTCTTCGCTGAAATCTTTATCTTTTCTTAGATAACTAATTAGATCGGATTCGCTCAAAAAGTGACGCGCTACCATTGCAAATACTAATCTTCCGTAATGACCTATATCTTTACCGTTATCAAGAGCGGAAAGCAGATGTGCCATCATATAGCTTTTTTGTAATTCTTTGACTGACATATATTTGCTCCTTTGATTAATTACAAGGGAATGTTATTTGATTCTTCGAGGTAAGTATTACTCTCTTCCTACGCTTATGATTACTTACAAAAAAACCGCAGAGGCGCAGAGAAGGCAGAGCAAAGAAATAAAGAGAGAGGTAATTTTAAAGCGCGTTGGGAGTAACTTGCTCATCGAATTCAATTTGACTGCTGGCTTTCTTGTTGCCATATTTGCCAGTAAGCTTGAATGCGATTGCTAAAAACTTCTGGTGATTCAACATAAATTCTTTTCCCTAAAGATTTAGCGGCTGATTGTAACTGCTTGCGACGGCGATTTATCAATGAATTAATCACTTCTAATTCTGCTTTGTTTTTCAACATTTCTTGCTGATTATTAACAAACTGATGCAGCACGGCTAAATCGTGGTCATCTCCCAAATATTCAGCTAATTTATGAGTTTGGCTAGCCCATTCTTTAATTAAATCCGACCAAACCGGACGTAAAATTCGCAGGTGATACCAAAGATATTTAACCCGTTTGCGCCAATCATGGAGTTGTTCTACTGTGGGTTGATCTTCTTCTAATATACTTTGACAAGCTTGATAACCGCGTTGATAAACTCGCTGCAAACCATTATTTAATACTGATTCACCATTGCTTGATTCAAGCGACCAATTAGGAATTCGCTCTTGAGCATTTTTTATATCCGCAAGCACTTCTAAAGCTGTATTCTCTGCCTCTAAAACTCGTTTACAAGTGCTTTGATGATGCTCTACCAAAATCTGTTTTAAATCAACGAATCCTTCTGGCTTAATAAAATCTGCAAAATGTTTTTCTAATTGATTAAAAGTTTCCAATAATACTTGAGCATCTCGCACTTCAGACAAACCACGTCCGGCATCTCGAAAGCATTCGTTTTCTCGTTTATAGACTTTTTTTCCTAGTTCATCTCTAACTAATCTTACAACTGCCCGTATTTTTTTGATTCGTTTGCGTACATCGTGAATGGTTTCAGTGCGTTCGTTTATATCCGCCTCAGTCGGTGGTGAATCATTGTTATCGCTTTTAATTTCTTCGGTTAACTGTTCGATTGCTTTATCAGTTTGTTCCCAAGCAATTCGTTTGATTTCTGCACCGATTGATTCTTTGTTCTTAAGTCGATATGCCATGAGTAAAAAATTTGATTGTTGTATTCAAAAAGCAAAGTTTTCTCCAGATAACAGAACTGAAGAAAACCTGTATTGTAATTGTAATTGTAATTGTATAAGCTTTGACTCGAATAATTATAAAGCTTTATTTTCTAATCCGATATCGAAAGTAATTTCATGAACGCCTGGAATTTCTTTAATTTCTTCTACAACATGACGAGCGACTTCTTTATTTTCAACTCTTCCTGAAAGCTTAACTGCACCATTGGTAACGCTGACAATAAGGTTGTCATTGGTATAAGGTTCGATGCTTTCTAAGATAGTTTCATCGCTTACAGGAGGTTGATTCTCAGCATTTCTTGCACTATCACTATACTCAATGCCGCTATAATGACCGCCTCCTGGTGTTAACTTTAGGTCTTCTTCCATCGATTGCTGTGGTTCGTGGATAGCGCTATCTCTAGCTCCTAAAGCTGCTAGGTTGGGTGTTGCCAATGCCGGTAGATTATTAAATGAATAAGTAAATATTACAATACTTAAGAGTGCTATAGTTGACGCGAATGAATACTTGCGCTGAAGTAAGCTGAAACTAACTACAATTGTGACCGTCAGAAATAATATAGTTAATAAATTTAATAAACTCACAGATGAATATCCTCAATATTGCTTCAATTCTGATTAGCCTTTAATACTTAATGGCTTATAGGGTTGAAGTCTTTAGACAACTCAAATATAAAAATAAAACATAGCTAATTCTTCGTTCGATGGATATAAAGGCGCTAGTTTTTTGTATAACTAAAGGCATAAATTAGCTATAAGTGTCAAAATTGCCGAAAAAAGAATAATTTATTGTTAGTTATTAAAAAATAAAGAAATTAAATTATATAAATCTAACTATTGACAGATAACAAATTTGTCCTAATCTCTCAACTGAAGGATGTAGCATTCAATTTATCAAAACTACAATAATAATTAGCACAATTGGGCAGTAATTTAGATTACTTTACATTAGATTACATTACATTTTTTACAGAAATGCTTTTAATGAGAAAGAGTAATGCCCATTTGTCTATCAACAGAGATAAAACAATTGCTTTCAATTAGCAAAAGAGTTTGAAAGAAAGGAGTAAAGAATATGACAATTCAACTACACAATAAAACTCAAAACTTAATTTACAATTCAAAAAACGTTGATTCCCAACTGCAACAAAGCAATCACAAAAGTTTCCCCGGTTCAGGTTTATTGCGATTGCTAGGAGTTGGATTATTTATAGGTATTCTCGGCTTTAGTGGTGTTGCACAAGCAATTGACAGAGGAAGTTCTGGAGCTGCGGTAAGACGAATACAAAACAGGTTAGCTAATCAAAGTTACTACAACGGTCCGGTGACTGGATATTACGGGAGTTTAACCGAACGAGCAGTGAGAAGATTTCAATCTGCACAAAACCTGAAAGTAGACGGAATTGCCGGACCTAGCACTATTAGTGAATTGCAAGAAGATAATAACGTTAGAGTTTATCCGGGTGTATTAGAACGTGGCGATCGCGGTCAGGATGTAATTGACTTACAAGCTCAATTAACAACCGGGGATTATTATGATGGTCCGGTAACAGGATACTATGGTAAAGCTACAGAACAAGCCGTAAGAAGACTTCAAGCAAGCCAAGATTTAAAAGTAGATGGAATTGTTGGACCTAGAACCTGGAGTGTCGTGGTTAGTAGGTCTGTAAACCCAGACCCATTAATTAATTAGCAATAGTTTGGTTTGTAGTAAGGATTCAAGTCCTTGCTACAAATGATTTAAGATAGTTGAATAAAGTGTTTTTGATTAATTTTGATAAATTAAAACTTGCTTTTTACATTTTACCTTTAGGGGCTATTAGTATTTCTAGTTGTACTTCTGGCAAAGAAATTATATATCCATTCACACCGAATGAATCAATAACACCATTAGCTAGTCAAGTTACACAAACGGTTGAAATCCCCAAACCATAAAATGTTAATTACAATAAATATTACAACGACCGCTTCAAATTTTCAGTACTTTATCCTGCGGAATTTCTAGATAAACAAGGTGCGCCTGCAAATAATGACGGTCGCACGTTTATATCTGATAATAGTAGCATCGTCATGAAAGTTTTTGGTCGTTACAATACTTTCAATTTCCTTTATTCTGATAAGAGAGTTATTAAAAAACTTTATCGTCGGGAGTCAAACCAACCTAACAGAGATTTCGTCTACAAACGGTTGGGAAACGATTATTTTGTAGTTTCTTACTCTAATAAATTCACTAACCTGTTTTATTACAAGAAAGTTTTACTTGTCAATAATAGAATTTTAACTCTAATTCTTCGTTACGATAAATCACTTAAACCTGAATTGGATTCGATTGTAGAAAAAATTTCTCGCTCTTTTTGCGGCTATGAACGAACATGATAGCGAGAATTATAGATGTATTTCAACAGTTAATATATAAAGTTTTTGTCGTTATTACCATTTAAAACAGAACAATGAATAAATTTTCTATTTTTAGCAGCTTATTTTTAGTCGCTGCTGGTATTTCTAACTATACTTCTGCTCAAGTCAAAGCGTCACCAATACCAGTAACTACTAAAGTTGCACAAGCGGTTGAAATTCCCAAACCAGTAAATGCTAATTACGAAAGATATTACAACGATCGCTTTAATTTTTCAATACTTTACCCTGACGGACTTTTAAACAAACAAGATGCACCGCAAAATAATGACGGACGCACCTTTGTTTCTCCAGTTCAAAACATTGTGATGAAAGTTTTTGGTCGTTACAATGTCCAAGATGAAAATCTCAAAAATCTTTATCGTCAGCAGTTAAACCAGCCAAATAAGGAAGTTACCTACAAAACGTTAGAAGATGATTTTTTTGTAGTTTCTGGCTACGAAAATAATCAAGTTTTTTATAACAAAGTCATGTTTAAAAATAATAGAATATTGAGCTTGAACATAGACTATAATAAATCACTGCAACCCGAATTTGATGCGATTGTGGCAGAAATTTCTAACTCGTTTCGTGGCTATGAGCGAGTTAAAAATGGTCGCTATGTTGAGTTTGGTGAGTCTCCCTTCAACGGTTTACCTAAATATGTAGATTTACAAAGTATTCAACGGACAGATACTAATACTTATAACTATAAAATTGTCACTGGATTAAACCCTAGCACTAGCATCTCAACTGCTCAAGTAAATTGCAATCAATTAACCAGGATTCGCTTTTTAGAACCGGAGAAAGTAGTGGAAACAAGTCCTACACAAACAGGACCATATTCCTATTATGACGCTAATCAAATTGTTTGCCAGCAACAACAAAATGCTGCTAATCCAGAGCCAAATCCAAATCCAGATAAACAATATCAAATTAAAGTTTTCTTTCCCGTCACTCCCGAAAGTAATGATGATTTTACAGCGGTACAACCAGTCACCAGAACAACCGATAATTTAGGAGTTGCACGCTTTGCTCTCAACCAACTTATCGCAGGTCCAACAAAGCGCGAACAGCAAAAAGGTTTAATTGACGTAATTGATTTAACCGGCGAATCAACCTGCGGACAAGATTTCCGAATTACGATTAATAGAGGAGTTGCGCTATTAAAATTTTGTCGCGATGTTCCCACCGCAGGAGTTGGAGATGATGCTCGGATAGAAACTGCTATAAATAAAACTTTGAAACAATTTCCTACGATTGATCGAGTTGCAATTTTGAATAAAAACGGTAATTGCTTCAAGGATGCAAGTGGTGAAAATTTGTGTTTAAATTAGTACTCGACCAACCCAATATTGTCAGGTGGGGTTCGGGAATAGAGAATAGTAGAAAGAAAATTATCCAGGCTTTATTTTCTTGATGAAGTATTAGATTTTGCTTTTTCAAATGCACATTTGTTTTGATTCTAGCTCCTCTAGTTTTAAATATAATTTAAGAATTTATCCATAGCACCCTTTTTTCTTAGGGTTATAAAATTTGCAAGCGCAAGTGGGAGAAAGTATATGAATTGGTCGATTTTTGTAGGTGTTTTAGTAGGAGCTATTATTGCTCTAGGTTTAGCTTACTTAATTGCTAGTTTCGTCGTAGGGCAAGAAGTTGCTCAAAGAAACTTGCAAGGTATTTTTCCTATTGGCATTCTCGCGGGGGTATCAATACCGTTTCTGTTTTATTTTTTGTCAAATATAGAATATTTATGGTTTACGTTAGCAGTTCTAGCACTTATCTTCGTGCTAGGTAGCATTGTTAACTGGTTTTGGCGCAAACGTCAGACAGGTTTGCTATTGTTAAATGTCGGACAAACTCGTAGTCACTGGTTAACATTGGGGGCTGGGGTAATTTTTACTTCGTTAGCAATGGGACAAACCTACATATTAATTACTCGGACAACTGAGACTTTTGCTGAAGACAATAATTTATTGTTATCTCAGATAGTTTTTAATTGGGCTTTAGCTATCTTTTTTATAGTAAACGGACTCTCTAAGTTAGAGTTACGAGAAAAAGCTATTTGTTTTATGAGCGCAATTATAAAATGGGATGAGATTAAATCTTATAAATGGGAAGGTAAACAAGGGAATATTCTCACAACTTGGCATAAAAAGCAATTTCTGGGATTTCCTAATCATCAAAGTTTTCCTATTCCTGCTCATAAAAAAGCTGCTGTTGAAAGTATTTTAAATGAATTTCTGTCTTAAGGAAGTTGCAGACAGTTAATCTATTCTTATTTTATTATTTTTTAAACTTAGATAAAGTGAGACAGCAAGAAATATTACCCTATCTCGCCCCAGATGGTAAAACTCAGGTAGGAGTAAAATATCGCGATCGCCTACAAGTTTAATATGTTGGAACACCTACTAGTCGAGATGAGAGTTCTGCATCTCCTAAATCTGCGGCTATACTGAGCAAGAAGGCTAGGAACCAGTCTGGAAGAGAAATACATCAAGCTCGTTGGTACATTTTCTGAATTTAGTGTTGCGACCTCGCGCACTTACAGTCCTTTATGCCTAAGAAATCAGGTTTCTGACACGCTCTGCAAGATGATAATTGTACTTTACTTTTATAGTATTGCAACGTGCTATAGATAGACCTTTAACATCGGTTAATATTTTCATACTCTCTCAATTGAGGGATAAATAAATAAATTTTAAAGTTTAACTTTAAACAAGCAGTTAACAACTGCTTTTATAAAAATGGATAGTGTTCTTCTGATTAAGTATTAGCTTTAAATCAAAAATCGAAGATAGGAGAGATAAAAAATGTCAATTCCCATTCCAAAAACTCCTGCTGGCTACAGCTGGGGTAATGCTGATGCTCCAATTCAAGTAGAAATGTTTATGGATTTAGAATGTCCTTTTTCTAAAGATGCGTGGTTAAAGGTACTGAAAGTAGCAAATACTTATGGCAAAGAGCAGTTCAGACTGACTATTGAGCCAATGAGTTTAAGCAATCACCGTCAAAGTTGGGATGTAACAAAAGCAGCATTAGTAGTAGCAGGAGAGGACACCAATCAATTTATAAATTTTGCCAGTTACTTATTTAACCATCAACACGAATATAGTAATGGCACTTTTAAAGATAAAACTCTTTCTGATTTGCATAATCTTTTAGCTGAATATGCTGCTGATTGTGCTAACTGGCAGGATAAAGCAGATTTTTTACAAAGGTTGGAAAGCGAAGAAATATATGAGAAAGCCCGAATACCAGCACGTCTAGCAATCATGCGCGGTGTGTGGTCAACTCCTACATTTTTTATCAATGGTTTTCCTACTGAAGAATTGTCTTCTAAATCAATTATGGAAGATTGGCAAGCTGTAATTAATCCACTTTTAAATTAGTTTTATAGAGGCTATTCGATATAATCCGTGCATTAACTATTCTTGTCAAACAAATAAAGAGAAAAAACATCATGAAACTTAGTTTTCTTTTTTGGGTAACTTTATCGTTTGTAATTGTAGGAGCAGCAGTACTGTTTATCCAACCTTATATTGACTTTCATTAATTTGAAATTTATTGACGAAATGTTGTAATTTATTTAGTGTAAATTTGAATTATGAATTATTTAGTTGCAGTATTATCCAATCGTTTTCAAGTAGAAGCTGCCTATACTGCTCTTGAAAAAGAAAACTTACCAAAAGAACAAATAAGTATTCTTGGACAAGGTTATCAAAGCGCAGATGACTTTGGATTGATTCAACCAAATAAACAAGCTGCTAAGCAATCAAAACGATTTTTTTATTGGGTTATTGCCTTTGGTTTTGTAGCTGGCTACGCCTTTAATTTACTTACGGGAATTGAAATCTTTAGTTGGGCTGGTAGTATCGGCAATCACATCATTGGAGGTATTTTAGGAGCCGTTTCTGGAGCCTTGGGCGCAATCTTACTTGGAGGTGCTGTCGGTTGGACTGTAGATAGCGGTGATGCGCTGCCTTACCGCAACCGTCTGAATGCTGGTAAGTATTTGATTGCGTTTAAGGGAAATGATGCTCAGATAAGAGAAGCTACACGAGTGTTACGTCAATTTGAGCCAGAGAATATTCAAAGCTATAAAGAGCCAGTTAGTGTGTAAGTATAGCCATTTAAATCAAAATTCAGCAAAAACGAATAATTTATGCCCCCCCACACAACAAATTTAATGGAGATTATGTGATGACTAAAGTAGCAATTAACGGCTTAGGTAGAATTGGCAGAGCCGTGTTAAAAACTATTCTCGATACTCCTGAATTGGAATTAGTTGCAGTTAATTTAGAAACACATCTCAAAGCTGGTGCGAAAAAAGTCATTCTCTCTGCACCAGCAAAAAGCGAAGGAATCGAATTTGTTGTCCCTGGTGTAAGCGATAAGTCAAATCATCAAAATAATCCTCTTATTTCCTGCGCCAGTTGCACCACTAACTGTATTGCTCCAGTTGTAGAAATTATTAATCGTAGAATTGGCGTGAAAAAAGCAATTATGACCACCATTCATGCTTATACCGCCACTCAAGGATTAATTGACAAACCCAGCAAAAAATTTAGAAGAGGGCGATCTGCTGCTGTTAACTTAGTTCCTACTAGTACTGGAGCAGCGATCGCAACTACTAAAGTATTACCCCAATTAGCAAACAAGTTTGATGGGGTAGCTGTGAGAACACCAGTTCCCATTGGTTCGATTAGTGATATTGTCTTAGTGGTTAATAAAGAAACTAATGTCGAAGAAATTAACCAAATATTTCGTGAAGAAGCTAATACTGAACGATATCGAGAAATATTGGGATGTTCTGAAGACCAAATTGTCTCCTCAGATATTATCGGTGATTCTCATGCATCTTTGGTCGATTTAACTATGACTCAAGTAGTTGATGGAGATTTGATTAAGGTGATGAGTTGGTATGACAACGAGTGGGGTTATGCAAATCAGATGATTAGAGAAGTAGTGCAACAACTTCCATTGTGGAAGCAATCAATGCAAACTGCTGGCTAACTTTAACTAAAAATAGGGACGATTTTAATTGACATCTATTTTTCCATTGTGAATATCTTGTTCTTCTAAAAGAATAGTCGTCTCTGCACCTATTCTCCCAAAATCTGGTTCCAAACCCATGCTCATTTCCACAGTATAAATCCAGCTACCAGCTTCTCTTTGCAGATTTTTTATTTTCCCCGTACCACCAAGAAAGCTAACTTTTTCTTGCAGATAAAATTTGGGTTTCTCAAGACAATTAATACTCATAAAAATCCTTGTTAATAATTAATACTGTTTTGGCTTTGGGTTCAAAAACAACCAGCTAATAAACTAATAAAGTAAATGTATATTTTCTAATACCATTTCTTTATAAAGATGCGCCGAATTCAGCCCACGCAGGTGGGCTTTGTTTGGGTAGCCCCACTCTTCCAGAGTGAGGGCGATTAAGCGCAGCCTCATACAGAATTGGTATAAGGTAAAGAATTATTTGTGTTTTTCCGCGAAACAGCCAACACATTTGTCCACTTTTTTTTCTCTTCTAATTTCAATTGCCTATGATTATATTATTCAGTCATGATTTTTATTGTTTCTACCCTAAGTTGTATTTTAACTATTGATAAATTTATATTTTTTCAAATAGTTGAGTTATTTATTTTGATTTTTTCTCTAAAAATAAATATTTATCAAATTTATCAAAAAATCAGCAATATTTTAATAATCGAATTAGTTATTAAATTATGCTTGCACAATTGCATTTTATTTAAAAATAAATAAAAATATTGCTATTATTTGAGCTATAGAAAAATGATTTACTACTTTAGTTAGATGAAAATAAACATAAAAATGTCATAATTGTTTACTGAATGAATCATAAAATTCACAAGTATGAGTTATAACAAGATAAACCTACTTCTAAAAAACATAAAAAACATAATTAATAAGCTGGTATCTGCTTTATTAATACTAAGTATGATTACTGTCTTATTTGCTTTTAGTTCGCAAACTGCTACAGCTGAGCAACTTCAGTCAGAGCAACTCGAATCTATTAAAGAAGTAACTCCAGAAATAATAGAAGACAAGAATTCGATTCCATCTCGATTAGAACTGAATAATTTCGTAACTTCAGTAGTAAAAAAAGTCGAACCTGCTGTTGTGCAAATAAATGTTTCTCGTGATTTGGATGGTGTATTTTTGCCTTCTTTGTTTAGAAGAGCGCCAATAAATTCCCAGGTACCGATGTTGCGCGGTGTTGGTTCTGGCTTTGTCATTAATAGTAAGGGTTTGATTTTAACTAATGCTCATGTAGTTAATTTAGCTGATAAAGTAACTGTTACTTTTCAAGATGGTCGCCTCCTCGATGGCGAGGTATTGGGTAAAGATCCCGTTACCGACATTGCTGTAATCAAAGTGCAATCAGAAGAAAATTTGCCTGCTGTAACTGTTGGCGATTCAGATTTAGTCGAACAAGGACAATGGGCAATTGCGATTGGTAATCCTCTTGGCTTACAAGAAACTGTTACCGTTGGTGTCATCAGTGCTACACATCGTTTCAGTGGCGATATCGGTATTCCTGATAAAAGAATAGGCTTTTTACAAACCGATACGGCAATTAATCCAGGTAACTCTGGCGGTCCTTTACTAAATGCCTTGGGAGAAGTTATCGCCGTTAATAGTGCAATTATCGGTGGGACTCAAGGACTGGGTTTTGCAATTCCCATCAATACCGCACAAAAAATAGCCCAGCAGTTAATAGCCAACGGAAAAGTAGAACATCCCTATATCGGTATCGAGATGGTTTCCTTAACTCCACAAATCAAACAAAGGTTCAACCAAATCTCCAATCGCAAGTTAAACATTAACAGCAATAGCGGTATTCTAATTACGAGTATTGCCCGTAATTCTCCCGCACTCGCTGCTAGACTACAGGTGGGTGATGTCATCAAAGCCGTTAACGGTCAGTCTGTTAGCCGATCTGAGACGCTGCAAAAATTACTTGATGAGAATGGAATCAATCATCAATTGAAATTAGAAGTAGAACGTCAGAATGCCGCTATGGAAGTAAAGGTTAAACCTGAATCTTTACCTGCTCAAGCTTAATCATTGAAGACTGTACCTCAGATATTAGATACTATCTTTACGTACCTAGCGAAATTTGAGAGTGGAAATAAATAGTTTTGAAGATCTAAGGGAAGATGAACCAAACAGCGAAAAGGAGCAAGGAGTAGAAATTGCTCCTGAAACACAAACCCAGTTTTGAGTTCGAGTTTGCTCGAATATTTATCCAAAAGATTGACCAATTTACCTTTATTGAAGAGATAGGAAAACAAATATGAAACTGCAAGGAAAAGTAGCATTAATTACAGGTGGAGGTTCAGGAATCGGCGAAGCCTCTGCCAAGTTAATGGCACATGAGGGTGCAAAAGTTGCAGTAATAGGGCGAACCAAAGAAAAGCTTGATAACACGGTTGCTGATATCTGTCAACAAGGAGACGAAGGATTGTCCATAAGTGCTGATATTTCACAACCCGAAGAGATGCAGCAGGTGATGCAGAAGATTATTGACCAGTGGGGTAGGCTTGACGTTGTGTTTGCCCATGCTGGAATTAATGGAGTCTGGGCACCCCTAGAGGAGCTAGAGCCAGAGGATTGGCAAAAAACAATAGATATCAATCTGACTGGAACATTTTTAACAGTTAAATACGCCATCCCCTATTTAAAGAAGCAAGGCGGGTCGATTATCATTACCTCATCCGTAAATGGGACTCGTATGTTTAGCAATACTGGGGCAACAGCTTATATGTGTTCCAAAGCAGCGCAGATTGCTTTTATGAAAGCAATTGCCCTAGAACTCGGTCCTTGTGGAATTAGAGTCAATGCTATTTGCCCAGGGAAAGTCTCTACCGATATCAATCAAACTACCGAAGCTCGCGACATAGAAAACTTAGGTAAGCAGGTGGAGTTTCCCGAAGGGAAGATTCCTCTCACTGATGGTAAAGCAGGAACACCAGAAGAGGTTGCACAGTTAGTCCTGTTCTTAGCATCTGATGCGTCTCGCTTTATTAGTGGTACTGAAATTTGGATTGATGGCGCAGAATCCCTTATTAAAGCTTAGGTTTTAATGATTACAAAGCTTGATTTTCTAAACCAATATCGAAAGTAATTTCATGAAGCTTACTTTGGTTATTCTACTTTAGTGGAAGCTGTTGAATCGGAATACAAATTAAGAGAAGTTTTTGGGGATTTTCTTATCTGAGAGTGCGAGTATTGCTTTTATTTATACTAAGTAAGTCGGCAACAATAAATCTAACTATGTAACAGTTGGGTAAATTGGCTTTAAAGCCTTACCCCTACTGCCTACTCCCTACTCCCTTACCATAATTACAATTTTCAACGCTGACCTACTTATTTCATCAAATAGGCAATACAAATCATACAGATAAGAGACGTTGTAATGCAACGTCTCTACAAGATTTATATCTAAATCAAACTTTGGTTTCTTGGCGAAAATTATTGCTTAGCTGTTCGGTAAAATCTGTTGGTTGAGGAATGTCTTCTCCAAACTCGCGCTGTCGTTGCAATGTGTTAGCAAGGTCGGTAGCTGAGATAATGCCTTGTAAGTTGCCATTGTTAGTGACGAGCAAGCGTTGCGATCGCGCATTCCTCATTTTTTCTACTACTTGTGTCATTTTGTCACCAAGCTCGACGGTAATTCCCATTCCGACAGGAAGCATAATGTTTTTAACGGTGCGTCGATTCCATTCGTCTCGCGGAATCTGCTTCACCTGATTTAGAGTCACCAAGCCGATAGGGCGGTCGTTTTCCATAACTGGAAATGACTGATAGCTGCGGTTGAAAAAGTATCCATCCATCAGTTCTTGCAGAGTCAAACTCGCGGGTACTGTTTCTGGATTGAGTGTTGCTACCTCGCGTACCCGCAATCCTTCTAACATTGAGCGAACGACTAAATCTTGATAGCTGGATTCTGCGGCATTGTTTAAAAACCATCCAATTACAATTAACCAAAGTCCACCGATAAAATCAGGAACGGGGCTAAACAATTGTAAGAATCCCCAAGTAATTAGTCCAAATCCTAATAAACGACCACCAATAGAGGCTATGCGAGTGGCTTTTTTGATATTATTGGTAAATTTCCAAAGCGTGGCGCGAAATAAGCGCCCTCCATCAAGGGGGAACCCAGGGAGCAGATTAAAAACGGCTAAGACAATATTAATCCAAGCCAAATAAGCCGCAATGCCAGTCACCACAACGCTCCAGCCCGCACCTTGACCAACATACGAAATCAACCCAAACAAACCAGCAAGTCCCAGACTTGTTAACGGTCCGACACCTGCAATTTGAAACTCATCGCCAGGGGTTTCAGCATCCATTCGAGTCCGCGATACACCCCCAAAGGCAAACAGCGTAATCCCTTCAACCGGAATTCCCTTTGTCTTTGCAACTAATGAGTGAGACAACTCATGTAATACTAATGAAACGAAGAATAGTATAGTTCCAGTTATACCCATGACCAGATAGGTACTTCCAGAAAGACCGGGATAATTAAGCGGAAATAGATTTACTGTCAACGTCCATAGAATTAAAAAGAAGATTAACAGCCAAGATAAATCAACGCGAATCTCGAACCCAAAAAGGGAACCTAATCGAAAACCTTGCATAAAATTTAGACCTTTTGTAATTTTCGTTCTTAAGTTAAGTAACTTCTTTTAATTGATTTACTATCGTTCTTCAGAAGGTTCTCCTTCATAAGCTTGAGTCCCTGATTGAGGATAATCATCATCACTGGGACTAAAATTTCTGACTATTCCTTCCTAGAATCGTTGAAATCTTTGTTGTAGTTGTTGAAAAATATTCATTGATTCTCCTTTCTATCTAATTTATCTAACTCTTCATCAAATTAATTAGTATTCTTAGCGAAATTGCCTAATTTATCTGAATAAGCTAGGGCAGTTTCAATCTAATCACATTTAATCTGAATACAACCGTGGTTGTTCGGCAACTTTCAACTTTAATAACTAATCAAGCTCTCAATTGCAATTACCAAACTACTAATCACTCATAACCTATCTATTTTGAAAAACAGTTACATCTATCGATGAATAGATTCTTTGTAGAGAAAAACTATTGAAGCAGCTATGTCTTAGGTTAGATGTTCGCTGCGGGGCTGCTATAACTTAGCTTTCAAGGTTGTATGCTTAAACTTGCATTCTTACAACGTGCTGTAGTTAGACCTTTAATATAGGTTAATATTTTCGTGTTCTCTAACTGACGGATGAATAAATAAATTTTCACGTTTAAGTTTAAGGTATTGCCACTTTAATCGGGTTGGCTGTTATCCAAACTATTATGGGCAACTTCGTAGATCCACGGGTACAAGGAAAAAGTTTGCAATTATCGCCTTTTATTGCTTTAGTTTCTATCGTATTTTGGGGATGGGTTTGGGGAATTCCTGGTGCGATATTAGGTGTCCCGATGACAATATCAATTATCTTATTTTGCCAGGAATTTGAAGCAACTCGCGGAGTTGCTATAGTTTTATGTGAGATAAAAAATTAAATCAAATACACAAGTCTTTTTGTCCAATTATTAAAAACTCCACCGCTCTGAGCTTTTCTGTTGGCAATTGGATGGGGATTTAAACTCCAACAAGACGGCTTACACGCCAATTGCGTGGGGTATTTAACCCGCTCGTAGCAAAAGCTAAAAGCTGGATGATGATACTGCATCTTTAAAATATAAAATAATAGTTTTTTCTCTTGAAGATTTCTTTTCCTAGCTCATCTCTAAATTATTTTTACTTCTTTCTATAGACAAATATAATTTCATAATCTACCTAGCGATAAAGGTTTTATTAAGACAGCATCACATAACATCGGTAAGAGAAAGGTTGGGAGATTAAATTCAGCTTAGATTAATTGTACGTAATAAATAAGGAGAACTAACATGACTATTACCCCAGATAAAATTCCTGCTCAGTCTCAAGATAGGCAGCCTGCATTAGAATCTGAAATGAACCCCAAACCGCAGTACGATCGCGAAAGCTATAGAGGTAGCGATAAATTAAAGGGTAAAGTCGCTTTAATTACTGGTGGTGACAGCGGTATCGGTCGTTCTGTAGCGGTGCTATACGCTAAAGAAGGTGCAGATGTGGCGATTGTTTATCTTAACGAAGACCAAGATGCCCAAAAAACTAAAGAGTTAGTGGAAGCAGAAGGACGAAAGTGTTTGTTATTGCCCGGAGATATTAGCAACGAAAAGTTTTGCTCTGAGGTAGTACAAAAAACAGTAGAACAGTTGGGCAAACTGGATATTCTGGTTAATAACGCTGCTGAGCAGTACATGGAAAACCCCGAAACTTTAGAAGATATCGATTCGGCACGTTTGGGCAGTATTTTTAGTACCAACATCTTCTCGATGTTTTATTTGTGCAAAGCTGCAATTCCCCACCTCAAAGAAGGTAGCTCGATTATTAATACTACTTCGATAAATGCTTACAAAGGTAATGCTCCTTTACTCAGTTACTCTACAACTAAGGGTGCAATACTTGCCTTTACTCGTTCCTTGTCTCAATCGTTATTGAAAAAAGGCATCCGCGTTAATGGAGTAGCTCCCGGCCCGATTTGGACTCCTTTTATCCCCGATGCTTTCCCCGCCGAACAAGTCGAAGGCTTTGGCAAACAAGTTCCGATGCAGCGCCCAGGGCAACCAGTTGAAGTTGCTACCAGTTTTGTTTTCCTAGCATCAGATGACTCCTCTTACTTTGCCGGACAGGTATTACATCCCAATGGTGGTGTAGTAGTCGGAGCATAGTATTCCAACATTAATTTTGCTAGGTTGGTAGTAGCGCTTCAGCGCCTCATAATCCGGAATTCGGAGGCGCTGAAGCGCTACTACGAACCCGTCAAAAAATGGTTAAAACTGCTTGTTGTGCAATCTGCAAACCTTCTTGAACTGGTATTACATAAGCGTGCAACCCAGAATCATCACTAGTAATTTTTCCTTCACAATCGATGGTTTGTTGATTTCGTTCCGAATCAAGCATCAATCCACACCACTTAAGCTGAGAACAAATGCGATCGCGCACGAAAAGTGTGTTTTCCCCAATTCCACCACCAAATACAATTGCTTTAGCTCCACCCAATACGGCTAAATAAGCTCCAATATATTTAAGAATGCGGTAACAAAAAACCTCCATTGCCAGACGTACTCGCTTATCGGTGTCGAAATGCTTCATCAACACCCGCGTATCGTGAGAGATTCCAGAAACACCTAAAAGCCCCGATTTATTGTTAAGTAATTCTTCTATTTCACCTACTTCAACACCTTCTTTTGTGGCAAGATAATTGATCAGTGCGGGATCGATATCGCCAGAACGTTTCCCCATCATCAACCCTTCCAACGGTGTAAAACCCATTGATGTGTCGATTGATTTTCCGGCTTTAATTGCTGTTGCCGAACATCCACTTTCTAAATGTAGGGTAATAATATCAACTTTTTCTTTGGGAGTATTAGTTATCTGCGCGTATCTGGTTGCCATGTATTGATGTGAGATGCCATGAAAGCCGTAGCGCCGTATTTGATAGCGTTCGGACAGTTCAAACGGAATTCCGTAAAGATGGGCAAAGTCCGGAATATCCCGGTGAAATACGGTATCAAACACGGCCACCATCGGTACTTTGTTACCAAGTAGTTTATGGGTGGCTCGAATTACATCTACGGCGTTTGCATTATGTAGCGGTGCAAGTTCTTCAAGGGCTTCGATCTCTGCAATTACTTCATCATTGATTAATATCGGAGCAGTGAAGCGGTTGGCTCCATGCACTATTCGATGTCCGACTACATCAAATTTATTAAATTTATTACTTATTTCTTGTTTGTTAAGCCATTTTAATGCTTGTTGGGTTGCCGTACTATAATCATTGGCGGTTATTTGCTGCTTATGAATTACTTTTTTGTCTTGCAACTGTGATAAAACGGCATCCCCTCCGATATGTTCGATTGAACAGCTGATTACTTGGTGTAACTGTTGCAAGTCAGGCTTTTCAGAATCAGCCCGGATTAATTCAAATTTGAGAGAAGCGCTACCCGCATTAAATACTAAGACATTCATTTTAAGATTTTCTAAATCATTTTTGATATTTTTCGCTTTTTTAAAGTTACTACTTTTTTATTCAAAACAGGAATTTTTTCAATAACCAAACGGAAGTTCTATATTTCTGATATCTTGCACCATTCTCATTTAGCCCAAATTCCCACCTTAAAATCAATTTTAAGGCTGATATACCGGCGTAGGTTAAAACACACTAAAAGCTTTGTCAGTCGTCTTTAAACGACTTCGTTTGTGAGCCTTGGAATTTTATTCCAAGGTGGTATTGAAAATGGTGTAAGATGTGAAATATTTCAGATATTAAGTTAGCAGTTGTTAGAAGTTAATAATTTTTAATTTTTAACCTTTAACCTTTGACCTTTTTTAAAACAACTTTTATCTCTTCTAATAATTTCCCAAGAGTATAAGGCTTGGATAAAAATGCTTCTACGTTAATATCATTTGCTGCTAAAAGCTGACGATTGGATTCAATACCGCTCATCGCAATAATTTTGACATCAGGATTCATTCTTTGCAGCACTTTAATAACTTCCAAACCATTTATAGACGGCATATGTATATCTATTAATACTAAATTAATTTCATCTTTGTATTTAACGTAAAGTGAAAAAGCCTCATAACCATCATTAGCAGTAAGTATTCTGTAATTATGTGTAAGCAGAGAATTTTCGGTCATTTCTCGAATATATTTTTCGTCATCTACAACCAGAATTAATTCCCCCTTACCTTCACTCATCCCAGAGTCAGAAGTTTGTTTTACTTCTTGGTTGGGGCTGGCAGGTAAATATACTTCAAACTGACTACCTTTACCTACTTGACTAGAAACCTCGACAAAACCACCGTGGCTTTTGACGATGCCAATTGTCGTAGAAAGTCCCAATCCCGTGCCTTTTCCTACTTCCTTGGTGGTGAAAAACGGTTCAAAAATTTGGTTTAATATTTCTTGCGGCATACCACATCCAGTATCGGTAATCCTTATTGCTACATAATCACCTACTTTTGCCTCGGAATTCATGCTGCTATAGGTTTCATCTATGACTCTATTTTCGGCTGTAATACTTAGAGTACCTCCTTCGGGCATGGCATCGCGAGCGTTAATACATAAATTCATCAATATTTGATGTATTTGGGTTGGTTGTGCTTTAACCGTCCAAAGTCGCGTTGGTATATTAGTACTAAATTCAATTAATTTGGGAAATGTGCTTTTGACAATTAGCTGAATTTCCTTTATCAGGTGTCGTAATTGTATGGGAATGCGATCGCCTTTTGCTCCCCTGGCAAAAGATGTAATTTGCTTCACAAGTTCGGCTCCGCGCTTGGAGTTATCTTCAAGCATTTTGAGAATAAGCCGATTTTTTTCATCAAGATGGGGAAGTTTGCGTGGCAGTAGTTGAGAGCCTGTGAGAATCGGAGTTAGGATATTATTCAAATCGTGAGCAATACCGGAGGCTAGGATACCGAGGCTTTCCAGCCGTTGCGCTCGATAATATTGTGCTTCAAGTAGTTTTTTCTCGGTAATGTCAGTATTAACTATTAAAATTGATTTTGGGTTATCTTGTTCGTCACGCATCAAAATCCAACGACTAAAAACAACTATCTCTTTACCGCTTTTTGTGACTTGCTGCAATTCACCTTGCCAATAATTACCATCCAAGACATTAGCAAAGGCTAATTCCAATTGAGGCGAATCGTTTTTATTTAAATCTTGAAAATTCTGGTTAATAACTTCTTTTTCAAGCCATTCATACAAACTTTCTGCTCCTTGATTCCAAAACAATATCTGGTTTTCCAAATTACAAACCATAATTGCATCTGTTGTAATATCAAGTAAAGCGGCTTGCTGTTTAATTTTCTCTTCTGACTGCTTGCGTTCGGTAATATCGCGAATCATTAACCGCTTTCCTACCAGATTACCGTTCTTATCGTGGATGCTGGTCATGGTAATTGTAGCGTTTATTGGCGTGGCTTTTCTGGGTTTTATATAACATTCCCAATCTTCCACCCGCTCCAATAAGTTCACTTGAGTACGAAAGCTTTTACGATCGGGCTTAGCAATAAAAACAAATATGGGTTTACCTATAAGATATTTTCGGGATACACTAAACAAGTTGCTAGCCTTGAGGTTTGCTTCTTGAATTTTTCCATTGGCATCAGTTACCAAATATGCATCCGGAGCGAATTCAAATAAATTCTCATAACGCTGTTGCTGTAACTTCGCATTTTCATTAGCAACAAATAATTCTTCGTTTTGCTGACGCAATTCCTCTTCAAAAACATTTTGTTCTTCAAGACTTGTGCTTAATTCTTGGTTGACTTTAAGAAGTTCTGCGGTTCCTTGTGCAACTTGTTTTTCTAATTCAATCGAAACTTGACGGTATGCTTGCTGGCTTTGTTGACGTTGATTAATTTCACTTCTTAATTGATGAGTTACCTGGATTAACCGAGATGTTTTTTCTTCTAATTTTTGTTCCGCCTCAGTACTGTAAATGTCTTTTTTTTTTACATTACTACTGGCTTGCAAGCAACTAGTTTGAGTTACAATTCCGACTAATTCCTCCGCATCCCCAATTACTACCAATTGCTGTAAATTTCTGCGCTGCATTTCCCCAAAAGCATTAAGAAGCGAGTCGGCTGCACGAACGGAAAATAACTCCTTATTCATCACCGTTTTCGCCTGAATATTGGCTAAATCGAGTTTCAAGGCTTGAAGTAGCTCTACATCTCGCTTTACAATTATTCCAACGGGAAAAACTTTTTTCCCTGTTCCCACTACTTCTTTTTGTGCAATTACAACACTAGCAATGTTCTCCAAAGCCATAATCTGAGCAATACTGAGTAATTCGGCATTAGGGGATACATAATTTACCTCAGTTTGCATCGCTTCAGAGACGGTTTTCATTCTTAATAAATCGTGATATTGCGAACTTTGAAGAATACTTACAGGTATCATTAGTTTTATTTATTAAAGATAAATATTTAATACATCACCCTTTCACCGTTAATTAAATAATTTTCTCCTGGTTAATTGTTGTTTATAGTTAGGGATTATAAATCTTTATTAAGTTGAGCGAAAAATAATATACAAATGTTTAATTTTTAAGTTCATCAATATAGCAGCACTTTAGATGATTAAGATATGATTAAGCTATTGTTGGCAAAGTGTTGATGTATTTAGTTTCTGTTACAACCGCTACTTTTACAACAAAAAACCCAACAGGAAAAGTTCCATGTTGAGCATTGGACAATTAATTAGTTATTTTTGAAAATCGCTTTAACTTTCAATCGTAAGAAGTCCCACACCTACCCGTCAGGGAGGTGTCGGGATGAATTACGAACCGGGTTTAGATTGCCCTTCGATGTATTTCCGCAAAGTTGAAACAGTCACACCGCCGCACGAGGCAACGAAGTACGAACCGCTCCAAAATACTTCTTTCCAGTAAATTTCGGCTAAGTATTCTGAGAACTCTTGACGCAATTTCCTAGAAGACACTGACTTCAAATTATTGACTAATTTGCTCAGTTCAACATCGGGATGATATTGAAAAAGGCAATGTATATGGTCTTCTTCCCCATTGAAGTCTACAAGCTTGCAATCCCACTTTTCTAATAGTTCTTCAATAATAACGTGAAGCCTGTCTAACATCTCCCCCGTAAAGGCTTTGCGTCTATATTTTGTAACCAATACTAGATGCACTTTCAAGTCGCTGACTGAACGACCTTTAGAAACAAAATCAGTTTTCATAATAATTCCGGAATATTCATAAATATTAGTGTATACTTAAATAGTAACACTGATTGATAAACAAGGTGGTGATCTTCCAAGTGCGGACAAGCTATCAATACCGATTGAAACCGAATAAAGAACAGCGAGAAATTATTGATGGGACGCTTGAGAAATTGCGCTATCAATATAACTATCAGCTTGCTCAACGTTTTGATTGGTACGAACAGAATCGTTGTTCTATTGATAGATGCCCGCTTGTTTGTCATCTTCCTGAGTTGTCCGATAAACCTAGTCGTTTTAGTCAGCAAGCCTCGTTAAAACAGCTTAAAAGAGATCGCCCTTGGTACAAAGAAATACACAGTCAAGTATTACAAGAAGTACCTAAAAAGGTTGAAATTGCATTTGATAGATGGCTGAAAGGTGATAGTAATGGCAAAAAATCCGGCAGACCTAGATTCCAGGGTGCGGGAAGGTATAGGACGTTCACTTATCCACAATTTAAGCAACATCATCTTGTTGGAGATAAAATTACGTTGTCGAAGATTGGCGATGTAAAGGTAATCGTTCATCGTCCTATACCTGACGGTTTCGTTATAAAAACTGTATCCGTTACAAAAAAAGCGAACGGTTATTATGTAACTTTAAGCCTTGATAACAAGGAAGTTCCAACTATTAAACTTGATTTTAATGCTGACAATATTGTCGGTATTGATGTTGGACTTATAGATTTTTATGTTGCTTCTGACAATAGTCGAATTGCTGCACCAAAATATTTACGTAAAGCTGAAAGAAAATTAAAGTCAGCACAACGTAAAGTATCGCGCCGTAAAAAGGGTTCTAATCGTCGTAAAAAGGCAATCAATAAATTAGGTATTAGGCATAAAAAAGTAGCTGATACCCGTAAAGACTTCCACTTCAAAACAGCAAAGAACTTATTATCTAAATATGATGTAGTTGTTGTTGAGAAGTTGAACGTAAAAGGACTTGCTAGAACACGATTAGCTTTTGCGATTCATGATGTTGGCTGGAGTCAGTTTATTAATATCCTCGAATTCAAAGCCGTTAGCGGAGCGAGGCGTTAGCCTTAAATGCTGGACTTCGAGTAATAGCTATAAACCCAAACGGCACAAGCCAAGAATGTTCTAGTTGTGGTCATAAAGTCAAAAAGCCGTTGTCGCAAAGAATGCATAATTGTCCGGTATGCCATACCAGTTTATGCAGGGATCTAAATGCGGCTATAAATATCAGGAATCGTGGGACGCACGACCTGTCTAAACAAGCTCAGTTAATGTCGTCAAAGACGAGTCATTGAGAAGCCTACACCCGGCTCTGTACTCAGATGGGTGTGGGTACGTCACCGGTGTGCTATTGATTCCGGTAAAACAGCCGGTTGATCGTCTATTGACAATAGGAATTTGATCAAGTTAGTTTGCTCGCTTGTGCTGTAACCTGCTTTTTGATCGACCCAATATTTATGTCCGCTACCGTCTACGTTTGACCGTTGCAAATCTGGATTGGCTCGATTTGCTGCAACTACAGCTTTCCGCAGATTCCGGTCAAGTAGTACCCTTAAACTAGCTTCTGGATTGGGTGTAATTCCCCGCATCATTCCAGACATTCCCAACTCATCCCCTACAGCAATAGTAAAACGTCCGCTTTCATCTTGTTTGATAGACTCAGCACTCGCAGCGACACCACCATCATGAAGATAAGGAGCGCTTAGATATAGTCCGATTAAATTCTGAACTTTGTAACCGCCATCCGGGTCGCTCAGGGCATAGGAAAGCTCAATATCTTCCTGTGGGGTGATGTCAGTTGGTACTGATAATACAGGTGGGTTAGGAGGTAAGGGTACGGGTAAATTAGGAGGATAAGTATCTGGTGGTACAAACTCCTGGGCAAATTTACGTGAAGCTGGCGCTCGTTGCGGTTGAGTGGCAATTTGTTTGACTGGAATTACTTCATGGTTAGTAAAGTAACGCCCGCTATGACATTGGGCACAATTAGCCTTTTGGAAAATAGCAGCACCTCGTTTCAAGGTATCGATATCGGCAGCTTCATGGGGAGGTGGCGCTAAAGTGTTTTGAAATGCAGACATTCCATTCAACTGTGCTGCAACGGGTAAACCTGGAGTATTTGCCATTAACCCGTCTTGCATAAACAGTGTACCTTTGGGATATTCTGGCATCTTAATCACACTATTTATACCGGGTTCCCCTGGGGTGGGATCTACTCGATCAAAAAATTCTGACGGCTTTACATTCTCTGGTAGTCGAAATTTTCGATTAGATGCATTTTGCAGTATTGTGCCTAAATAAACTTCTTTCTCGATTCCTAAGACCGATTCACTTGCATCTGCTGTGGTGGTTGGGTCTGCATTTAACCCAAATACAGCATTATTCAATGTAGTTAATCCGTGGAACCAACCGATGGAAGCAACACCACTCCAAGCATAAGGAAAAGTTTCATGAGTGTAAGAAGTAGGAATTTGGGCTGAGTTATTCTTCAAATCTCCATTAGAAACAAAGTTGCCGGGTGGCCATGAAAGAATTGCAGCATCAACTTCATCTTCCATAATTTTTTGGTCGGGAAGTTTTGCTATTTCCCCTTTTTTATTAATAAAAGTATGCTCGCCAGGTGGAATTTCGGTTGGATTCACATCTGTCTGACGAAAGAGTGCAGCAGAATTACTAGCCATTGCAATTAACGGACCTAAATTAATGTTTGTGTTAATTGCACCTTCTAAAACACGTCCGGTTTCTTCACTCACTGTTGCATGACACAAAGCACAGGTAACTCCCACCCGAACTTTACCTTTATCGAGGTGAGTCATTAATCCCAAGGGAAATAGAGAACCACCAGGTACATCTAAACCAGTATTCACAACTGTACCGGCTTTGAAAGTACGTTTACCAACGGTAATATCTTCGTCTATTGCGACTTGTAAATTAGTAGTTGGTTTTCCTTTCAAACCTAAGACTGCTTTAGTAATACTACCTAAATTAATTGGACCATCGAGAATACCGATCGCATCTGTAAATAAGTACTCATTACCAAAGGTTTCTCGATAGAAAGCATCTCGACCTAAATCAATCAATTCTTCCGTAACTTGAACCGCTCCATTATCCGGAGAAAGCTTGGACTGTCCGGTTTCGGTTTGCAAGAGTTTTTCCGCTTCTGATTTAGAAACGGCATAACCCAACAGATCGTAATCACCAATTCCACGTGGTGGAGATTGTGTTAAAGGTGTGTAAGTATTATTAATATTCGGTGGTCTTCCTGGCAAGGTTAATTCTAATTGAAAACCTAAAAAGCCAACAAACACCAGCAAAGAGCTTAAAATAACTATGGCACGTAATCGCATGGTTTCCTCGGTATTATTTGTTTGTACTGAAGTAATCCCAGTTGATAATTCCTCCAAAAGTCTCTACTCGAAGATCATCTATTTTTTCACGCTTAAAACTTACTTGATGTTGATACTAATTAATTTCTAAACGTTTCTTTTATACCTAATTGCAGAGATTTTATTAATTCATCTTGCTAGCGCTGGTAGTACCTTTTCGCCAAATACTTCAATAAATAACTCTTGTTCTCGGCTGACATTATGCAGAATAATTTCCTCAAACCCCAAATCAATATATTCCTGTAGCCAGTTGACAAATTGCTGAGTGTCTGATGAAATGCGAACAAAATCGTATAATTCCTGTGGTTGAACAAAAGCTCCGGCAGCATCAAACTGCTGAGGAGTTCGCAATTCTGACATTAAAATGTTCTGAAAAATATTATTGCGCCATTGCTGATGAGCTTTTTGTAAAGCGCTTTCTCGATCGCGATCGTAACAAAGCTGCACTTTTAAAATCATCGGTTTGCCTTCTCCACCACCGCTCCGAAAGGCATCAACTACTTCTTTTAATTTAGGAAGTGGGTGAGAAATCGTAATCAATCCATCTGCCCAACTACCAAGCCATCTTGCAGTTTCAGCGGTGATAGCGGCTCCAAAAATTAAAGGAAGCGTTTGGGGGCGAGTATAAAGTTTTGCTTCTTCCACGCAAACTAAACCGTGATGAGTTACTGTTTCTCCCGCCCACAGAGCGCGGATAACATCCACACACTCTTTCAGACGGGCGTTACGTTGAGATTTGCACGGCCAGTGTTCCCCGGTAATCGCTTCGTTCAGAGCTTGACCGCTACCTACAGTTAACCAAAAGCGATTGGGAAACATCTCTGCTAAAGTTGCCGCAGCTTGAGCGATAATTGCTGGATGATATCTTTGACCGGGAGCGCAAACCACGCGATAGGAAAGATTTGGAGTAGCTTGCATCGCTGCACCCAACCACGACCAGGCAAAACCACTTTGTCCTTGTTGTTCGCTCCAAGGATGGAAATGGTCGGAAGACAAAGCCAGGGTAAAACCAGCTTGTTCTGCCATTTGCACCCACTCAAGTAGTTCACTGGGCTTAAATTGTTCGTGGGAAACGTGATATCCAATATTAGCCATGATTTGAAAAACTCTAAACGTAGAGGAAGCAACGAAAAGTTTGCACGGGGGTTTCCAGGCTACGAACTGGCTGATAATGTGAGCGGAACGCTTTCTCGCTGAGTAATTTGGTTAGATAGAGGAAACAAGTAGGGAATTATTATCCCTATTTATTAAGTTTTAAACTGCTGCTCTTTGTGGCACTAGCTCCACTTTCATCCAGCCCGGTTGCCTTTTGTCAAACGCTTTATATGCATCAATTACAGACATTAGCGGTCCGATTTTAGTTAAGACTTGTTCGGGGTCTACGGTTCCATTGCGAACCATATCTACCAAGGTGGGAATATACTTGCGGTGATTGCAGTTACCCATATTGATAGTCAAGTTTTTATTCATTGCCATGCCGATAGGGAAGAACTTGTGGCTTGGTGGATAAACGCCAATAATTGAGAGTGTACCGGCTTTAGCTAATGCTTGAACTCCCCATTCTAAAGCTTGAGAAGGAGCATTCCCCGGATGCCAATTCCCGTCTTGAGGATTAGTTTCGGGGGCAATTTGCTTTAACTGCTGCTGAAACTGTTGCGCCTGTTGCTGTGCTTTTTTGGCAGCAGGTCCGCTATCGGGAGCATTAGCATCAACACCAACAGCATCAATAACTCTATCTACACCAATTCCCCTAGTAAGTTGGCGAATCATCTCAATCGGATCTTCGGCATTATAATCGATGACTTCTGCACCTAATCCGCGAGCCATTTCCAAACGTGAAGGAATTGTATCTACTGCAATTACACGCCCCGCACCGAATAATTGAGCGCTGGCGATCGCAAACATTCCCACAGGACCGCAGCCAAATACAGCAACTGTATCTCCCGGTTGGATTTCGGCAATGTCAGCGCCAAAATAGCCAGTGGGGAAAATGTCAGAAATCAAAATAGCTTGGTCGTCCGTAACCTCATGCGGTAACTTTACCAGCCCCACATTCGCGTAAGGAATCCTGGCATATTCCGCTTGTAATCCATTAAACGGACCCGTGCTTTCAGGACCACCAAAAAAAGCTGTTCCGGCATCGCTTCCATTAGGGTTAGCGTTATCGCACTGAGCATGATAGCCGCTACGACAGTAAGAACAGGAACCGCAAGCGATAGTAGAAGGAATAACAACGCGATCGCCTATTTTGAGATTCCGCACATTAGCACCAATCTCTTCCACAATCCCAATCCCTTCATGTCCGAGAATCGTTCCGGGTTTCATTCCGGTGAACGTTCCCCGAATCATATGCAAATCGGTACCGCAAATTGCGCTGGAAGTGATACGGATAATTGCATCCGTTGGATCTTGTATTTTCGGCTCTGGAACATCATCGAGTCTGATATCTCCAATTCCGTGAAAAACAACTGCTTTCATGGTTAATTCTCCTAATTTAGGCGTTTATATTCAATTTATTGTCTCTATAGAAATTGATAAAGTCTCGCTGTCCTCAATACTTCATCAACTCGAAGTAAACCTCGGTCTTAAGGATGCGAAACTTTTATCAGCGATTCATCCCACAATCGGCTTTTAAGTTAGCTGAGCTAACTGTTATTGAACTGCTCCGGTTTTTTCCTCGCTGGGAACAATAAAGCCAAAGTAAGCACCTGCAACTGCTATCAGCGCATGGAGCCAGACATCATTTCCGAAAATAGGAATTATGCCGAATAATATATTAGCAAACGGAATTAAGCCCATAATCGCAAGTACACCATAAATTACAGCTAAACTGCGAGAATACAGACGCGACAACACAAAATTGCCATTAATACCAACTCCCCAAGCACCGAAGACCAGGTGTACGATATTATGCAAAATATTGATGGGAAACAAGCCCATTAGGTAGCCGTATCCCGTATCAATAATTAACTCTGGCGATATCGTTGCAGGTTTGGTCACGAAAAAAGGGATAAATCCCAAGATTCCAATACTTAAAAAAACGATACCCATAATTAAAGCAAAGTTACGAGTTTTCATAATTTGACTCCTTGATTTTTGATTTTAAAGTGCGTATCAGCAATTAACTGCATTAATTCCAAGACTATTCACTTTAAATCGATTTTTACTTCACCTAAAGGAAGAAACTATCTTGTATACCCTTAGACATATTCAGAACCAATAAAAATCTTGAAATTACCTATAGATAGATTTTTTAATGATTTTTTATTTATATAAATTTTAAAATAAATAAATAAATAAATAAATAAATAAAATAAATACGATTCGCAACACCTGCTATATTTTTTTAGGTAATTTAACTCATATTAAAAGTATTAAATATATAACGTACTATTAATTATTGCCCTTCTTCTTGACTGTCCTGCGGAGTTTGATTTTGCTGTTTGTTTTTGCTCAACTTGCTATACAAAAGACTCAAAGGAACAGCCGTAACACCATGAACTAAGACCGAACCAGCAACACAAAGACTAACAACATACCAGATTTCATCAATACCTGTTTTATGAACGGCAAAATTAGCGTAGTAAATCGCTGCAACACCAATAGGACCAAACCAGCCCATAAATAAAGCATCTTTTAAGCCATTAGTCTGAGGTATAAAGCGATTTAATAACAATAAAGCAGGTAGGCGACGAAAAGCTAAAATCGCAAGTACCAAGAACAAACCATTCCATCCCAAAGCCAACCATTCGCTCCAAGGAATCACCAAACCAAACAAGGTAAAACTAAAAACAGTGATGATTAAATCTAAGGCTTCAGTCACATTTTCTTCGTCAATGCGATCGCCTTCGTTTACTACTAGGTCATAACCAACTCCGGCCATAAACACTGCTAAAATACCATCGCTGCCAATTAGCTTAACCCCGCCGAGTACAATAAAAGCAAGAGCTATGACATAAGCAAAAAATGACTGTCTATCAATTAATTTTTTTCGTTGCGCCAAATTAAGAAGTTTTCCAGCAAGATAGCCAGACAGTAAACCAAAAACAATTGCCGCTCCCACATCCCATAACCAGATAACAGAAAACCAATGAGTTACGCCCTAGTATAGAATTTCATAGACAAGAATATACATTTATCTACAAAAGCCGACAAGAAGAAGATGGCTAATAATGACTATCGATTAAAAAGTCATTTTAGTTCGAGAATAGAAAATTAACATAAAGATAATTTAAAAATCCATGTGATTGTGCCATAATTTTAATGGCTGATTTAGTTACTAATAGCCTTTTTTAATTTCGAATGGTGAAGCGTGAGTAATTGTGTTGTTAACTTCGATTAAAACAAAGCTAAAACTGACATCAGAGCAAAAAATACTGATGTCAAAACACGCAGGCATTTCTCGGTTTACATACAACTGGGGACTAGCAACATGGGAAGCTTTGTATAAGGAAGGTCTCAAACCAAACCATTTAGTATTGAAAAAGTTTTTTAACAATAATGTAAAACCAGTTTTAAGCTGGATAAAAGAAAAAGGCATATGTCAAAAAGTTACAGAATTTGCATTTGATAATTTAGGTAAAGCATTCAAAAACTTTTTCGCCAAACGTGGAGATTATCCCAGATTTAAGAAAAAAAGTTTTAACGATAGTTTTTCAATCAACGCAGGAAGTAAACCGATTCCAATTGGTGGAACTAGAATTAAGTTACCGACAATTGGTTGGGTGTCAATCCATGAAGCTTTACCGCATACTACAACTAAAAAGATAACTATATCTAGAAAGGCAGGGGAATGGTATATTTCCTGTTCTTATGAAATAGAAGCACAACCGACTGATAAAAAACATCCATACGTTGGTGTGGATTTAGGCATTAACGTCTTAGCAACTCTTTCCTATGGAATTGTTTTTCTCAACCCAAAAGCTTTAAAGAAAGCTAAAAAAAAATTATCTAAATTACAACGTCAATTAACTCTGAAGGTAAAAGGTAGCAATGGTTATAAAAAACAAAAGCTAAGAATATCTAAACTACATCGACGTGTTACTAATATTCGTCTAGATGCAACCCATAAAGCTACAACTTTTATCTGCAAAAACCACGCGGTAGTAGCTTTGGAGGATTTAAATATTAGTGGAATGTTGAAAAATCATAAGCTAGCTGGTGCAATTAGCGATGCTAATTTCTATGAATTCAAGAGACAGATTGAATACAAAACACTTAGATATGGTGGAACAGTTGTTCTTGTAGACAGGTTTTATCCATCTACTAAAAAATGTTCAAATTGTGGAGAAATTAAAGAAATTAGTTTGTCCGAGCGTCTGTATGTCTGTGAAAAATGTCATCATACCCAAGACAGAGATATCAATGCCGCTAAAAATTTAGAAAATTATGCACGGTTGGCTGAACCGTGTCTGGACGTTGAGGGATAACCGCTCCCATGCTCCCGTTGAAACGTCAAGTAATCTCTAGATTTGTCTAGATTTTATATAGCAGTTATGGCTTCTTGCGGAGATTGCATTAATAGTAAAAGCGGCAAAAATACAAATGGGTAAGCTAAGCCATCATTTATTCCAGATTCGGCAGATAGCAGATTGCGAACGCGAGACGGTAGTTTGTCTTCAGCAAAATTACCCGTGACGATAGTAGCAGCTAACACTGGGTCAGTGGGTGTAATTACTGCACCAATTAGAATGGCTACCCAAAAATCAATATTCAAAATCCAATAGATGAGTGCGCTACTAACAAACCACATCGCTAACATCAAAGGTCCAAGCATAATTGCCAGACTTCTTAAGCGACGAAACGGATAAGCAGAACGCAACCGTAGAGCCGTTGAAATCAGTTGAATGGAAATCGTAAGACGTGCTATTTCTTCAACAATAATGTCCTGGGTTCCCCAACTTTCTACATCAAAAATGTTGAGAACAAAGGGTCCAAAAATCACACCTAGTAAGACCGATAAAATTGGTGCCGAAAGATAAAGACGCTCTTTGATAAAGCGAGACACTAAACCATAACTATAAATCAAACCACCTAATGCGAGTAAGGCGATATTAAAGTGTGTTGGGTCTAGATTGGAAAAAGTACCAGGCATTTGATGGTAAAGATAAACTCTAAGTTCTGAATATCTAGAGACTTATGCTATTTTGCTATTTAATCCAGCTATTGTAACGCTATCTCAAGTTTCGCTTCGTATCAATCAATTTATTATTAATCATCCCTTTGATGTACAACCCGATAATTTTATTTTCAACCTACAGATAGAGTTATCTTCTCTTTTAAAAAACAAATATAAAGTGAGAGATTATTAATATTTTATCTTTAGGAGTATTATTCATATACGCCATAATTCTTATTTACTGTAGTACTTACGCTGCATAAACCCGGTTTCGATGCAAAATCTTTGTTTTAGCACCAGATATTTATGGATATTACGGGAATAAGCTTCAAATGCGTAAGTTGTAATAGATATATATAATTCGTTAAACGCAATAAACAAATACGAATAAATCACATTAGGAACAATTTCATTATGCAATTAAAGCCAATTGATCAACAGGTAGTTTGTATTGTCGGAGCTTCTAGCGGTATCGGCAGACAAGCAGCTCTTGATTTTGCTTCCCGAGGAGCGAAGGTAGTAGTTTCAGCGCGGAATGAACTAGGACTGAAATCTTTGGTAAACGAAATCGAATCGAATGGGGGTGAAGCCAAAGCAATTACTGCCGATGTAGCAAATTTTGAGCAGGTAAAGGCGATCGCCGATTTTACCGTTGAGCAATTCGGACGAATTGATACTTGGGTTCATGCGGCTGCAACTGGTGTGTTGGCAACCTTTGAAGAAATTACTATAGAAGAATTTCGGCGGGTGATGGACGTTACTTTTATGGGACAGGTTTATGCCGTAAAAGCAGCATTACCCTATCTCAAACAGCAAGGAGGAGCTTTGATTCATATTTCCTCAATGGAAGGCAAACGTGCTTTACCACTGCAAAGCCCTTACTCTGCCGCCAAACACGCTCTGCAAGGTTTTCTAGAATCTCTGCGAGTGGAGTTGCAACACGAGGGTATCCCTATTAGCGTTACCAGCATCTTACCAGCAGTAATCAACACTCCTTTTTACAATCACGTTCTTACCAAGTTAGGAGTAAAACCTACTGGAATACCGCCCTATTACTCTCCCCAGTTGGTAGCTGATGCCATTCTTTACGTGGCAGAAAATCCAACTCGTGAATATATTGTGGGAGATGTGGGACGAATTTTAGATGTATTAGAGCGGCTTTCACCGGAATTGGTAGATACAATATTGGCGACGATTGGTTTTTCCGGACAAAAAACGAATCAGCCGAAATCCGCAGACGCGCCGAACAATCTATATGCGCCGATGGAAGGTTACACCCAGGTTAAGGGAGACTTTAACGAGCTAGAGATACCCAGTATTTCCGATTGGCTGGAAATGAATCCGGCGCTAAAGTGGGGAGCATTAGCTGCTGTAGGAGCAATCGCTGCAATAGCTTTCAAAGGTAACAATCAGAGGCAATTATGAGTCGAGAAGAATTAGTTTTACCAAGTAGTGGAAGCAGCCCACAAGCAACCTTTAACAGTGGTTCGCTTTTCTTTATCGGCAACGCCACCGTACTGCTGCACTACGCCGGATTTACAATTTTGACCGACCCGAACTTTTTGCATCAGGGACAACACGTACATTTAGGTTATGGAATAAGTTCCGCACGCCGAACTAATCCGGCAATGGAAATTGAGGAATTGCCTGCCTTAGATATGGTTGTGCTGTCTCATATGCATGAAGACCATTTTGACCGGATAGCAGAGGCAAAACTAGATAAAAATGTACCTATTATCACTACGCATCAAGCTGCCGATAATCTCAAAAGTAAAGGATTTACCGCCACTCAAGGTTTAAATAGTTGGGAAACATTAACTGTTATTAAAGATGATGCCAAAGTACGGATTACAGCGATGCCGGGAAGGCATGGTCCGGGAATACTCAGCGCATTGCTACCGTCGGTAAACGGAAATATGTTAGAGTTTCACTCAACAGTAGATAAGCCAGTGTTTCGCCTCTATATTAGCGGGGATACGTTAATGTATGAAGACATCAAAGAAATACCTCAAAAATATCCCGATATTGACTTAGGTTTACTTCACTTGGGAGGAACAAAAATCTTCGGAATTCTCTTAACTATGGATGCGAAACAGGGAGTGCAGGCAATTGAGATGATTGCACCACATTTAAGTATCCCGATTCACTACAACGATTACACCGTGATGAAGTCATCTCTTGAAGAGTTTATGCAAGCCGTTACAGAAGCCGGATTGGATCAACGGGTAAAGTATCTTAAACACGGCGATACTTATACATTTGATGTGCTTCAGAAATAGTATTCATGGAAAAAAACAATCTCTTAATTCTAACTCCCAAAAGCAAGACATTTCGCCTACATCCGAAGCATCTGAAAAACCCATATTCGTTATCCAAAAGCACGATGCCAGAAACCTGCACTACGATTTTCGTCTAGAAGTTGCAGGGGTTCTCAAATCTTGGGTAGTGCCCAAAGGACCTTCGATTAATCCTCAAGAGAAACGATTAGCGATCGCCACTGAAGATCATTTTCTTGATTACGCTAATTTTGAAGGTGTGATCTCAGAAGGATACGGAGCAGGCACTGTGTTAGTCTGGGATACCGGGTTTTATCGCAATCTTCAAGAACAAGACGGCAAAGAAGTTCCAATGGAAGAAGCTATACGCTAAACACGCTCGCAAAGCTGAAAAACGCTTTACAAGCGTGGATGTATAGCCAGGTTAAGCGAAAGCTACGTTGATTAGGTCATGACACTTTTAGGTGCTTTCCAGCTTAAAACTCTGTCGCCAACTGTTAAACAAGTGATTTAGCTGTCGTAAGAGTGCAGTTGGCTTAAAAAGCCTTTTCAACATTGCCGAGGAAAACTTTACCCGTGAAAACGGAGGACTCCGCATGTCTAACTTTGTATTTGTTGTTGATTCAAACAAAAAACCTTTAAATGCACTGCATCCAGGACAAGCCAGACGATTATTAAAGCAAGGTAAAGCTAGCGTTTTTAGACGTTATCCTTTTACTATTATTCTACCGCAGGATAGCGTTGAGCCATCCGCCGATTACCAACTTAAGATTGATCCAGGTAGTAAAACAACTGGAATAGCGTTAGTAAAAGAAGATAAAGTTGTTTGGGGGGCACAATTAACCCATCGCGGTCAATCTATCAAAGCCGATCTAGAATCTAGAAGCGCTGTTAGGCGTAACCGCAGAAACCGCAAAACACGTTATCGTAAAGCACGATTCCAAAACAGAAGACGTAAAGAAGGCTGGCTTCCGCCTAGCTTGCAAAGCAGGGTTGAGAACATCATGACTTTAGTTAATAGGATAATGCGTTATGCACCTGTAACAGGTTTGTCTCAAGAGCTAGTAAGGTTTGACACGCAGGCTTTACAAAACCCAGAAGTTACAGGAAAAGAATATCAGCAAGGGGAACTTTTTGGTTATGAGGTAAGAGAATATTTACTTGAAAAATGGCAAAGAAAATGCGCTTATTGTGGTGCTACCGATACAAGATTAGAAGTAGAACATATACGCCCAAAATCAAAAGGCGGCAGTAACCGAGTATCTAATCTTGCTATAGCTTGTCATGATTGTAACCAACAAAAAGGTAGCACTGATATTGAAGAATTCTTAAAAGGTAAACCGACTATTTTATCTAAGATATTAAAGCAAGCAAAGAAACCTCTTGAAGATGCTGCTGCTGTTAATAGTACTCGCAACGAGTTATTAAAAAGACTCAAACAAACCGGGCTGCCTGTAGAAACAGGTACTGGAGGATTAACGAAGTACAACAGAAGTAGATTGAATCTACCTAAAACTCACTGGCTTGACGCAGCCTGCGTTGGCGTTATTGACGATCTACAAATATTAACTACTAAACCTTTACTTATTGCCGCTAAAGGATGGGGCAGCCGCAAAATGTGTATAACAGACCGCTATGGTTTCCCTAGTAAGCACAGGTCAAATAGCAAAACGCACTATGGCTTCCAAACAGGTGACATAGTAAAAGCTACTTTACCAAAAGGGAAGTTTGCTGGGGTTTATGTTGGTAGACTTACTACTAGAAAAACTGGGGTTTTTGATATGCGTTTAGGTGACAACACTAAAATTAGTCCTGTAAGGCATAAATACTGCGTGGCTATTCATCGCAACGATGGTTATAGTTACAGCTTTTAACAGCAATGCTTCAGATATTTACAGGATTTTGCTGATTAGAGGCGTACCGATCGCCAAAGGTCATATTAAAATTTGGCTTTCAGGTAAAAAATTAAAAGGCGGTTATGCTCTGACTCGCATTAAGCAGGGGAAAAACCAAAGCTGGTTATTAATCAAAATGGATGACGAGCTAGCAGATGCTCGTCGCAATCGTGTAAGCACCGAACCAGAATCTGTACTCAGCGGAAAAACCCTCTCGGAGATTAAAGCGCAAGGTTAAGCGAAGGAAACAATAATTTTTAAGATTTTTGGTTAAATTTGTTCAATATTATTATAGGCAACTTTGCGATCGCGATCGCCTAATTTCAAACGAGCTTTCCGATCTCCTATATCGAAAGTTAGATTTAGTGAATCTAACTTTAGACCGATATTCGCGAAATCTGAAGTCCATTAAGCTAAAAAAGTTCTTAGCTAGAATATAGTCATAAATTTATTAATTTTGGAGATTAACAATGAATTCGTCTCAAAACAAATCTTCTAAGGTAGCTAAAAAAAATAGTTTAGAGCAACATTCCTCTAGTTATTCGGACAACCACGCAGCAAATCGCGTTCCTATTATTAAAAGCTCGGGAGATTGGGAGCAACCAGATTTTGAGGAAATTGATGCTTGTATGGAGGTAACTGCGTATATTTACCATTGGCAATAAAAGAAAAAATCACAAGTGCCTTCAAACTTGATATAGCACTTTTACTTGATGCACGTTAGTGGAGCGTGGCTGGAGGGCATAAAAACTCAGTATACCCGCCAAGCTTTTTCTGTTTTCTACTCCCTACTCCCTACCCCCCTACCCCCCTCCCTACCTCAGTCAGCAACTCAGGTCTCAAGACACTGAGCTTCAGGCATAGTTCTGAAACTCTTAGCTGACCAGATTAAGGATTAAATTCCTACGTTTAGAGCAAGTGCTAAAAATCATACCTTGAGATGCGTAGCCAGTTTCAAGCACTATAACTGGAAAATTAAACAGGTGTAACGCCAGTTTTGCCAGTGTTTTCCTTTTGAAGCCGACTCTAAACATTATCGAGGCTAACATTACTTAATTGCGGACTAACCATCCAAAAAAAAAGAAAAATGCCAACGGTGGTTAAAACCACTCGCGGCGTTTTTCCACGAGCGCTTTAAAAAGCGTGAGTTTCCAAACTACCGGGATTTTCTTATGAACAATTTCATTAATCAAACCTAATTTTTATATATGCTTGTACGTATTCTTGGGGCTTCTGCTGGTGGGGGATTGCCCCAATGGAACTGTGCCTGTTCTAAATGTCAAGCTGCACGATCTGGTGTTATTCCTAGCCTTACTCAGTCATCGATTGCCGTTAAAGCTGGAGGAAAGTGGTTTTTAGTCAATGCTTCTCCTGATGTGCGCCAGCAGCTTGAAAGATTAAGAAATGGCTGCGAAGATAATATTCGTTCTAATCCGATTGCAGGGGTAATACTAACCGATGCTGAAATTGACCATACTAACGGATTAATGATTTTACGAGAATCAAAACAGCCGTTAGAACTTTATGGTACTGCAACGGTAAAGCAGGCTCTTTCTGAAGGCTTCCCGGTGTTGCGTACACTCACAAATTACTGTGGTGTTAATTGGACTGTACTCGAAACTGACGCTAGCCTGACCTTAATAAATGAGCAATCAAGTCAACTAAAGGTTGAGGTATTTCCCCTATCCAAGAAACCACCTAAGTATATGGCACAAAGTAATGATGATATCTGGGCTATAGGACTTACGTTTCGAGATGTTGCAACTGGTGGTGTTTTTACCTATGCTCCGGTATTATCAGAACTAACGGATAGTCTCAGAGAACGTTTTGAAGCCAGCGATTGTATCTTAGTAGATGGTACATTCTGGTACAATGACGAGTTGCAGCGGCTGGGCATTTCTAAGCGCACGGCTCAAGCAATGGGACATATGCCACTGGGGGGTAGTGATGGAAGTTTACAACAGCTTAAAACGTTGAAGCGTCCTCGTAAAATTTTGATTCACATTAACAATACAAACCCAATTCATCAACCAGACTCAGAAGAACGGATGAGCGTCGAAGCAGCCGGTTTAGAAGTAGGTTATGACGGGCTGACCATCGAATTATAAGCAAGGAACATTCAATGCAGCAAGTGCAAACGCAGACACAATCTGAGCAAAATCCGCTCTCAAAATTACTAACACCACAAGAACTAGAGGCAGCACTAAGAAGCCAACATCGCCGCTATCATCATCTCCATCCTTTCCATCAGCGCATGAATGCTGGCGAACTAACTCCAGAAGAGGTACGGCGTTGGGTGGCGAATCGCTTTTATTACCAAAAAAGTATTCCCCTTAAAGACGCAGCCATCTTATCAAACTGTCCGGAAGTGGAAGTGCGGCGAGAGTGGATTGGGCGAATTATCGACCATGACGGTCAAACCCCTGGTTCGGGGGGCATTGAGGCTTGGTTAAGGCTGGGGGAAGCTGTAGGATTATCCCGTTCCCAACTGAAGAGCGAAGATTACGTGCTGCCAGGTGTCCGCTATGCAGTAGATGCTTACGTTAACTTTTGCCGCACGCGAGCTTGGATTGAATCGGTTGCTGCTTCGCTGACAGAATTGTTTGGTCCTGATGCAATTCGCGATCGCCTTTTAGCATTAGAGCAGCATTACCCTTGGATCGATCCTGCCGGATTTGAGTATTTTCGAGTACGTTTACAGCAAGCTCCCAGAGATGCTAGTTATGCTTTAAATTTAGTTTTAGACCGCTGTCAGACCGTTGAAACGCAGCAGCGAGCCGTTGAGGCTTTAGTTTTCAAATGCGATTTATTATGGAGTCAGTTAGAGGCAATTGAAGGCGGTGATACGCGAGCGGGGAGTAAATAATGAGTAGCATCGGGGCTTATAACCGTCCGCGAATGGCGCGAGGGGTACGACTATTTTGGGACGAGGTAAGGCAGCAGCATTTACTGTTGTTTCCCGAAGGGCTTCTAGTATTAAATGCGACTGCTTTTGCAGTACTCGAACTGTGTGACGGACGGCGAACGGTAAGCGAAATGGTGACAATTTTGGCAGCCCAACATTCTAGTGCCAAAGTAGAGAAGGATGTGTATTATCTGTTGTCCCGAATTGCAGAGCGAGGTCTACTAGAGCATAGTAATGAATAACATACCTCCTAGACCTTTAAGTTTAGTGGCAGAACTTTCCTACCGTTGTCCGCTTCGCTGTCCTTACTGTTCCAACCCCTTGGATTGGGCTGATAAATCCAGTCAGGAACTTAGTACCGAAGATTGGCTGCGAGTGATTCGGCAATCAAGGCAGTTGGGGGTGGTGCAGCTGGGATTGTCTGGCGGCGAACCGTTGTTGCGACCGGATTTGGAAGTTTTGATTGAAGAAGCTGCTAGTTTGGGGCTTTACACTACTTTGGTCACGGCAGCAACGTTACTTACTTCCAAACGAGCAGAAAAACTGCGTCAGGTGGGATTAGACCATATACAAATTAGTATTCAAGATAGTCGTGCCGCCGAATCAGATAGCATTGCTGGAATCAAGTGTTTTGAGCAAAAACTGGCGGCAGCGCGTCTGGTAAAAAATTTGGGATTTCCTTTAACGCTCAATTTTGTTCTCCACCGTCACAACTTAAATCGAATTGAGGAGATGCTGCAACTAGCCGAAAATTTAGCAGCAGACAGGGTAGAATTGGCTAACACCCAATACTATGGCTGGGCATTACAAAATCGGGCGGCACTTCTACCCACCCTCTCTCAGTTGCAGCAAGCCGAACCAGCAGTAAAAGCAGCTCGGGAACGAGGTAAAATTCCGATGGGTATTATTTATGTTATTCCTGATTATTATGCCGAATATCCTAAACCCTGTATGGGAGGGTGGGGACAGCGCACAATCGTAATAACTCCTCAAGGTGAAGCATTGCCCTGCCAAGTAGCAAGCGTTATCCCCGATTTAGAGTTTAACAACGTCATAAACCATTCTCTCGAATGGATTTGGTATGAGTCGCCAGCCTTCAACCGCTTTCGGGGCACTGACTGGCTGCCCGAACTGTGTCAGAGTTGCGATCGCGTTGAGATTGATTGGGGAGGCTGTCGCTGTCAGGCTTTCCTTCTCACTCAAGATGCTGCCGCTACCGACCCCGTTTGTCACCTGTCTCCCCACCACGAGCAGGTTGTCGCGTCTCTAAATGCCGTAGGGAAAGAGCCATTGCCGTTTATTTATCGTTCAATTTACAACTAGAAAAAAACTAGAGAAATATGAAACGCGCCTTTATATTTAGCTTAATTTTAGGATGCCTGTCGTTGCCAGTTGTAACTGCGTCTGCACAGAAGCAACCGGGGGAGCCAAAGCCAACCGATGTAGAAATCAACGCCCACGTCTACGAGCCAGTTCAGCTAAAGGTAAGTGATGATTTAATTAAGCAACTTAAGCTTCCCGATGGCTTTAAAATTCAGAAGTTTGCTGAGGGATTGGGTAAGCCTCGGATAATGACGGTTGCTCCCGATGGCACCGTTTACGTGACTCGTCGCGATCCTGGCGACGTAATCATGCTCCGCGACACAAACGGTGATGGTACCGCTGATATCAAACAGATTGTAGCTAAAAAACCAAAGCTTCATGGCATTGCCTTGCGCGGTAACACCATGTATCTGACAACTATCCGCGAAATTTACACCGCCGACCGCTTGCCCGATGGTAGATTAGGCAGACTACGGCAAATTATCTCCGATCTGCCCGACGCTGGACAACACCCCAACCGCACCATCGCCTTCGGACCCGATGGTATGCTTTATATTACCGTTGGCAGTACGTGCAACGCCTGCACCGAAAACGACACCAACGCAACTATTCTACGTGCAAGTCCTGACGGCAGGAATCGCCAGATTTTTGCAAGTGGGCTACGCAACACCATCGGCTTTGGTTGGCATCCAGTAACGCGACAAATGTACGGTATGGATCACGGCATTGATTGGCTGGGTGACAACGAGCAGAAAGAGGAATTGAATCGCATCGAGGCGGGTAAACGCTACGGGTGGCCCTATATTTATGCTGATGGTAAATACAACCCTCAAGACGAGCCGCCCAATGGCATCACTATGGCTCAGTGGGCAAAAATGAGCCAGGAACCCGTAGCACTGTATACCGCTCACAGTGCGCCAATGCAGATGGCTTTTTACACCGCCAACCAGTTTCCTGCTGAATACAAAAATGATGCATTCGTAGCCATGCGCGGTTCTTGGAATCGTAAACCCCCAAGCGGACACGAAATTGTGCGTATCCGCTTTGACAAAAGTGGCAATCCCACCGCAATCGAGCCTTTCCTAACCGGCTTTCTCGTAAAAATGAACAAAGAAGACTACGGACGTTTCGCTCGTCCTGTAGGGGTAAGTGTCGCCAAAGATGGCTCGCTGCTAATCGGCGATAATATGAATGGCGTTATTTACCGGATTTCCTATGCTAAATAGGTTAAAAAGTTTGAATGAATAGCTTCTGTAGAGACGTTGGACTGCAACGTCTCCCCATATTTTGATGAGTATTCAGAATCAGCGAAAAACTACAAACCCGCGTTAGTACGAACACTTCCTGTTGTGGGTGAATTATAAATTTCCCAATCTCGGACACCTTGATTGCTTAAAATCGATTGAGCCGCATTAATTTCTGTTGAGGTTCCTTCAACCAGCACTACGTAATATCCTTCGGAAAGTCTGTCGTTATAATAGTTTGCCCGTTCTTCAGGTACTCCCCAACCAATTAAAGCACCAAGTAAACCACCGCTAGCCGCACCAATACCACCACCGATCAAAGTATTTGCAAGTATTACACCTATTTCCGCAACGGGGCCAACACCAGGAATTGCTAAGACACCCAAACTAGGAATCAAACCAATTATTCCGCCGGTAACTCCTCCAGCTGTTGCTCCAGCTTTAGCTCCCCCGGCTGCTTGTTCGCCTTTTGATTTTTCGTAATCCGTACCGCTTACCTGGCTGTCACCTTCAGCGTTTTTGACAACTACAGAAATTTTGTCCATATTGAAGCCAGAATCTCTCAATTCGTGGAGCGCTCTCTCTGCTTCTGGACGAGAAGCAAAAGTACCAACTGCACGTTGCATACCACCTGTATACATAATTATCTCCTTTTAAATTAGAAATTAATTTTTTGTCTGAATCAACCTTGATTCAGACTTGGATTTTTTTCAATTAACCTTTTGGTAGACTTTTTGAATAAATTTTTCGTACCATTTCCCTGTCTACAGATAGATAGTAAGAATTATTCTGACTGGTTTCTAGAAGCTGGATAATCCTCAAAAAGTAGTTCTACGAATGAGTTCCCAACTTCTAAGCTGGGAACAAGACGATGAGAGCGAACGAAGAAACTATCTCCGTGCAGTAGCTATTGCTGGTTCGTAATCAATAGCTTCGCTGCGCTTGCGAGCTACATAACCCAAAAGGACACCATAGATAACTTTAGAAGTAATATCGGCAACTGTGTAAATAATCTGCCTAGTAACAACACCCCAACCATCAAACCAAAACGCCGGAATAACGTAAGCTATCGGATAAAGCGACCAAGTTATAAACAAATACGTGCGAATAAACCGCATCATTCCTGGAAGATTGTCGGGGCTTTTTGGTAGATTGTCAGCTTCTTTAGAAATTAATCTCCAAACTACAAACAAAACATAGATATAAAATACGGTACTAATCGCACCCCAAATCCAGAAGGGAATTGGATCTGTTACTTCATAAAATTGTCCGATATATCCCGTCCAAATCATCAAAAGTCCGCCAATCGCGAATTTTGTTGCGTAAGATATACCGCTTTTGCGCGTTAAGCCCAATACAACTACCAGTTGTATCAGCAGCACTGGTACGTCAATAGACCAGTTTATATAGCGGAAACCGTTGGAGAAAGCATCATTAACAGGTCGCCACAAGCCATCGGTAAAGGTAAATGCCTCTTGCCAATCTTGTGCCAGTCGCCAAAGTTCCAGAAAAGCTGATACCATAACAACCGCAGATAATGCAGAAGAAAGTCGATAGCGAGGAGCAATATTGCCCATCGTTGTTAGAAAATAAACTAACCCTGCTGCTTGTGCTGCATACCCCAGCGTTAAAAAGCCCTGAACAATCGAGTGTTGCATGGGCGTGTAGGTTAATAAGTTTTCAAAATTTAAGCCTGTAGATATATTGTCAATATTAAGCGCTCCCACATCTGGAGTTTGAGACATAGCTGGGGATAAATTGCCCAGTATTGCGACAAATAATGTAACTAAGAAAAATGGAATGAGATTTTTGATCAACCGCACGAATAAATTATCCTCCTAATGATTAATACTTGAGTATAAGGGGCAATTTGTGGTTACTGAAATTAAATTCAGTTTGGAAAAAAATCCAAAAAGGAGATAAATAATGATTGTTAAGTTTGCTTCAGAAGTAAGTTCTAACAGTTGAAAATAAATAGAGAGACATTTTCATAAAAAACTAATTCGAACTTAGTTTTTCAGAACCAGCTTTGAGTTTAACTTTATCTCCTTTTTGGCGCATAATCACCACAATTAACAGCCTCTTCACTTAAAACCACCGCAGGTTGTACGGCACAAGGAAGCTGTTGATTATTGTCAAAAAACTGACATTTACGACAAGGAATGGAAGAAAAATGTTTGAGATCAATAAGTTTGGTATATAAATTTTTCTGATGCTTAATTTGTTTAAAAAAGATAAACGCCAAAGTTACGACGAAAGCCACGGGAATAAAGGCTAATCCAACTTGGATAGTTGTGACTTCACTCGAAGGAGGAATACTAGGCGATATTTCGCGGGAGCTTGGTTGAGCTATGATTTCTGTTTCAGGTGCCATTGTGATTTGAATCGATAGAAAACGGTGAATGTAGTTTATGAAATGTTAATTCATTTATCTCTCGATAAATTTAATGTTTTAATGATTTTTGGAGGATGGACATCATACTAGCTGTTTAATTCAATAAATATCTAAATGCTTCTCAAAAAATCTTTATTAAAACCGAATTTTTTATTCTAAAGTTCGCATAGTTAAAAATAAAACTACAATCTATTTACAGCAAATTACAACAAAATATCATGTAGATATAAGTTAGTTAATGAAAAACTTTACTTAATTAAAGTAATATCTCTAAAAGTAGGAATGATACACCTATCTGTGGTTAGGGATTAAAAGTTGATGCGATATATGTCTTCAGATAGTTATTTTATCGTATGTATGTAGATATGCAACTTTCTTGAAGTAAATAGCTGTAGTAATCTTATGTAAATTAGATGAGTTATAAGATTTTATAATGATAAGAAATCCGGTTTTTGCAAAATACCGGGTTTCTTAAATTATTTATTCTGTCGTATTAAGCAGATGTTCTCAAAACGCCAGTTAGTTGAAGTAAGAGTTCTCCAAGTAAAAAAAGGCCCAATTGTCATTGCGAATTGAGCGTTCACCGCTAGGTGCGGCTCAGCGAAATGAAGCAACCGCAAGATATTGGGATTGCTACCCTTCGGGAACACCTTCGGTGAACGCTTCCCTCGCAATGACGGATTTTGGATCATTTATTTTGTGGAGTTCTCTAAGTAAACTACGGCGAATCCGACAAAGAAAACTCCCGCTAAAACAGTTACCTAAAAGGTAAATTTAGATGGTTGCAGTTCTTTTGGTAACATTATCTGATTGAGGTACAGCGTTAATCCTATAACTATGGGGATATGTACCTTATCCTTTAAACAAAACTTGCTCAAATTCCCTAAACTCTAAACAATTTTCTTCACAATCAACCTCTTTACCATCCACCACAACTTGCTGTAATTCAAACCCGTGGAGGTGAAGCTGTATTTTTTCATATGCAAAAGGATAATTCCCTTGTTGCTGACGTGTTAATTTCAAGTTTTTTTCATCCCACTGGAGATAGAATTTGTCTAAACGCCAGTCTCCGTAACCATCCCCCGCATCGCTATAAATTTCACTTTCGCTAGTTGTTTCTTGTGGTGGATAAAGATGGAGAATTAACTTATTTTCGGCTTCTAGAGGCAAAATACTACCCGCTTTTACCAACAAAGGTATTGTTTCTAAAGGTGCATCAATTTTAACTTCTTGTCCTCCTGCTAATGAGGTATCATTCCAAAAGTCATACCATCTTCCTTTGGGTAGAATTACAGTGCGATCGCGTTTTCCTTCTCGAACAATTGGACATACTAGCAGTGCTTCACCCAATAAAAAAGCATCTTCTATATTCCAAAGCCTGCTATCTTCCGAATCTGTCCAAAATAAAGGACGAATTGGAGGATGTCCGGTTTGAGTAGCCTGCCAAGCTAAGGTGTAAAAATACGGTATTAGTTGATAGCGCAGTCTCAGGTATTTACTAACAATATTTAGGGTTGCTTCGCCAAATCCCCAAGGAGTACGCGGCTTGACATTATTAGCAGAATGAGTACGGAAAAACGGTACAAAACAAGCCATTTGGAACCAGCGCAGGTAAAGTTCCGCACTGGGATTACCCTTGAATCCACCGATATCGGGTCCGCTGTAAGGTATTCCCGACAGTCCCAAATTAAGTAAAGTAGGAATGGTTTGTTGCAATCCAGCCCAAGAGGTTTCCACATCTCCCGTCCACGTCCAGGCATAACGTTGCAATCCCGCCCATCCCGATCGCGAAACAATAAATGGACGTTTTTCAGGTTGATATTCGCATAGTGCTTCATAACCTGCTTGTGCTTGAAGTAACCCGTAAACGTTATGAGCTTCTCGGTGGTCGCCACCTCTACCTTCCATTGAATGTTGTGTGGAATAAGCAGGTAAAGTAGAGTCACCCCAAAGGGTAAATACTCCCGGTTCGTTCATATCGTGCCAGAAACCGGCAATACCTAAATCGAGCAGATATTCATACTGACGACTCCACCAATGGCGGGCTTGAGGATCTGTAAAATCGGGAAAAGCACACATCCCTCCCCATACTGGTGCTAAAATTGGTTGACCGTTAGGTTGCTTGCAAAATACACCTTGGGCGCGTCCTTCTTCAAATAATTTGTTGTTGTTTTCGCTTTTCACTCCTGGATTAATAATCGTAATTAATCGAATATCTTTTGCCGCCATTTCTTGGGTAAATTCACGCAATTTTGGGAAACGGTCGGGGTCAATAGTAAAGGCACGAAAATCATCCATGCAGTCAATATCAAGATGCATGGCACTTACAGGCAAATTATGCTGCTCAAACCCTTTTGCTACTTGTCGTAATACTTCTTCTTTCTCATACCCCCAGCGAGACTGGTGATAACCAAAAGCCCATCGTGGTGGTAGGGGGGGACATCCGGTTAATTGGGTGTAGCGTTGCATCATTTGAGGAAGCGAACCCGTTGTAAAGTAATATCGCAGTGCGCCGTCTTCAAAGTCTGCAACGGCAAAATCTTTGAAACTAAAATTAGCCCGAAAAGTGTTTTCGTAAAAAATCAGATAGCTACCCTCTTCGTGCAGCCCTAAGTATAGAGGAATACAAAGATACAGCGGATCGGTACCGGAAGTGTATATACCACCTGCATCAAAGTTCCACATTCGATAGGTTCTGGGTTTGTCAGTTGTATGTGGTAAGGTGCGAAGATTTAAGGGAGCGGCTCTTTCTCCTAAACCGTAAATGCATTCCTCGGCACGCAGTTTTGCTTGATGTACCCAACCATGATTTGTCAGGTTAGCTTTAACTTTGCGTTGGGGTGGTAATTCTTCCCGTAGCGTTAGCCCCTTCGCATCTTGAAATTTAAGGCTACCATCTGAAGCAATAATTATTTGTAAAGCATTAGTAGAAATCAACCAATTGTCATCTGTTGATTGAAAATCAACTTCAACTTTTTGCCAATTACGATTGGAGATTGCATAATCAACCGGAAGTAACCCTGGTTTCCAATTAATTCTAACTAAATCGTCACTTAAAAAACAAATTTCTAATTCAACTTCTTCTGGGAAATAAAATCGTCCCCCATTTGCTGTTTGTTCGGCACGAATAATATTAGCTGGCGGTTTGGTAGCTTTTAAAAATTTGACATTATCAAATTGACGTTCTAACTTATCCCTTTTGATAGGATAAAACAGCGAACCAAGAAACCGTTTTAATTTAATTAAACGTAGGTTTAGAGATGCTTGTTTAAGGATATTCATAAGCTTTACTAATACTAATTACCACATTTCCCAATCTAAACTTGAAACCCTCGAAGGATAAACAGTATCGGCAATCAACACGGGCTTTTCTTTGTACTTTAATTCCATTTCTTTCTTTAACCCTGCATCCCAAGTTAACTTATAATCTCTTTCAAACTCCGCCATTCTAAATGGGCGCATAATTCCCGTTACAGCTACTGTTTGATTGTCGTTTACAGCCATTGCTGGAGTAGGATTAAAAACTAATAAATCTTCTTCACCAAGTAAATCGTCTTCATCCAAGGTGAACATCTTAGAATTTTTAATATTTTCTATTTCTCCTGTCAATGCTAATCTTCTGTTGTAATATTTACTTGGGTTTGCAGCAATATCATTTACTTCTGGTGCTAAAGCGATATGTTGAGCAACAATAGTAGTTGCTTCTTTGTAGTCTTCGTAAACTTTATCTTGCAATCTTAAAGAAAATTCTTTTTCTAGTTTAGGTATATCTAACTTACGAACCGTACCCGTTACTTGAACTTCTGTGTCTTTATTCGTTGGAAGGTCAAATACTTTACCCGATGCATTCACAATAATAACTGGTTTGCTTTTAATAAAAAACTTTCTCTTTCTGACAGCAAAGGAAGTAGGGCCAAGTTTTTCAATAGATTTGCTTCTAATGGTGACAAATTTGCCAACCAAATCATCTTTTTCTCTGGAAATTTCAGATATTGACATCATTCCTGGAGTTGCAGCAGGTTCCCGCGTGAAAATAAAATAAAGCCCAAATAAAAATCCAAAAAAAGCAATAGTGAAAATTATTTTTGGACTCCAATTGAACCGATTTTGCGTTTGATTAGCCATTATTCTCTCTTATAATAGTTGGTAGATAAATTAAACAGTTAAAAGGCTGAGATTACTTCGATCTCAGCCTTTGTTTAAAAAACAAATTAATATTAGTCGGAAATTGCAGAAGGATATACACTATCAGCTACAAATACAGGTTTAGTTTTGTACTCAGCTTCTATTTTCTGTTTAAGCTGTAAATCCCAACCCAAATCGTAATCACGTTCAAATTCTGCTAGCACAAAGGGACGAAGTACTCCAGTAATCGCAACGACTTCATCATCTTTGACAGCTACTTTTGGTTTAGGATTAAGAACTAATAAATCTGTAGCCCCAAATAACTTTTCTTCATCTAGCGTGAAGGTGTTGGCATCTTGAATATCTTCCACTTCACCCGTTACTGCAAGTCGCTTGTTGTAGAATTGTGCAGGATTCTGAGTAATTTCACCTGGATCGGGTGCTAATGCCATAGACTGACCAATAATTGCAGGTTTGTTTTCATAATCTACATAATACTGTCTGTCTAATGTCAAATTATATTCGCGTTCTACATCTGCAATTACGAAATTACGAACTACACCCGTGACCTGGATTTCTGTATCGTCATCTTCTGGCAAAACAAAAGGTTCCCCGGAAGCGTTAATAACCAAAATAGGTTCACTACCAAAGAATTTTTCATCCTCAACCGTAAAGGAAGTGGGACCAACTTTACTTTTAGGTTCGCTTCTTACGGTTACAGTTTTACCATCTAATGCGGCGGTATTATCAGCAACTTCTTCTGTAGTAACGTTTCCTGCACCAGGAACATTTGCTTGATCGTTACTGCAAGCGGGAAGTACCAAAGCCATTATACTTAAAGCTATTGCACCCTGAAATCTAAAAAATTTATTCATAAATCCACCCTTCTTTTTACTGAAATAAAAGTTATCTTTTTCGTTACGAACTCGATCCATTTTTGTCCTCACTTTAAAAATTGACTGCACCCTTCTTGATAACTAGTTCAGAAAAACTTGTCCATCTTCCTGAATTCTTAAAACACCTTGGTTATCATCAAATTTGGTTTCTTCATCCAAAGTAACTGTTAACATACCGTCTTCTTCGGTAGACATCGGCATTACTCGTAACAGTCCTTTATCTTCTCTTACCATAGTAATGGTTACAGGTATAGGAATATCTTGCAAAGTGACTTCTTCTCCACCTTCTAAATATCGAACTTGAGTATGCGTAACAGCTTGATAGGAAATGCGAGCATTAGTATCGTTTTTCAACATCACGCTGACTTTACCCATCATTGGCTTGATAGTCGCAATAGCGTTAGCGCGGTTCTCCGGAAGCGGAGGCTGTACTGGCTTTACGCTTGTAACTGGAGCTACTACATTAATAGATTGGTCAACAGCTTGTCCGGTTTTATTCCAACGTTCAGTAGCAGCATTAGGAGGACAACCTGCTGCTACTAATATCTTATTATTGTAAGGTTCTTCGTAGTAAATTTTAGGACAAGGATTGCGTTTGGGATTTGGACGTTTAGGAACTGCAAATGCAGCTAAGGGAAGGAACGGAATTAAAACTGCAAAGCCGCTCAAAAGTCTTTTTAAGGTTGTAATATTTTTTATTTGCTTTAACATAGACACCTCTTTAATTCTCAAATAAATTAATTAATATGGCAGACGCACTCATATTTTGGTTATTTTTTAGTTAGGATTTATTTATCAATAGACAAAAGAATATTTAATAAAATCAAGAAAATTCTTAACTTAATTTAGCCATTTATTAATATATACCAATATAAACTTTTACTTTAATAAAATCTTCTAGCTGAGGCATTACTTATTATTATTATTAGAATCTATCTTTAGAAAGAATACTAAATATCTAGAGAGATAGGTTAATAAATTTTATTAGTTTTTTTAATCGCTTTTTTTGATAAATTATCTGTCATCCAAAATAAAACTAGATAAAAAAGAATATAAGTAAAATTTTTAATTAGAAAGCTAAAAGTAAAGCACTATAAATCATTGCACCTAATCCAAAAGCCCAAAAACGGCTTTCTCGTTTTTCGGGAAGTTCTTCTTTTAATACGTTAAGAACTATTCCACCTGCTAAAAAAGCAAAAATAACAGCGATAGCTGTTTCTCCGACTTGAGTACCGCTACCTATTACCCATCCGACAATAACTGCTGCTGCTAGTATCCAGCGTCCGATATAGTCATAAATATGCTTATGATTTTCTCTTAAACCAAAGTCGTTGACAATAAAATGCAGTGCCATTGCTAAACTATATAGCAATAAATTTTCCACGTCTGGCTCTTCTCGATGCATCAGCAAGTAGCCAATCAAAGCATTGTAAACTGCAAAAGATGCAATGTGTACCCAAAATACTCCTTGGGCTGTAATGTCTCCTTTTCCCGCCTTCTCCTGACTTTCGCGAGATTCACTAGCCATTTTTTCTAAACCGTAAAATATGGTTAATCCTAATAATGCTAATAGGTAGACATGATGTTCTAAATAAGAAATTAATCCTTCTTGCGCTTCTTCTAAAACCGCTTGATGTTCGCTCAATTCTGGTAAGATATGTACAAAAACATAAGCAACCGAGACTCCACCCGCACCGCTTAACCAGCGACTGCGAGGAACGTTAATAAAACGCAGTTTACCACTAAATAAATGGGTTAGCGCTAACGCCACGGCAATAGCTGCGGTTGAAATAAAATTGAAGGATGTAGATGAGAATGATGCAAACATCAATGAATTATCAAGTTTGATAAAGATTATATAAGTTTCAATTAATCGGCGATTTATCTGATTTTAGTTTAAATTTATTGTAATTTTGATATTTGAGAACGTATCGCTATATACATATAGTTTTATAAGTACGAATCCTGCTAAAGATGAGCGAAGTTGATAAGGGTATTTTAGTAATAAAAGTAGATAGAAGTCTAATTGTATATTACAAGCGAAACCTGTGTAGAGACGGCTTATACACTGCAATGTCTCAAAATAGAAATTAATATTTGGATTCAGCAACGCCAAAATATTTTATCTTGCTTTATTTTTCGTAAGGATAAACGGTTTGTAGTCTCTATTGAATTCAACCAAAAACCCCTATATTTTAAGTTTTAATCTTTTGGTAAAAGGTAGTTTTTTTTACTATCTATTTTTTAATTTAATTTATTAACTTTCAGTATAATTTATAACCAAAAAATAATTATTTTCAGATCGGATTGATAACCGCGATACTGAGTCAGAATAATTGCCTAGATAAATTAAAACTTTTTAAAGTCTTCATTTATAATTTTGAATTACTTTATATAAAAAAAATATCAAAAATCCCTTAATTAGCTAGTCTTGACGGTAAAGAAAGGATATGCAAAGATTCTTTAAATAATAAAACACTTACAACAAATACGGGTATATAAAGAAACCATTAAACTTAGGTTCGCGTCTCAAGAGACTATCAACTATGTAATCGCCCATGAGTCGAAAAACTATTATTGGCATTGCTTTTACCACTATTGTGTTAGCTAGCGGCATGACCACAAAGCCCGTACCCGGTCATACGTCTACGAGCGAGCCGACTGTAAAGGAGCCGTTGTTAATTCCGTCACGTCCAGTTAAGCTATCTAGTACTGTAAAAACTACCGATCTAGAGAAGTCCATATTTGACAAAATAAATCAATATCGAGCTAACAAAAAATTGCCAAAGTTGAAGCTAGATAGCAAAATTTCCCAGCAAGCGAGGATTCACAGCCAGAATATGGCTAAACACCAAGTGCCGTTTAGTCATAATGGGTTTGCGAAAAGAGTTGATGGTACTTTTATTCGCTATAACAGTGCATCTGAAAACGTTGCTTTCAACTTTGGCTATGAAGATCCGGTTGCCGAAGCTGTAAAAGGTTGGATTGAAAGTCCCGGACATTTGAAGAATATTAAGGGAAAGTATAATTTAACTGGGGTTGGTGTTGCCGTAAATAGCGAGGACGAATATTTTCTGACACAAATTTTTATTCTTGATTGATCGGTTTGATTTATTATTTTTTTTAGCAATAAAGTAGTGTTTGACGGAATTTTCGCATACCACAAACACTACATTGATTTTTAAGGATTCATGGAATTACAAGATTTTCAGGTTTGCGATCGCGATTTTGATGATTCGACTCTCTCGGAATATCTCAACTGTGAAGCGATTGCTGTAGATACCGAAACTATGGGATTATTACCTTTACGCGACCGTTTATGCTTGGTGCAGATAGCGGATGATAAAGGTAAGGTGACGGTTGTACGGATTCATAGGGGACAAACTGAAGCCCCCAATATGAAAAAACTTTTTGAAGCAGATAATGTTGTCAAAATATTTCACTTTGCTCGTTTTGACTTAGCAACGTTACGTCATTATCTGGGAATCATGGTAAATCCGGTTTTCTGTACCAAGATTGCCAGTAAATTAGTTCGTACCTACACTCCCAGGCATGGGCTTAAAGAGTTGGTGATGCAGTTGGAAGAAGTAGAGCTTGATAAAAGCGCTCAATCTTCCGACTGGGGTAACGCTGAAAATTTATCCGACGCTCAACTAAGTTATGCTGCTAACGATGTGCGTTATTTGGTAAATATTCGGCGAAAATTGATAGAGATGCTCGAACGTGAGGAGAGATTGGAATTAGCCCAAGATTGTTTTAAATGCTTACCGACAATAGTGCAGTTGGATTTGTTGCAGTTTCAAGGTTTGTTTGAGCATTAAGGTTTGTAGTAAGGACTTAAGTCCTTACTACGAACTATTAAATCGAAAATCCAAGCGGAGACTTACTTGTCCATATTTGCTGCTTGGTCTTTCATTCTATCGACGACGTTGTAGTCATCTTTACCAGCAGGAGTTCTTGATTCTACAATACCTTCAGTAGGACCGCCGATTGCTTTCCATGCAGCAAGTCCACCTTTTAGCTCGGATACATTTTCAAAACCTTTACTTCTCAAGGCTTGTGCAGCTTGGGTTGTATCATTATCGCTAGCGCCGTAAACGTAGATATCGCGGCTTTTAGCTAAACTTTCCGCTGCTGCATCACCTAAACCATCCATCGACATTGATACAGCGCCCATGATGTGACCATCATTGTAGGTTGGGCGATCGCGCACGTCGAGAATGGTAAATGCAGGCTCACCCCACTCCAAACGAGACTTTAGGGTGTGAGCGTCGGACTTCTTCTCAGTTACAGGAGGTTGATCTGGAATGATATTTTCAAGTGGATTAGCCATGTGTTCTTCTCTCTTTTAAATTTACGGAGGGCAGTAAAAGCGTTAAAGGTAAATAACAGATAAACGGCAAGACGAGGACGATGTAACTGCTTGCGAAACTATTGAATCGTTAAGAAGATAGCTCACTTCACAACTAAAAATATTTACGTGTATTATTTAAGCGTGATTTGCTATAAATTTACCCGTATCAACAGTAGCTCTGATACCGCTAGCCCTTGACACTTTTACAAGTATTTTATTCACTGATTAAAATTTAGCGCTTAATACTATAAATATTGCTCCTTCTATAGAAGTAATATTTAATTATTTCCTAAAATATTTCTCTGACGATAGGATGAGAAAGAAAATATTTATTAAGACTCTTTGATTTATCGACGATATTGGTCATAATAATTATGAAATTATTTCTAAAAATTAGAAACCCGGTTTTTCAGAAAAACCGGGATTTTAGAATTGGTTCAAAAATCCAATGCGGGTTTTAACTTAATTAAGCTAGAACAAAATCTACATCACTAGTACCAGCAGTTGTAGACTGCCCGGATTGCAACTTATCACCATTTACTTCAACAGCAAAAGGTGTTGGATCTAAACTAAGATTGTAATCAGTTTTGTCATTCGTATATCCAACACTCGCAACCATCTTACGGCCACCGTCGGTATACTTGAAGGCCATCATCTGATTTTTCTGTTGCTTGTTGTCGTAAGCCCAAATCACCATATACTGTTCGCCTTGATATTCAAAAATCTTCGGCGGGCGATTGGGAACGTAACGCCCAGCGTCACCAAAGCTTGAATCTAAAAAGCCTTGAACAGAACTTTCCTCAACAGAAGCAAAAGCAACCTCATCTTCTGCGGGAGCTTCAGCATCAGGTTCGCTTTCTGGTGGTGCTTCTTCTTTTCCACGATTCTTGAAGTAGTCTACAGCTTTCTTGGTTCCAATTGCACCAGCCGCAGCAACACCCGCACCGATCAACAAATTACGAAGAGTATTCTTAGCCATGATTTATTTCAAAGAATAAACATCGAGGTATCATCCTATCACTAAGAGAGACTTATTCGAGATTGTTCATTTTTTTTATATAATTTGAGAATAATACGGGTAAAACTTTGATTAAGGTAAGATTATTTTTACCAATTACCAAGTAAAACACTTACACAAATTAAACCATTTCAGATTTCTCGTTTACCTATCATCTTTTACACTTAATCATGAACATCTATCAACATAAATTAATTATTTCCTTGGCAGGCGTTGTTATCTTGGTTACAACAGGCTGTAATACAACCGAAACAAATACTGACGGAGGAACAACCGAGACTCAGAGCAAAATTGCAGTTGCCAATCTTCAGCCAACAGAAGGAAACAAAGTTAGCGGTAAAGTTACTTTTACACCAGAAGAATCTGGAGTAGAAGTAGTTGCCGATATTACAGGTTTAACACCGGGTAAACACGGGTTTCACGTCCACGAGAAAGGAGATTGCAGCGCCCCCGATGCCTCATCAGCAGGCGGTCATTACGCACCTAACGGTAGTCCCCACGGTGCCCCCGAAGCACCCGCGAACCAGCGCCACGTCGGCGACTTCGGCAACATCACCGCCGATGCTTCCGGCAATGCAAAATACAGCCGTGTTGACAATGTAGCCACTCTTGATGGCGCTAATTCCGTTGTAGGTAAAGCCGTTATCGTTCATGCAGGAGAAGACGATTTGAAATCCCAACCCAGTGGGGATGCTGGTAATCGCGTTGCTTGCGGCGTGATTGAGATGTCGTAGAAAATGAAGCTATACAGATAACTGATGTAGAGACGTTGCATTGCAACGTCTCCCAGCATTTATGGTTGTATCGATAATCCCGTGAAATAATTTGAAACAAAATATTCCAGACAATCCGCATATAAAAAATTTTGGATTTTATCGATAATTTGCTCAAACGAAATATTCCAGACAACCCACATCTAAGAGAGACGTAGCACTGCTACGTCTCTACATTTATTAGGGGTTCCTTTTGTAAAACAAATGTACTATTATATTTTGTAAGATTAAATTGTGAATGGCTAGCGGACATAATTGCACTCTGCGTGTTTAGTCTATCGCCATTTATGGGAAATCTAGTAGCAGTAGTTAAAATATTTACGTATAAATGTCATGGCAGAGAATCAACAGCCAGGAAAATATGATGCTGTCTTGGGGGGACAATCTCCACCTCCGATTCATGGCGCGGTGTTGGGTGGAATTGAGGGGGTAAAGCGGAGATTGTCGAATCCGGTAGTTGACGTGAAGTTGGCAGCGCTTACCGATGCTCTTAACTATCAAGAAGCTGGTTTGGAGTTGGTAATTCAAGCATTGCGGTGGAAACCGAAAAAAATACAGCGTCATGCTTATAAGTTATTGCGACGAAGAGAAGAAACGCAAGTTAAACAAGCTTTAGAACACTATCAGCCTTGGGATTTATTCGAGCGATTGCAGGGGTATCTTGGTTATAAAGGGCAGCACGCGGGAAGATTTGCGAATCGTTTGTCTGTAGATTACAATCCCGAAGTTGGAATTGAAGACCCTGCGAATACAGCTTATGCTTTACGATGGGATTACGATGGCGATCGCCCTTCCATAGCAGAACAAATTACAAGCATTTCGCAAGATTCCCAAGCCGGTAAATTAGAAGCTTTGATTATTGGTTTATGGAGTGATGATACGGGAATTGATACTAACACAATTGTCAATGGGCTTGTTGATGCGAAAGATAAATTAACCAACTTAAAAGCCATCTTTATCGGTGACATTCATTACCACGAAAGCGAAATATCTTGGATTGCACAAAGTGATATAAGTCCGATTTTAAGAGCTTATCCTCAATTAGAAGTATTGCAAATACGTGGTGGAGAGCGGTTACAATTTAATGCACCAGTGCGACACAATAATTTACAGGCATTAATTATAGAAACTGGGGGATTGAGTAGAGATACAGTTGCTCAAATTTGTAACATGAATCTTCCAGCATTAGAGCATTTAGAATTATGGTTTGATGCCGATGAATACGGTGGAAATTGTTCGATAATAAATTTAAAGCCGATTTTAGTAGATTTAGTATTTCCTGATTTGAATTATTTGGGATTGCGTAACAGTCAATTTACGGATGATATTGCGGAAGCTGTAGTTAATTCGGATTTGATTGAAACTATTAGCGTACTCGATTTATCGTTGGGGAATTTGAGCGATAAAGGTGCGGAACTTTTACTTAATTGTTTAGCGGTAAATGAGCTTGATATTCTTAATGTTTCTGAAGCTCGTTTATCAGATGAAATGATTGGTAAATTGTCTAAACTTGATTGTCAATTGTTAGCAGAAAACCAGGATACAGATGATTATTACGATGATGAACGTCGTTATTGTGCTGTGACTGAATGAAAAACGTTTTGGGATGTTGGTTTATAAGCCCAAACCACCTTGGGTTGCAAACCCAAGGCTAATAGCGAAAGTCCTATAAATAGGACTGAAAAATTAAAATATAGCAGTCCATTTTAATGGACTTCTGCTATTAGCTTGCGGTTTGAAACCGCAAGTGGGTGTGAATCCAGACGCAGAATTTTTGTTAAATAAAATATCAAAAATGAATAACAATCAAAATCAACCAAGAAGGTTCGATGTAGTTTTAGGTGGTAAAAATCCGGCTCCGGTAACGGGTGCTGTGTTGGGGGGAATTGAAGGGGTAAAGCGACGGTTTACATACCCTGAATCTTTGTGGAAATGGTTTTGGTAAAAAGATGATTGAGCAACTATCACAATTAAATTGTCAAGTTATTGCACATCCTGGTTATAGATATTATTCAGTTTGGGAATAAATCATAACAGCCGGGGAATAGAATTCCCCGTCTAATAGCAAAAGTCCATTTTAATGGACTGATTAATTTTAATTTAATAGTCCTATTTATAGGACTTCTGCTATTAGCTTGCGGTTTGCAACCGTAAGCGGGTGTGAATCCAAACGCAAAATATAAGTTTTAAAAACATCAGTTAATAAAAACAGATTTCCGGGAATCCTAATATAATCACACAAACAAAATCATCATGTCAAAACAACCAAGAGAATTCGACGCAGTTTTAGATGGAAACAACCCGGCTCCGATAACTGGTGCTGTGTTGGGAGGAATTGAAGGAGTTAAGCGACGGTTGGAAAGTGAAATTGTAGATGTACGAGTTAAAGCGCTTTCCGATGGTTTGATTTATGGGGAAGCGGGTTTAGATTTAGTTATTGAAGCGTTGGAAGATGATTCATTACAGGTAAAAAGTTTTGCTACGAAGTTGTTGAAGGAATTGGGAGGTGAAAAGGGAAAACAAGCGCTGTTGGAATTCGATCCTTATTTGTATTTTACGAAGTTGGAAGATTGGGAGGTTGAAGAGTTTAATCCTGAAGTTGGAATTATAAATCCAGAGAATAAAGCTTATGTTGTGAATTTGGAGAAACTACAGCTTTTAATACAAGATGATAGAGTCAATGAAGTTGAAGCTTTAATTTGTCATTTACAAGACTATGATGTTTATTACGAAGTCAGTCAAGAGTATGATGATTTAGCTGAACTACTTTATAATCATCGTGAAGATTTAGAAAATTTAAAAGCTTTATTTGTAGGTGATGAAGAAATAGATAAATTTAGAAAATCTTATCTCGGTATTGGTGATATAAGTTTTTTGTTAACAAGCTTTCCAAGTTTAGAAGTTTTGTTGGTTAATTGCAGATTATCAAGAAGAGATTGTTTATCCAGGAATGAATATAAGTGCATCGCGTTACTCAGCACTTCACGAATAAACCATCAAAAAACCCATGAAAAACCTCACCATCATAGCCAACCCGGAAAAGCGTCGCGTCGGATTGCTCCAACAAGCACTCGCAAACCTCAACCTACCACCCGCAACCGTCATCTCCTACGCAGAATTAATTACAGGTAAACAAAACCTTGCGCTGCGGTTTCTGCAATTTGTTTACCACCGTCACCCATAATCAAGATTTTGTAACTCAATACGTCAAAACTCTGCAAAAACAAGCGAAGCACGTAAAAGCAGCTTTGGGTAAAAGTTCATTTGCACGGTTGGCTATTGGTGGAGGTACGCCGACTCAGTTACCAATTCATCATTTGGAAACTGTTTTGAATGTTGCAGAAGATACGATGGGCGCGGATTTACAGCAGATTCCTATATCCGTGGAAATGTCACCGGAAACCGCGACGAAAGATAAATTGGAACTGTTGCGATCGCGAGGTGTTACCCGTGCCAGTATCGGGGTGCAAAGCTTCGTTGAATCCGAGGTTGCAGCAGTTAACCGTCGTCAAACCACCGCCGAAGTAGAAGCCGCACTAACAAGAATGCGAGCCGCCGGTTTTCCCACCATCAACATAGACTTAATATACGGATTACCCGGACAAACAGTAGAAACCTGGTTGCGATCGATACGCGCTGCCTTGCGGTTTCAACCAGAAGAAATATTTCTGTATCCCCTGTACGTGCGTCCACTTACCGGCTTGGGAACATCCGATAAAGAATGGGACGACATCCGCTTGAATTGTTACCGTCAAGGAAGGGATTTTCTCATGTCACAAGGATACACCCAAACCTCCATGCGAATGTTCCAAAAAGTTTCTCCCCCCTCTCCCCCCTCTCCCCTCTCTACCCCCTCCCCAATCTACTGCTGCCAAGCCGATGGAATGGTTGGTTTGGGTTGTGGAGCGCGTTCCTACACCGATGAATTGCATTATTCCAACGAATACGCGGTAGGAGGAAAGGGAATCCGCGAGATTTTGCAAGGGTATATAAAAACACCGGAAGAATCATTTGATTTTGTCAATTACGGCTTTGAATTAGATAGCGAAGAGAAGCGCAGAAGGTACATTTTATTGTCGTTACTTTCTCATGAAGGATTGAATTTTAGTAATTATCAAACGCGATTTCATACAAAAGTATTTGGTGATTTCCCGGAGTTGTCGGAGTTATTTGATTTGGATTTAGCGATTGAGGATAAAGGAATATTGCGATTGACTCAAAATGGTGTGGAATATTCCGATGCAATTGGGGAATGGTTGTTTTCTGGGAAAGTAAGGGATTTGATGCAGAGATATGAGTTGAAATAAAACCTAACCCCCCAGCCCCCTTCCCTGCTAGGGAATGGGGAGAAAACAACTCAAATCAACCCCTAGTTCCCTTCTTGGCAAGGGAATGGGGAGAAGAATTCTTGGGGAACCTAACCCCCCAGCCCCCTTCCCTGCTAGGGAATGGGGAGAAGAATTCTTGTCCTCTCTCCTCGTAGGAGAGAGTTAGAGAGAGGTTTTTAAGTCGTTATAGCAATTCGTCAGTTAGATACTCTTGATATTTCTTATAACTGGGTAAATTATGAAATGAGACAGAAAATGAATCAATTAGATATCAACTTTATTTGTGAAAGCGATAAACCAGCAGATTACAGATTTTGGCCTGCTAATGAATAACAGTTATTTATCATATATAACGATTTCAAACCTTAAATAAAAAACTAAAAAATGCACTTAACAATCCTCTATCGCGGTTCCCTAATCAGCTGTAACTACGGTTGCGAATATTGTCCTTTCGCGAAACGTTACTCTTCAGCAGCAGAATTAAATTTAGACAAACAACAATTACAACGCTTTGTTAATTGGATTTCCCAATATCACCAGCATCAATTTTCGATTTTATTTACTCCTTGGGGTGAAGCTCTCATCCACAAGCACTATCAACAAGCTTTAGTTAAGTTAACCCAAATGTCTCACGTTAAGAAAGCCGCAATTCAAACCAATCTTTCCTGTAATTTGGATTGGGTGGAAGATTGCAACAAGGAAAGTTTAGCGTTATGGGCAACTTTTCATCCCGAATGGGTATCTCGTCAAAGTTATCTTTCCCAATGTCTCGAATTGGATAACCGTGGAGTTCGTTTTAGTGCGGGTGTTGTCGGTTTTCCGCAGTACAAAAACGAAATTGCTGCTTTACGTCAGGAATTACCCTCACACGTTTATCTGTGGATAAATGCCGTAAAAAAAGAACTTTCTAAATTATTACCAGAAGATAGAAACTTTTTCTCCTCCATCGATCCACTTTATCACCTCAACACCCATCATTATCCCAGCTTCGGGCGTTCCTGTCGCGCCGGTAAATCGATGATTTCCGTTGACGGTGAAGGTACGATGCGAAGATGTCATTTTCTCAAACAGCTTATTGGTAATATTTATGACCAAAATTGGCAAGAAGTTTTACAAGAGCGCGACTGTAGCAACGAAACCTGTCACTGTCATATCGGTTACGTGCATCTCGATTATTTGGAATTAGATCGAGTCTTTGGCTCCGGGATATTGGAGAGGATTCCGAACCTCACCCCGTCCTAAAGGACACCCCTCTCCTTGTCAAGGGAGAGGGGAAAGAGAATAAGACTTAAAGCCTTTCTCCTTAATAAGGAGAGAGGTACTCTACGAGAAAACGCTCCGCGTTCATGGAGAGAGGTCAAAACTATTGTTATAACTGTAAATATCTACCCAGAGGATAAAATGATGGCTGAGTATAGAAGAGTAGAGTACCGCATTGGTAAAGACGGTAAAATTACTGAAAATGTCATCGGCGCTTCTGGTGCTGGTTGTACCGAAACCACTTCCGGAATTGAAGACGCTTTAGGAGAAGTGGAAACTCAAGAATTGCTTCCCGAATATTACGAAGGTGAAGAAAATATTACTTCTACTGAAAATCAATCTTTGAAAAACAAGAATGGTTGAGGTTAAAGCTAGAAATCCATTATTAATTGTTCATTGTTAATTGATAATTGTCTACCCCCTCTCCCCCTCTCCCCACTCTTCCCCCTCTAATCCACCATGACAATCATCTACACATTACTAATATTCATCTTCATCCTAATTACAGCCGTTGCAATTCTCCGGTTTCTACTTGCACGTATTTACGCTACAGGAAATCGCAATGACGAATTACTGTATCCGCTCAGTAAATCGGGGTAAGACGAAAAATAAGAATTAACAAAGGTACAA
>NZ_CAWUDI010000015.1:0-155599 GCF_963920925.1 Calothrix sp. CCY 0018 | reverse complement strand
GTGTTGCAGCGATTTCTTGCTCATAATTTAGCATACTATGTAATGAAGAGCCAAATAATTTTGACCTTTGAGTTCTATCAGATTGAGGTTTGTAACTTCCCGATGAAAGTAGGAAATTTTAGCAAATTCAGTTGTCCATCGATCGATTGACTGTGATTTACGCATTTTTAGAAATATTTAATCCCTCGAATTGTACAACACTCTCTTGACCGAAATACCACTGCACGTCGCGATCGTTAAGTAATTAGAACTCATTTTGGCGAATCTGAACCAGACTAAGTTGTCCATTTAAAATTCTCCCGCAGCGAAGTATTAAACCCACGCAGGTAGGTTTTGTTTGTGTAGCAGAGCCATTGCGTTGCGGGGCGTTGTAGCAACGTGCGGTTGAAACCGCCGGTATTATTAAGCTTTCTTGACAACCGGGAGGTTTGGATAACTGCTGGGCAAGTTTTTTTAGCTATCATCCGCAAATTGGAGCGCAAATTTTTGCAGACTAGGTAGCTCAACTAACAAATCTGCAATGGATTTTTGGACAAGTACTGTTAGAGGTATGTGTCAAGGAAATTGCGTTACCGGAGTGAGATTGCAGATTTTACCGTTAAAACCAAAATCAATCCGCTGGGCTGGACGTTTAACTTTGAATTGTCAACCCACAAACTTTATGAAAAGACGTAAAAGCACCAGCCGCAATAGTTTATGCAGTTCAATTTATTACCAAGTCATCCCGATTGGTTCACAAAGCAAGTGTATTATTTAGACAATTTGCATTCTTACCTTACTAGCGTTAACTGTCGCGACACATCTCATCTTAAGTACTCACACGGTAACGCCAATACAGTGCAGCTACGGAATCTTTACTGTTACAAAGGTATTTTCCAGCGTATACGTCAGCAAGATTACAGATTATAAATTACCGCTCCAATTGTATACAAAGGATGCATTTATCAGCTTGTCACTTGAATATCAGCTATTATTTTAGCTCTATAATCTTTATCTGATAAGTCATGCATGGTTTTTTGCAGTCGGATTAATCATGCTGGTAGCTGGTTATTAGTAGAACACATCACCAATCATTCTTAAAAAAAAAATAGAGTAAAAAAAAGTACTATTTAGTAAAATTTCCGGATGCACTAATTAAAACTAAGTATCAGTGAAGTGGATAGTTCAAAAATAGACATTTACTATGCGTACACTTATTTCACTTTTAGTTACAAGTTTCGTATTCGGCTCCTTAGCTGTTAACTTTCAAGGAATTGGAAACTCTTTATCAAAAGAAATGTTTTCCACCTCTGGAGAGCAAGAATTACTATTGAGTAGATCCAATCCACACAAGCCTAAAGCACCTCATAGAGGTAGCGGACGTAGAGAGTTTATGGAATATTCCAACAACGCTTAATTCTGCTGCATCGTTATAAAAAGTGCAACGCATAGAACCAGTTAGTCGTGTTATATCAAGTACATTTACAAGATAGCTTGTAGGGTGTTATTAATCACTATTTATCTCCCGCAGCTTTGTGCAGATATCATTTTTGCTACACGACATAGTTAGATAGTTTTCGTTATCATTTATTTCAGATTGTATAAATAGTCAGTCAAACCATATATATCAACGGTAACATCGTTGGCTGTCTAGTTCGATAGCATCATAATCGCGCCCTCATTGAGAAATTTTCCTCCCGCACATCCAAAAAGCCACTGTAAAGTTTAATCCTCCATTTGTTTTCATATTTGAAATATGATTCCTGCTCGACTCGTTAGTAGGACATCTAATTTGAATATGCTTAATTTACCGAGAGGAAACAAAATTAAATTTACGTTTTCTCTATTTTTTGCAATTGCTTATTTTTTTAATTGAGCAGATAATATCTGCTGTCGGGAGGCTGGAATTTTTTTTTGAGGCGATATAAATTAATCAAACTATTGAGTTGATGTATCTAATTATTTTTATCTTTTCTAGATGCAACTCAAGCTCAACCATTAATCAATAAGCACAAGTACCAAGTAACTTGATTTACGCTCCGGAGCGGATAATAAAGCTAACAAAGCTATTTTTGCTTATTTGCAATGATTTCTATAAAAAGGTGACTTATTCACCTAAATACTATGCATCCGATGCTTGTTCATAACTAGAGGCGAAAGTTCGTCTCTAGTATTTGCTTTGTTCTTATAAGTCTCAAACTAAAAAAATCACAAAAAGCCCCCCTTAAAGAAGGGGGGTTGGGGGGATCTTAATGTTTAAAACGTTATTATTTCCTCAGTTTTGAACCTAAAATCTATGGAGACGTAAAATTATGACCATTAGGTCACGCTACGCTAATACGTCTTTACATTAATGGTTTACGAGCAATTAGATATTTGCTCATATGGTGAACCTGCATTTCAACGTTTTCAAAACCAGCTTTTTCTAAACGCTCTACTAAATTATCAACGACATAGTTCATGTAGAAAGGTTCGTGGAAGGTTTCGTGGAAGTTTTGCATTGCAGGTTCGACTTCCGGCGAATCACTCATTTGAACTGAATCGCAAATAATAAAGGTTCCACCCGGTTTTGTCACGCGGAAGGCTTCATTAATTACTCGCTGACGTATTGCTGCTGGTAATTCATGGAAAAGAAAAATGCAAGTTGTCGCATGGAAATAGTCATCTAAATAAGGTAACTCTTCCGCATTTGCTTGTAATAATTGCGGTAACTCTCCTGGAATCTCCGACAGCAACTGATTAGCTTTCCGTAAATAAGTTGGTGACAAATCTGTACCAAACAACGATGCTTGAGGTAAGGCTGCTCGAATCATCTTTAAAGTACGCCCGGTACCGCAAGCTATATCTAAAACACGCTGTTGACGTGGGGTTACATCAGTAAATACTTTCAAACCTTCTTTTAATGGAGCCAAAATTCTGCGTCGCATCGCATCAGCGGCACCATTAAAAAGAATTTCTACTCCTAAATCATACAAGTTAGCAGATGATTCGCTCAAATAACCATCGGTTTGATAATGAAAATTCCGCACGTAATATTGGGGATAATCTGTAGTATCTATATCTGGTGCAAAATCTTGAAATTTTTCGGACTTAGCTCGCTCCCAAAGTTGAGGTAAATCTATCCATATTTGTGGATAGTAAAGGAAAAAATCTTCCCAAGGATTATCAAACAGCAAGCTTTTGGGATATACGCCTCGCTCTGCATCTTCCCAGTCAGCTTCTAATAAATCATTTAGACGCTTTTGTAATTTAAGTAATAGCTCTGTAGGAATTGGCGTTACTTTCTTATCTACTGGAGATAAAGCTTTCATTAATCCCGTGCTAAGGGTTTTATGAGCTAAACCAAAAATACTTTTACTCTGTTGAAATGTCTGGTAAGTCAGTTTTGTTAAAGTGTCCGGCATAATAATTCAATATTTCGTCAATTAAGTCACCTATTCTCATTTTATGGAAATATTTTGTAATAAACAATCATAAATATTAAGAAAAAATCTGTGAATTTGACGAAGACCTATCCAAGGGAAGATGTTAAGCAGAGGGAACGGGGAAAGGGGAACAGGGAATAGAAAAGAACAGAAATATATGCATACTTATTTGACATATTTATCTTTTTATCTCTTTTCCAGCTTGGATGGTAAGAATCTATTTTTAAAGGCTCTACCTCCTTATAAATTAGATACATAGCCTCCTAGCATGGGTTTCCAATCTTCAGGTAGAAACTAATTTACAAAAATTAATGTTTAGATTTGACAACAAAAGCAAAAAACCGTAGCCATTGTTACAGAATTAGTTCTATAATTGAGAAAAGCAAAAATAAGCTTACTACATATTAATAAAATATAAGGAGTCCAAAAATTATGACTACTCAAGAAAAAGCACGTGCTTTAATGCAAGGTCATTATCAAACTATTAAAAATCGTCAACAGTCAATGCTCGGACGTGCCGGAGAAGCAATTGGGCTTCCCGGAGAAGTATCTCGTTATTGGAACCCGGTTCAAGGAAAAATCAATCCTAGCGCTTGGACAAGTTGCGATCGCTCTAATGCCACAATGAGCTAATTCGATTTTAGATTTTAGATTTTAGATTGGGAGGAGGGGAGTTAGGAGTTAATAATTTCCCCCTCTCCCCCTACGGGTTGCGCCATTTGCTACAAGTCGGGGAACCCGCCCAACGCAATGGCTAACCATCTGCCCATCTCCCCCTCTCTCTTCAAAGAAAAGCCACCCTCACGAGGGTGGCTTTATTTATGATTTTTGATTGTGTAGAATCAACCGTACTCTACAAAGAAAATCTAAATTAACAGTCGTAATAAAGAGAAAATTCGTAGGGATGAGGACGTAGGCGCATCGGGTTAACTTCACTATCTAACTTGAACGAAATCCAGTTTTCGATGAAATCTTTGGTGAATACTCCACCTTGGATTAAGAAATCGTGGTCTTTTTCCAGAGCTTCTAATGCCAAATCCAAAGAGCCTGGTGTAGAAGGAACTTGAGCTAGTTCTTCTGGAGAAAGCTCGTAGATGTTCTTATCTAAAGGTTCGCCGGGATCGATTTTGTTTTTGATCCCATCTAAACCAGCGCAGAGCATTGCAGCAAACGCTAGATACGGGTTACAAGTTGCATCGGGACAGCGAAACTCTAAACGTTTTGCTTTAGGGTTATCGCCAGCAAGAGGAATACGCACGGAAGCGGAACGGTTTCCTTGAGAGTAAGCCAAGTTTACTGGTGCTTCGTAACCGGGTACCAAACGCTTGTAAGAGTTGGTGCTGGGGTTGGTGAATGCTAACAGTGCTGGTGCGTGCTTGAGAATTCCACCAATGTAGTGGAGTCCCATTTCGCTCATTCCCGCATATTTGTCGCCAGCGAATAAAGGCTTACCGTCTTTCCAGATGGATTGGTGGGTGTGCATACCGGAGCCGTTATCTTGAAATACGGGCTTGGGCATGAAGGTAACAGATTTACCATATTTCTTGGCTACGTTCTTAATCACGTACTTGTAAGTCATCAACCAATCGGCAGCTTCGATTAGTTTACCAAAACGGAAACCTAATTCGCACTGTCCGCCAGTCGCAACTTCGTGGTGATGTTTTTCGATGGGAACGCCGCATTTTTTCATTTCCAACAGCATTTCCGTCCGCATATCTTGAGAGGTGTCGGTTGGGGAAACTGGGAAGTAACCTCCTTTGTAATTTGGTTTATAACCGAGGTTGGGACTTTCTTCTTTACCCGAATTCCAACGACCTTCTACGGAATCTACGTAGTAGTAACCTGCATTTTGAGTTTGGTCAAAGCGAACATCATCAAAGATGAAAAATTCAGCTTCTGGACCAAAATATGCCGTATCACCGGCACCCGATGCGACCAAATAATCAATCGCTTTTTGGGCAATTACCCGAGGACAGCGATCGTACCATTCACCCGTCCGAGGCTCTTTAATGCTACATACAATACTGAGGGTGGGTTCTTTCATGAAAGGGTCGATCCAAGCAGTATTTGGATCTAGCACCATTGACATATCCGACTCGTTAATGGCTTTCCAACCCCGAATACTGGAACCGTCGAATGGTACACCTTCGGTGAAAGAACTTTCATCAATTTGATCCTGGAACATTGTTAAATGCTGCCAAATCCCTGGCATATCGATGAATTTCAGATCGATCATCTGAATATTATTGTCTTGAATCATTTTCAAGACTTCTTGTGGGGTTGTCATAGTTACTCCTTATCTGCCGATATGCAATGGATTAAAACGGAAATATTCAAAATACTGTTGACTCTCAGAAGCTGAAACCACTTGTTGAAGGGCACCTTGAAAAGTTTTTTCTTCAAAAAAAAACTTTTAAGAGAACCGTTGATACACCTGAGATATCGTAAATACAGGTAAACCTAGAAAGTGTATCATTTGTAACAGAAAATCAATTCTAAAGGTAATATTAACCTATTGACTAAATCATCTATACAAAAACAAAAGTTCATCTTATAAGGGTCAACTTTGGCTTAGAATCCTTAAGTAGTATGGATTGCTTTTTGCCAGATTTTTGGCTAAGTTACCACAAAACAGGTTTTGTGATGGACTTTTAGCCAAATTATTATCAAATCATAGATAGGAATAATTGGGGGATAATAAAATGCAGGATGCCGTAACAAATTTAATTAAGAATTATGACGTTACCGGACGTTATTTAGATAGAAACGCAGTTGATTCGCTTAAATCTTATTTTGAAAGCGGTACCCAAAGAGTACAAGCAGCTGCTGCCATCAATTCCAATGCAGCATTTATAGTCAAGGAATCCGCTGTAAAGCTATTTGAAGACCAGCCTGAATTGATTCGTCCCGGCGGAAACGCTTATACAACTCGTCGTTATGCGGCTTGCTTGCGAGATATGGATTACTACTTGCGTTACGCGACTTATGCTTTAGTTGCTGGCAGCATGGATGTGCTAGACGAGCGAGTATTGCAAGGTTTGCGCGAAACTTACAATTCTTTAGGAGTTCCCATTTCTCCTACAGTTGCCGGTATCCAAATTATGAAGGATATGGTCAAAGAACAAGTTGCCTCTGCCGGTATTGACGATACCAGCTTTGTAGACGAACCGTTTGACTATATGACAAGAGAGTTGAGCGAGACGGATATTTAAGATAGGGAGTAGGGAGTAGGGAATAGTTAGGAGTTAGGAGTTAGGAATTAGGAGTTAGGAGTTAAGATTTAAAAATTCTACCCACTCTACCCCTTCTCCCCCCTCTCCCTTTCAATGCCCAATGCCCCATGCCCAATTCACAATGAAACAAAGACTTGATGTTCTGTTAGTAGAAAAAGGTTTATCTTCGTCTCGTCAGCAAGCGCAGCGGTTAATTCAGGCTGGTGAGGTGATGGTTGATAATCAGTTGGTGGATAAAGCGGGAACTTCTGTTGATGTAGCGGCAGAAATTAGGGTTAAGCAAAAGTCGCGTTTTGTTTCTCGCGGTGGAGAAAAGTTGGCTAAGGCTTTGGATACTTTTAATATTCCTGTAGAAGGGCGTGTTTGTTTGGATGGTGGAATTTCTACAGGGGGGTTTACCGATTGTTTGTTACAAGCGGGAGCCAAATTAGTTTACGGTATTGATGTTGGTTACGGACAGGTTGATTGGCGGTTGCGAAATGATGCACGGGTGGTTTTACGCGAGCGGACTAATTTACGGCATTTAACCCCGCAAGATTTGTATGGAGATAAGGATAGAGGGGGTAGAGAAGGGAGAGGGGGTAGAGTGGGTAGAGATGAAGAGAAAGAATTAATTAACAATAATAATCAACAAAATTTACCTCCCCTATCTGAGACAGGAGAGGTTTATGAAAGGGAATTGCCTGATTTAGCTGTGGTAGATGTTTCGTTTATTTCTTTAACTAAGGTTTTACCCGCGTTGTGGCAACTTCTGCAATCTCCTCGTGAAGCTTTGTTGCTGGTGAAGCCACAGTTTGAAGTTGGGAAAAATCGAGTTGGGAAGAAAGGGGTTGTGCGTAACCCAAATGACCAAGCTGATGCTATTTTTCAAGTTTTGCAAACCGCTACAGAGTTAGGATGGTATTACAAAAATTTAACTTGGTCCCCTATAACTGGCCCTGCTGGTAATATTGAGTATCTTCTATGGTTGGGATGTGAAAATGAGACGCTTTCCCTGGATTTATCAGCCGTTAAGCAAATTACAACTGAATCTGCTGCTAGTTTGAAGCAGAACAATAATTAATACTAAATATCGTATACCCGACATTCGAGTGCATTGGGATTGCTTGCACAATAATCATCCAATGAGTTTTTGATTTTAGCTGCTTGCTTTTGATGGGATTTCTCAGCTTGCAATTCTTCGACAATATCCCAAGCTACAGCACAGTCATTAGAATCGCTTCCGTTTACTTCACAAGTAGAGCGTGCTTCGGCAACAGCTTCGAGGATAGCTGTTTCAAGAGTGTTTACTACGTCTTTATTAGAATTAGCCGCAGTTTGTACAACTTCTGTAGTTTTAGACATTATAATATCCCCTCTATATTGTTCGGTAAAGATTAACTACAAACTTATATAGTTATTAACTCGTTTGCTTTTACAGTGTAGATATTCTTTCAAAAATAGTTCAGTAGTAAAAACCGAAATATATTTGGGGTAGTTTTGCGATGCTGTATATAATACCGAAATCATACTTTCGATAGACTTTTTAATTTAATTCCTGATACAGATTTATATTCACCTAAAAAATACTTTCTAGTCATAGAGAAATTAATTATAACTTTATAAATAATATATGGAATAAATAAACCAGCAATTAATCTAATAATACCTTCATTTAAAAATGAAATTTTTTGTAAGCCTAATTGAATAGGTTGATGCAAATACATAATTACCATTGAAGCAGTACCTAGTTGACGGCTAATGCTATTGATAAACTTAATTTTATTTACTATTTTTGCTAAATATTGAACAATAATAATACCCGAAAAAGCCACAAGTAAATTAATAATTGGTATTCCATAACTACTTGATTTCATGTCAAAACTTATGCCTATTAAGAATAAGTTATCTATTAAAAACTGCATCAAAAATACAATACAAGCTGTAAAAACTAGTTTTTTAGAATTAAAAATAGCCGGTTTTTCAGATACAATGTGTCCAAACCAATAAAATGGAAGTGCCATTAACACGACATTCACATTCCAAGGAAAATTAATATCGTTAAAAAACCAGCAATCAATCATAGCTAAACAATAAAAATTCAGCATGATTATGTTTATTAACCATTTATCACTGCAAAATTTAGTATAGATAAAATTATATATTTGTTGAGTAAAAAATAAGCAAGTTACAAACCAAAAAATCCCAAATCTACCAGTTAATATTTGACCGCCGTACAATTGTTGAAAGGCAAACGATAGTAACTGATACAGTGAATCTGATTGTTCATTTTGCCAAATTTCCTGTATATATGTCGCTAAAGTAGGAAGACTAAATAAGATCAGGAATGATATATAAGGAACAATTAAATGAAAAAACTTCTTTTTAAAAAAAGCCAAGTAATCATATTTTTCTTTATATAGATACCCACTAATAAAGAAAAAAAGCGGCATATGAAACCAGAAAATATACTTTGCAATTTTCAACTCTGAGAAAACATGACCTGCAACAACTGTTACTATTGCAATACCTTTCCAACAATCAATCCAGTTTATTCTTTGTGACATTAATAGATACCTCCGCAATTCAAGCAATTACTAATGGTACAAGCATCTTTGATAAGTAAGGCTTTGTACGGAGTATCAGTGTATTTTTTCTTCGGCTAAAAATATATGTATTCCTTAACAATTTATAAAAAAAATAAATATCGAATTTATCTTAATATCATCTGTAAGGTCTATGCCGTAAGGAATAGGTATATTTTCCAGAAATATAGATGTATGAAGAATCTGTAAATTTAAGATGGGGGGATGGGGGGATGGGGAGACAAGGGGACAAGGGGAGATTGGGAAATAAAAAATCCATTACTCCATCAATCCATCATCATCTTTTACTCCCTACTCCCTATTTTCTAATCCTTCACGGGTACGCAAGGCTGATAAACTAAAACTTATGTTTCCTAAATTTCTTCCTGCTGGGGTTGAGCAATTAACGGAACCTGCTTCGATTGCTCTTGCTCAAACTATAGAGCAAACACCTCTTACAACTCCTTTAAGCAAGCAACCGATCGCTACAACTTACGTGCATCAGGGTAGTAATGGTACGCCATTTCTGCTTCTACACGGGTTTGATAGTTCGGTGTTGGAATATCGTCGTTTATTACCTTTATTAGCAGCGCAAAATGAAACTTGGGCTGTCGATTTATTGGGTTTTGGTTTTACCGATCGCCCCTACGGGATAAAATTTAACCCGAATGAGATAAAAACCCATCTTCATTGTTTTTGGAAGAACTCGATTAACCAGCCTGTAATTTTAGTTGGTGCTTCGATGGGAGGAGCAGCAGCGATTGATTTTGCTTTAACTTATCCGGAAATAGTAGAAAAACTGATATTAATCGATAGTGCTGGTTTGACAGGTGGTTCACCAGCAAGTAGATTAATGTTTCCACCGTTGGATTATCTAGCAACAGAATTTTTGAAAAATCGTAAAATACGGCAAAGCATTAGTCGCACGGCTTATAAAAATAAACAGCTTGCAACTGAAGATGCTTTATATTGTGGTGCGCTCCACTTAGAAATGCCTAATTGGAATAAAGCTTTAATTGCTTTTACAAAAAGCGGTGGTTATCAACCTTTTAAATCAAATCAACTTGAAGAGATTAAGCAAGAAACGCTGATATTGTGGGGAGATAGCGACAAAATTTTAGGTACTAAGGATGCCCATAAATTTGAACGGGCAATTCCTAATAGTACCTTAACTTGGATAAAAGATAGCGGACACGTTCCTCATTTAGAACAGCCACAAACTACCGCAAAAGAGATTTTGGATTTTAGATTTTAACAACGGATGCGTTTCTTTTAGATTTTAGATTTTTTTTAGCTATTAGTTCTCGACTTCTTTACAGACGTAGCAGTGCTACGTCTCTACAACTCCAAACTGTTCACTGATAACTGTTAACTGATAACTGATTAATCCAACAACCACATCGGAGCAGAACTATCATTGTTTGGTTTTTCGGGAAGGGGGCCAGTTGGACGAGAGTAATGTTTTCTGTAAGCTAATGATGATGAATAATCTTTCTTTGGTTGGGTTATTGCGGATTGATTGGGAACTCGTTGCTTTGCAGCAGGTTGTCTGGAAGCAGGTTGTGTTGCAGGAGGCTCCATCTGGGCAATTTTCTCGGCTGTATTAACTTCTGCTGTAAGTTTGGTATTAGCTTCTGCTAACTGTAGAGCATCTTTTTTAGCTGCATAAAGTTCTGAGTTTAACTTTTCTGCTAATTGATCTTTCTCTTGTAAAGTTAACTGTAACTCTCTAATTAGCTTCTCTAAGCTTTTTTCGTTTTTACGTGCTGCTGTTAATTCTTGTTTAAACTCTTCTGCGCTATCTTGTAAATTTTCTAACTTATCTGCTAATCCATCTTTCTCTTTTAAAGTTAACTGTAACTCGACCACTAGCTTCTCTAAGCTTTTTTCGTTTTTACGTGCTGCTGCTAATTCAAGTTTTAGATCTTCAACAGTATCCTGCAAATTTCCTAACTTTTTCGCTTCATCAACTTCTTTCTGCAACTGCTTAAACAACTTTTCTTGTTCGGCAATTGTAGATTGAAATCCTGACGCTTGCTGCTGTAAAGTTTCTTCGTTTTTTCGCGTTTTTTCTAAAGTTTCTTGCAATTCCTTGACAGTTGCTTCTAAATCAACAGGAGCGGTTTTACTTTGTTTATTCATATCTTTTACCTCAGAAGCAGGGACATCAATAGTTGATTCGTCACCTGCTGTTTTTTTTACTTCTTCTTTTAATAAATCAGAAAGACGTTTTCTAGCCATTATTTCCTCCAGTCACGCTGTAATTCGTCAGCCACGCGGCGATAGTCAGACTCCGCTTCCCGTGCGTTTTTCCCCCGCAATTGAGTAATCGCCACCCCATCAAGCGCCGCTCTTTCATGGGCTTTGTAAATACGGACAAACGCATTACAAGCGGGAATTCCCAAACTCAAAAGAGTATTTTGAGCTTCGATGGCTTCTCTCAAACTTCGCGTATCCACTTTTGTTAACAGCACTCGATGGGGAGTACCCGAAGGAGTGACTGCTTCTTTGACTGTATTAATCAAAGCGGCTAAATCCATTGGCGCTGGGGGTGTTGGCAAAACCAAATAATCTGCATTTGTGACTACTGCTGCTAGTGCTTGAGAATGCAGCGCTGGAGGCGTATCGACTACTACTAAATCGTAACCTTTTATAGAGCGTAAACTACTTAATAATTTCGGATTTGTCTCTTGAGATAGATCGAACCCCATCCCCGAATCACTTCTTGAGAACCACCAACTAGCTGAACCTTGTACATCCGCATCTACCAAAAGTACCTTTTTTTTCTCCGCATAAGATGCTGCAAGATTTATTGAAGTCGTGGTTTTACCAACTCCTCCCTTCCCATTGAGGATAGCTATAACTTTTGGCATCTATCCTTTCCCCCCCAACGCTATATCAGAAAATATACCGCGTTTTGGGGAAAGTCAGTTAGGAGTTAGAAGTTAAAAATAGGTTTGTAGTAAGCAATTTATCGCTTCAAAGACTAAAGTCCTTACTACGAACCTTATTAATCCTTCACCGGGAACACTTTTCCCTAAGCCTGTTTCGCAAGCACTCAAAACAACTAAATCTGCACCCTAATCTAAGTTAAAAATATCACCCAGGAGTAGATTGACTTTATCTAATGGTTTGTTTTGTTTATCTACTACTGGCGGTTTTCGGTTAGTCCAACACAGACCTAAAAAAACCTAACCCCCAGCCCCTTCCCTGGGAAGGAAGGGGAGCAAGATTATAGCCTCTCTCCTTGCAGGAGAGAGGTTTGGAGAGAGGTCAAAACCTATATTCACTCACCACCCAAAGGTTGAAAACAAAGAATTATTATTCCGATAAAAATGCAATCTTCCATAACCTAAAAATTGCCCGTGGGATTGCTCGCCTTTAGGAAATGCTGTCACTCCAAATAAATAAACCCCTTCAACTGAAGGATTGCGGATTGGTTTCAAAGCAATAGTAATTGTTTTACCGGGTTCAACTGGTGGATTAAATGTCACCGATATTGTTTTTGATTTGCGTTTTTCTGTAATTTGCAGCGGCAACTTTTCTTTTTCGCCGTTGCTTTTCGATATAGCAAAACTGTCTTTTAAATCAAAGTTTATATAATCAAATCCAGAATGCTGATTAATCGTTATTTGTTGTAAAGGTTCTCCCGCATCTGATGGTACTTTAACTGTAAAGTAATATGTCGCACCCCATACATATACATCGTTAAAAGTAGTTGTTGTTTTGAGCAAGCGCGGGGCTTGAACAAAGTACACTTTCCCATCTCGTAACTGTACTGCTTGACTTAATCGAACTGTGGAAATTTCAATCCCGATGATGCAAGCAAGAAAGGTGCTGAATATAATTGCGAAGCGCATGATTAATAATTCAAGATTTGAAGGTTTGATTTAATGCGTTACCTGGCGAATATAATTCGCACGCCACTTGCTACAACGGAGGGAACCTCCGCAACGCAGTGGCTTGGCTACACAGGCAAAGTCCACCTCCGTGGACTAACTAATTTGTAACCCGCGAAGGCGGGTTTCGCTTGTGTAGCCGCGATTTAAATCGCCAGGTAAAATATTACAAACTATAATGATTTATTTACACTACTTTACTTAAACCAAAATATTAAGAAATGTAATAAAAAAGGTACGGTAAACACTATATTTCCCGTAAAAATACGACAGGTTTGTAAAGGATAGTTGAGATTAGTGGTCAAAACAAACAATCATGTTTCACACTAAGAATATAACGAAGCAATTATTTTTTTATGAATACCATTTCCACTTCCAGCGTAGAATTTAAGCGCCCAGTTTGGCAAAATGTTGTTATTTTAACTTTGGGTTTCTGGCTCAGTGCTAGCGTAATTTTAGATTGGGTAATTATGCCTAGTCTTTACGTTTCTGGGATGATGACTCAATCTAGTTTTGCATCTGCTGGCTATACAATTTTCTGGAATTTCAACCGCGTTGAATTATTGTGTGCGGGGTTGGTATTAACTGGCGTTTTAGCTTCTAGTCAAGTTAATTTAAACTGGCAGAAAAAGATTATTTTCGGTGCAAATTTATTATTCGCGATCGCTTTAGTTGATACTTATCTTTTAACTCCACAAATGTCTGCTATTGGATTGCAATTAAACTGGCTTGAAGCAATCACTCAAACTCCCGCCCATATGAATTTATTGCATGGCGGTTACTGGGTTCTTGAAGTTTCAAAATTAGTAATAGGCGGTACTCTTTTTGCTTGGTGTTGGAAGCAGTTAACAGTTAACAGTGAACAGTGAGCAGTTAACAGTTAGGAAGATTTTGTATTGATATCTAAAATTAAATATTGATAATTATTTACTCAGTTCGATCGATTTATCGGGCTGAGTGTTGTTTTTTATGTAGTTAAAACGTGCTTTTATGACTTTGTTAGTATTCCGACACATTAATTATGAGGGGTTTGTAGGTTTGTAGTAAGCGATTTATCGTGCAATCCCTCACCCCGCCTCCGGCACCCCTCTCCCAAGCTTGGGAGAGGGGAGGGGGAGAGGGCAATATATAAGGGGCAAACACGTTTTTTGCATGATTTTAATCGCTTAAAAAAGCACAAAGTCAACACCCTAATAACGCACCCTACAATTGATAATTGTTAACTGCTAACTGTTCACTGTTTTATGAAAGAGCAACAACATCCGCAATACAATCGCGATCGCCCTTTACTTGAAAATTTGTTGGTGGGGGAAGCGAGCGATCTTAATTTGGTGGAATTAGCGCGTTTACGGATTCGCTATCTCAATTTTCCCGGTGCCTTCGATATTCAAAAGGGTTTGGATCAGGTGCTGCAAAAATGGGGAATTACAGAAGCAGAACTTTTTGAGAAAACCAGAGCAATTCACGCCGTCGGTGGAATTTACCGCACCAAGGGGAAGAAGGAAGAACAAGATTGGAATTAATCAGTTAGGAGTTAGGAGTTAGGAGTTAACTATATTTTCTTTGTCCCCTTGTCTCCCCATCTCCCCTCTCACTCTCGCGTTTTCTGATATTCCCGAAGTTGATTCAAAAGTTCTTCTTGTGAGGAATTTACTTTGAGTGAGTTTTTAGTTTGTTTGATTGTGTCGCTATTTGTAAAAGTGTTGGATGAGGATTCAAATCTAAAAGGTTGTTTTCTAATTGGTTTTGATGTTTGATGTGGTTTGTCTAAACTAGCTTTTACGGTGTCGAGGGTGGCAGCAAATTTGACTTGCTGTTCCATTTGTTCGGTGGAGGAAACTAAGCCGCTTAAACCATTTACTAATTCGCGGAGGTTTTCTCTGAATTTGGGATCTCCGGTTAAGTCGTCTAAATCTGATGTGATTTTCTGGGTATTCTCGAAGGTGACTCTAGCAGAATCTAATGTTTGCTGTAGTACTAAAAGGTTGTTTGGATCGTTGAGTGTTTTGGTGATATCGTTTAGCTCTTCTGCTGCTTCTGCTGCATTGGCTGAAAGTGTTTCGAGGTTTTCGAGCAATTCTCCTGTGGTAAGCCGATTGATGCTTGGGGATAAACTGCTAACGGTTGTTCTTAATTGGGAACTAGTTGCTGTGATGTCGTTTAATGCGGTAACAAGTGAAGAACGATTTGTAGTTACTAAGTTATCGATATTTGATAACAGCCTGTTTGCTTGATTGGCGGTGGAATTAATTTGGCTAGCTGTACCTCTAAATTGTCTTGCTGTAGTGCTAAATTCTTTTGCTGTTGCGTTTAATTGATTAGCAGTATTACCAAATTGATTTATAGTTCTATCTGTGGATGTACTGACTCTGTTTGCAGCAGTTGCGACTTGATTGGCAGCAGAAGCAAAAGTTTTTAATTCTTGTTGCGTGCTTTTTGTCAAGCTGGAGACATCGCGAGTCAGTTGAGCAACTTGTGCTGCTGCGAGGGATGTGTTTTTTAAAGCTTGATTGACATTTTCGTATACATCTGGTCGGCTGTAGACTTCCGATAAACGGCTGCTGTAGCGAATAAGTTCATCAACGCTGATACCAATTTGACCTTTAAGACGGGAGCCATCGCAGACAATAATAGTAGGATCGCATCCCTTTTCTAAAGGGCCAGCATCTACATTCGCACGGGTAATAGTTCTTTTTGGTGTAATCTCAATAATGCTTTCGCTGATTAATCCAGACTGATTCGCTTCAATTTTGACATCACGGGGAATTATCAAGTCGGGTTTATTGATATCAAGCTCTACTTCTACACCATTCACACCTGCTCTAACATCAGCGATATTGCCTACTTTCACACCCCGATATTGAACGACAGCACCTTTTTGCATTCCGCCAGCGTCCTGAAAGTCTACGATGAAACTATAACTATTACCGGCGGCGTTTATTCTGTTGAGCCAGAGGAAAATTAATCCAAAGACTCCCAAACCCAATAATATTAATAATCCAACAGAACCTTCTCTAATCAATCGCGATCGCATTTTTTACCTCCCTTTAAAATTACGTTTCAAATTTGTAAATAAGTATTTATGCATTCTGTTATCATTTATGTTTTATAAAGACGGTAATTAATCGTAATTGCGAAGATAATGTTTGTTTTTATTTTCACGCACCAGCAATGTTAATTGGGCCATCAATGTTTCCACTCATAAATTGTCTAATAGAAGGATTGTCTGTGGTGTCAACTTCCCCGACTTTTCCTTCCCACTGCACTTTACCTTGATAAAGAAACACAACTCTGTCGGCAGTGCGACGAATTGTACTGTGTTGGTGAGTAACGATCGCATAGCTGTTAGAAGTTTCGTTTACATCCTGCAATTGCCGAATTAAATCTTCGATTACCGTCGAAGCAATGGGATCTAATCCGGCTGTAGGCTCATCGTACAGTAAAATTTCTGGCGTTTCCTCGGGCTTGTCGGGATTAGACATAATAGCACGAGCAAAACTTACTCGCTTCCGCATACCTCCAGAAAGTTCTGCGGGAAATCGATCCGCTACTCCGGGTAAACCTACCATTTCCAATTTTTCATCAACCAATGCCCGAATCCTTTTTTTAGAAAGATTTGAATGCTGGTAAAGCAAAAAGCCAATATTTTCATCTACTGTTAGCGAGTCAAACAAAGCTGCTTGCTGAAAAACCATACCAATTCCCACTGCCGAGGCTCCATCTTCTATCAAACCTTCTCTTCGCACCCCTTGTACATAAATTTCTCCTTCATCGGCAGGAGTCAACCCGGCAATTATCCGCAAAATAGTAGATTTACCAGTACCGCTAGGACCAATTATTCCTAATGCGTCTCCCCGGTGAATTGTAAAATCTACCTGATCTAAAATTTTATTGCTACCAAACGACTTGGAAACGCCTTTTAATTCGATTAGTGGTTGTTCTAATGGTTGCTCTAGCGGTTGTTCTAATATTTGTTCTGTCATTACTACATTGTGAAAGTAGGTAGATAGTAGTTAGTGGATAGTGGCTTTTAATAACTAACAACTAACAATTAGTAGTTCATCACATTAAATATGATGGATAAATCATTGTTCGTAGTAGCGCTTTAGCGCATCCGAATTCCGGAATATGAGGCGCTAAAGCGCTACTACGAACCCTTTAAAATTAATGTGGAGTACTAACAACTAATAATGGAAAATTTTGATGTCATAGTCATTGGTAGTGGTATCGGTGGGTTAACTGCTGCTGCATTACTCAGTCGTTACGGAAAGCGGGTAATAGTTTGCGAAAGCCATACAGTAGCTGGTGGTGCTGCTCATAATTTTCGACGACAAGGATTTGAATTTGATTCTGGCCCTTCATTCTATTGTGGACTTAGTGACGCGCGAAGTTTGAATCCTGTAAAACAAGTACTCGATATTTTAGGCGAATCTCTCCAAACTGTACCTTACGATCCTCTCGGACACTATCATTTTCCTGAAGGTAGTTTTGCAGTTTACTGTAATTACCAGCGTTACCGGGAAGAAGTGGCTAAAATTACGCCGCAAGGAGCAAGGGAGTTAGCAGAATTTGAAAAACGTTTGTTGCCGCTATACGAAGCGATGAAAGGTATTCCGACTTTAGCTTTGCGTTCCGATTGGCAGTTAATTCCGATTTTACTAGGGCGTTATTTACCGTCTTTATTAAAAATGCTGCCCAATTTGCCTTTAGTGCAAAGTTCTGTGGGTTCGGTGATGGATGCTACTGTAAAAGACCCCTGGGTACGGCGGCTAATTGACCTCGAATGCTTTCTATTGTCGGGTTTAAAAGCAAGCGGCACTATTGCTCCGGAAGTAGCATTTATGTTGGGCGAACGTTCTAATACTGCAATTGAATATCCTTTGGGAGGTGGTAGCGCAATTGTAGATGCTTTAGTCAAAGGGTTGAAAAAACATGGTGGGGAGTTACGCTTGGGATGTCATGTAGAGCAAATTATCGTAGAAAATGGTCAAGCTATTGGAGTGCGGTTATCCCCCCAGCCCCCCTTAAAAAAGGAATTATCCCCCCAGCCCCCCTTAAAAAAGGGGGGTAAAGAAGAGGTTATAAAAGCTCCTGTAGTAATTTCCAACGCCACAATTTGGGACACTTACAGCAAATTATTACTTCCTCAAGATTTACCAGCATCTTATCGTCAAGCAGCTTTGGATACTCCTGCGGTGGAAAGCTTCATGCATTTACATTTAGGTTTTCGCGGTGAAGGTTTAGAAAATTTGACGGGACATCATGTAGTAGTTCACGATGCTCAACAAGATATTAGCGTACCGGGAAACACCTGCATGATTTCTATTCCTACTGTTTGGGATAATTCTTTAGCTCCAGAAAACCATCATGTGGTTCACGCTTATACTTTGGAGCCATTTGCAGGATGGGAAAAAAATCAAGATTACGAAGAGAAGAAGCAGCAAAAAGCGCAAACCTTATATAGAGCTATAGAAAAAGTAATTCCAGATATTAGAAAACGTGTAGCTTTAGAACTAATTGGTACGCCGTTAACTCATGCTGGTTATTTAAGAAGATATCAAGGAACTTATGGCCCTGCGATCGCTGCTGGTAAGGGAATGTTTCCCAGTACTAATACACCGATTAAAGGATTGTATCGCGTTGGTGATAGCACCATGCCAGGAATTGGAGTTCCTGCGGTGGCTGCGAGCGGTATTTTGTGCGCGAATTCTTTGGTGAAATCTTCTCAGGTGATGGAGTTGGTGGATTTGTTGGGATGAAGTTTTATGACAAATCTGGCGGTTTCAACCGCACAAGGCTGTTGACTTTGATAGAATTTCCGCGTGCTTCGTTCATACAAGTTTTATGCCAGTAACAACCATAATCTTTCTCCCTCACCCCGCCCTGAAGGGCACCCCTCTCCCAAGCTTGGGAGAGGGGAAGGGGGAGAGGGCGCACTTTAAGGGGCGAACACGTTTTTTGCATGATTTTTTACCCCCTCAAAATGCACAAAGTCAACACCCTAGTCATACAGTCCTGTAATCATCCTTTCTCCCAAAGTAAACTTATAATCTCTGGGCAGCCGATTTAATATTGGTACAGACCACTTGATTAAATCGTAAGTTTTCTGTATGATAGGTAAATCATCCATCCAGCACCTCAAAATTAGCAAAAAAAATCGCGCTTCGCGCGGGGCTAAGGGAAAAGGAAAGAAGTCTAAAGGGCAATAGGGTTAAAGTGCAAAGGGCTAAGAACCCCTGGAAAACGACGCAACGACAACCCGAAACCCGACGGAGGAGGTGGTGTCACCGTGTTCGTACCTGTAGCGAAACGCACTACGGCAGTACCCCGGACTGCTGCTCAACGAACCGCCACGCAGCAATCCATAATTATTCTCATCATCATTATAATTTATCCAAGCACTACCGTCAGATGCCGCTCCTTGATAGTTTTTATGCCAACTATCTTGACACCATTCCCAGACATTTCCATGTATATCGTACAGCCCAAAGGTATTAGCAGGGAAACTACCAACATCTGTGGTTTGCTCTAAATACTTACCCTTGGGTCCAGAACCATAGGTATAATTACCATCATAGTTCGCTAGGTCAGTAGTAATAGTTTCGCCGAAGTGAAATGGAGTTCTCGTTCCAGCCCGACAAGCATATTCCCACTCAGCTTCACTAGGTAAGCGATAGGTTTTTCCAGTCCTCTTGGATATTCTACCACAAAAGTCTACTGCATTATCCCACCTTACACGTTCAACAGGTTTATTTTTACCTTTGAATTTGGAGGGATTTTCACCCATGATTGCTTGATACTGTTCTTGGGTAACTGGAAACTTACCCATGAAAAAGGGTTGAATAGTGACTTTGTGTTGCGGACTTTCATGATCGCTTCTTTCTGGTTCATTCTCTGGGGAACCCATGAGGAAACTACCACCAGGAATTTTGATCATTTCTAAGAATATGCCATTGCCTAAATCTTCTTTGAAATATTCGGCTTTTCCACGGCTACGATTGATTTGGTGATTTTTATCCAGGGTGGCTGTCTCGAAATATTGAAATTTTTCAGCTTCCCCATCTAGTAAATTTATGTATTCGTCTTTAATTTTGTAGTAGTTTTGCAGCTTTTTTAATTCAACTTGAGCCTTTTCCTTCAGTGGATATCCTTGTGCATCTACTTTTTTGGTAAATTGTTGCTTATAAATCTCATAGGGTTCTAATACTTCTTTTTCGACTGCACGGGCTTTTTTATCGGTTAATCCGAGCTTTTTCTGTAAATTGTCTAGTATGTGGGATTCAATATCAGAAATTATGCCATCATCAGCGAATTCTTCAACTTTTTGACGATATTCAATAATATTGTTTTCTTCTTGTATGGGTGAAGGAGAAATAACGATAACATCACGAGTATCCTGTGGAGGTGAACTGATTACAGGAGCGGTGTCTTCTATATTTTCTCCACGAAAATCTTCTTTTTTCAACAATTGGGGTGTCAAATGCTCTGGAATTCCTGCCATGCGGATAGCGCTACAACCATATTTATACGCAAACTCAAACTCGCTTCCATCCCCTAGAGCATCATAAAACCCAACAGCGAATTCAATAGCGGCTTTATCCCCAATTTCCTTGCTCATGCCGATAACATAATTTATATGTTGGGCGATCGCAAGAGCTTGAATTTCGGAATAGCAAGCATTGAGTACTACAAACTCAATTCGCGTTGCTAACAGTTTAAACATCTGAGCTAATGCTTCTGTATCCACTAGCTTTTGCTGTCCGGTGTTATCTTCAAATATTAAGCCTGCTTCTCCTGCACCATGCCCAGAAAAGTGAATAATTTGGGGGTCATAATACATAATAGAATCTTGAATATCTCTGTAGCGTGCTGCTTGTGCTGACTCTATCTTAAATTTGTCACGTTGTTTTGCGAGTTGTAACCCTTCCCGAATTTCACGAGTTTCCTCGCTCAGACGCAATGAGTTCGTACCTTTGGGATTCGCTGACAGTACCAAGATTGTTTTAACGGGATTTTCACTGCTCATCGCAGAAGGTTTTTATTTTTATATTTAATACTATATCTATATAGATGACCCAAGTTGCTACTTATGCAGTAGGGAGATTTACCATAAATTTTGCGATTATTGAGTTTAACATGGATGCTTCAGAAATAAAATCCTTTTTTAAAGAGAAAATTAGGAGGAGATGAAGCAGGAATATTGCGCTGTTTTCCGATTTGGGTGGGATTGGTTTTATGGGAATTTGTAATCTACATTTGAGCCAGAGCGGAATGGTAATAGACATCTCCGGAAAAGAAAACCTCTCTCCAAACCTCTCCCCTACTAGGGGAGAGGCTTAAAAACCCCCATTCCCTCATAGGGAAGGGGGGTAGGGGGGTTAGGTTTATGTGTAATTTTAAACTAAAGCTGACAAATTGCTTTAAGTACTTGTAATAATTCAACTGCACGATTTGGTTCCATCAAGTTTAATAATGGCATTAAATGATAAGTTGTTGAATTTCCCTGTTGAATATACACAAATTGGTAATATTGTCCGTTTGTAACTAAGCCCCAAACTGATGTTTGATGCTGCAAGCTTTCATAGGCATATGTTAAAAGTTGAGGTAAACCTTCTGATGGGGAAATACCGCTGTTTTTTGATTCGATTAATAATACCCAGAAAAACGTTTTATCTGCGAACTTTCTAACTTTATTGACAGCTAGAATATCTAATCTGCCAGTTATGCTCGTATCTTCGTCTTCTATTTTAATTTCAGCAATATCTTCTTCGAGTTTTATTTGAATTGGATAACTATAAAAACCCGCTAATCGCATCAAAGGAGCAATTACCAAAAATTTAACTTGCCCTTCGGAAACTTTACCAGCCGTAAGATAACTACGGAAATCATCTCGAATCTGTAAAAGTTCTTGTTGTTCTGATTCTGTTAGAGTTTCGAGAGATAATAACGAAGAAAATGAATCATTATAATCTTCTTCAAATCCCAGAAGACGCTGAACATCTTCTAAAGATAAATTGCGAGCATTGAGAAGTGTCATAATTATATTGGGACTATTTAATTCTTTATCTATCTATATAGCCAACTGTAGCAATATTTTAAAATGATTTTTTGCAATTTTGCTTCGTATTTTAATTATCTACCAGTGATCTTATCGCATCCACCAAAAGTTAGAGAACAATCAAAGCCAGATTTAATCTAATACTCTAATCAATTTTATTCTCTTTCTAGAGATAGAAGTTATAAACAGTTCACTTATTTTAAGCTAAAGTTAATAAATATTTGTATTCAAATTTTGGTATGAATCAATTATCATGCCTTTTGCTCGCGTTGATTCACTATTAGAAATAGAGATTATTTTTAATAGTAAGTGAATTGCAAAGTAATTTGAATATAATTGCGTATTAAGGAAATTTACAGACTATGAGTAGACTTACAAATAATAGCGTAACTGCTAAAGAAGGTTTTAAAATCGGTAATTTAATCAAAAAAATAGGCAAAACCAACGGCGCGATCGCGATCGCATTTTTGGCGTTAGTGCTTCCTGCTTGCGATACAACAAATGATACTATAGGCGAAGTAGAACCGACAGAACAAGCACCGGGAGCAACAGCTACAGGAGATACAGCAACTACAGAAGTTCCGGGAACTACGGGAACTACAGGAACTACGGGAACTACGGGAACTACAGGTGCAGCGGTACCAGGTGCAGCAGTACCAGATTCTACTGATAGCATACCTGAAAGTGCTGGATTACCTAATGCAGAACTCGTTGGAGAAAATGTTACCGTCAGTACCAAAGTTACAGAAATTGTTGGTCCAAAAGCATTTATCGCTTACGATAAAGAATCTCTAAGAGGACAACCAATCTTAGTAGTAAGCGATCAAAATGCTCCTCCAGTTGGTACAAATGTCGAAGTAAGTGGCGTAATCGGAACCTTTGACGCAGCGGTAATTAAAAGAGATTACGATTTAGATTTTGCCCCAGATGTAGTTAAAGTTTATGAAAATAAGCCTTATTTGGGTGCTAAGGCAATTGAACAAGTAGATTAAGTTTTTTAAGTGAATTTAAAGTTTGAAGAAACCCGGTTTTTTAGACAAAGCCGGGTTTTTGGATTGAAAAAATAACTTAATAGAAAAATAGAAAAGTTTTAATCAAGCAACAGCATAACCCGTATGTTGTCTAACATTAGGTGGATGAAAGCCTAAAACAATTTTATCTTTAGGAATTCCAGCTTCTTCTAAATCGTAAGTTACACCATCTTCCGTATCATCTCGCTGTACCCATATTTTGCCATCAATAATTTCTAAATGAATTAAACAGCCGTGAATTCGTTTTGGGCCATGCCATCCTAAAGTTACTATACAATAATTATCATTTTCGCTATCAAAAACTGTTCTATATTCAATATCTCCATAAGAATAGGGAATTTTGGTATATTCAATTAACGTTTCTTTGATAATATTTTGAAAATCTAAGGTATCCATTGCACTATTTCCTCTTCGTCAACATTAAATACGATTAGATAAATGTTGTCACTTTCTACTAATAGTGTACCAATTGGTTCTTGGAATAAAGCATTATATATATTATCGCGTACTGCCAAATACAATGTTCGTTCGGGTTCAACACGATGCATAACAGCACGATACAAAACAAAACTTCCAACAGCTTCTTTGAAGTCTTGTATTTCTGAAGGGCTAATAAAGCTTTTGATTTCTACGGCTATTTTATTTTCTGCTTTCTGTGCAGCTAATAATTTTTTCGCACCTAAATCTACATACATATCTCTCAGACCCCATTTTATATGTAAAGGGTCATCGGTGATTATCCAATCATCTTTTAACAAAGCATTTTTGAGAGCATCATGATAAATATCTCTAGCTGGCATTTTTCTATTATCCCTTTAACTAACACCAAATCCCGACAACTTTCCCCGTCAATTCTTCTCCCAACCACGGTGTATTGCTCGATAAACTATGTAAATTATTGCTATCAACCTTCCAAGTTTCCTGGGGATTAAATAAAGTTAATTCGGCTTTTTCACCAGCTACAATATTACTTGGACTTTGGTTTAAACATTCTGCTGGATTGGTAGAAAGCGCTTTCCACAATTCTAAAGCTGTAAATTCACCCGTTTCTACTAAATTTTGCCATAACAAAGGTAGCGCTAATTCTAAACCTATTGCTCCTGGAGGTGCTTGAGCAAAAGCTACAGTTTTTTCTTCGTAAGTAAATGGTGAATGATCGATCGCTATGGCATCTAAAATTCCTTCGCGCATTCCCCGACGCAATGCCATCATATCTTCTGGATTACCTAAAGGTGGTTTTAAGTTTAACGCTGTATGATAACTTTTAACAGAAGAAGTATCGAGTAAAAGATGCATCCAAGTAGTGCTGGCTGTGATGGGTAAACCTTTAGCTTTGGCATCTTCTATTAATTCCACACTTCTTTTAGTAGAAACCCGCATGATGTGGGTAGGGGTAAAAGTGCTAGCAACTAATTCTAGTAAAGCCGCGATTGCTGAAGTCTCCGACGCAGCAGGATTTCCCGGTAAACCCCATTGAATCGAATCCGCACCCTCACGCATAATTCCATCTGAGGAAATATTGCGATCGCAACACCAAAAAGCTGCTGGTTTTCTCAACGGTTGCAGATATTCCAGCACTCGCCGCACTAAGGCTAAATTATTCAAAGCATCACCATCCGCGAAACCAACAACTCCCGCATTTTTTAAATCTGCTAATTCCGTCATTTTTTCGCCTTTAACATCTTTGGTAATCGCACCCCAAATGTTAAGCAGAGGAAGAGAAGAATTTGAATTTTTACAAAGCTGCTGCAATTGTGCGACAACTGCGGGGTTATCAATACTTGGGGATGTATCCGGTAAAAGAGTAATGCGAGTAAAACCACCAGCCGCAGCAGCTTTGAGCAGAGAAGCAACAGTTTCCCTTTCTTCAAAACCTGGTTCCCCAGAATGACTGTACAAATCTACCAATCCAGGGCCTAATATTAAAGATGCACAATCACGAATAGAAGTATTGTCGGGAATATCGGAAATTTTATCCGCAACTGACTTTATAAAACCATCCTCAATCAAAACATCAGCAACTCTATCGGTGTTAGATATAGGATTAATAACTCTTACTTGTTGTAATAATTCTTTTGTCATATTGTTAATAGTTAATAGTTAGTTGTTAGTTGTTAGTTGTTAGTTGTTAGGAGTGAGGAATTTTTTCTATCCCCTCTACCCCATCTCCCCCCTCTACCCCCTCTCTCCTTACCTAATTCCCAATTCACAACGCTCCTGTTACCGTTTCATCCAACACGCTTCCTGTTAAATAAGAAGTAAAATTAATTCCTTGCACTACAGGAATACCGTTCTTACCTTTAGGATAATCAATCACATTCAAGCAACAGTTACTCTGACGAAAACTCCAAAATTGTTCTGCTGATAATCCTAAAATATGACAAAGTAAAATTTGATTGGTACCTCCATGAGCAACAATTAATATAGTGTTTAATTTATCTGTTAATGCTGCTTCAATAATTGATTCGTAAACTTCAACTGTACGCTGCCAAAAATCTGTAAAATTTTCTCCCGCAGGCATTTGGAATTGTTCTGGTGTGTCTCGCCAGCGCTGCAATTCTCCGGGAAATTCTTGCTCGATTTCTGTCTCTAATTTTCCTTCCCAAGCCCCGTGAATTATTTCTTTAAATCCATCATTTAATTCTAATTCTAATTCTAATTCTAAATTAATGCCTTGATGCTGCTGCAAAATAATTGCTGCGGTTTCTTTTGCCCGCAACAAGGAACTACTATATACTTTATCTATAGATACATCTTTGAGAAAATCTGCTACTTTCTCAGACTGTAGTTTACCATTTTCGTTAAGTGAAATATCAACTTGCCCTTGATATCTACTTTGCTGATTCCAGTCAGTTTCTCCGTGACGGACTAATAATAATCTAATTCCTTGATGATTGGGACGCAATGAAGGTAAAGTTGCTCCCATATGTTGAATTTGATTGAATGATTCTATCTGAACTTTATCTTCTAGTAACCCAGCAAAATTCACTACATTGATGCAACAATTCGATTGCAGAATATGCTGCATATAACCAGGAGTGATTTTAATTGCAGTTTGAATTAAACAGCGATTTATACAGCTATGAGCTACTACAAGAATAGTTTGATTTTGATGTTTGGGTAAAATCTCTTGCCAAAATTCTTTTGCTTGTTCGTATAGTGCCAAAATCGGAAAATATTCAACGGTTTTTTCACCATTTTGAACCAGCATCCGCAATTTATCGGGGTTTTCTTTCCAAACTTTATGATCTTCGGGAAACTTTTCTTGTACTTCTGTAGCCAGCATTCCTTCCCACAAAGGTAGGTGAATTTCTTTTATCTTTAAATTCTCTTCTAGAGCGGGAATATTACCTAAATTAGCTTTGATTTCACCGTGGATAATTTCTGCGGTTTGTTTTGCTCTCTTGAGGGGACTGCAATAAATCGCATCAAATGAAATATTACTGAGTGCTTTACCCACTTTTACCGCATCACTACAACCTTTTTCTGTTAATACCGATTTATCTAAATGTCCCTGAATCCGTCTAACGGTATTATAAGTGCTTTCACCGTGGCGTACTATTATTACTCGCGTCAATTTTTCCCCTCCTTTCTCTCAAGAGATAATTTTACTTGAAAGTGTGTCGGAATTGGAAATTAGAAAAAGTTAGGAGTTAGGAGTTATAAAACGTAATTGTTTATAGCAAACAGAAACGAAATCAAATTCAATTAAATTAAAACCCGTTTTCACGGGTTTAATTGTTGTTATTCAAGTAACAAAATTTACCTGGGAAAAATAGTTATAAAAGTATGTTTGAGAAAAATGCTTTCTACAATATTTTCATCTTCATTTCACATTTTTCCGTTTCTCGGTATTAGTCAAATCAAACTGCACCTGCAATCCATCATTACCGTTAAGGGTTTGTTGCCCAGGTTCTAAATAAACGGGTGTATTGTTAATTTGAACTGGCTCTCTAGTTTTCCTGTAATCCGTGTTGGTAAATGTATTTTGCTCTACATTATTAACCGGGATTGGGCTGGAAGGTTGAGCATTAAAAAAGATGGAGAAATCTTGGTTAGCTGTTCTTTCGTTGATTCCAGTTAACGAGTCACCGGATAAAGTGTAACCTTTTCCATTAGACTGGGCGCTGACAGGATTGGCAATACTTGCGACAGTTGCTGCTATTCCCAAAACAGCTAATAAATTAATTCTTAACATTCTTATCCACACTCCATTATATGTCTGCAATAATTTACTTATAAAATATTCAGTCGCCATTATTATATGCGACTCTATTCTGAAAAACCTTAGTCAATATACGTATTTTATCAGGTTCTTATTTGCTTGCCGATCTCAAATTCTTGATTTATTCGCAATTGTTAACATTATTTTATATTTATTAAATTATTACTCAAATAAAATGAGTAAAAGGTCAAAAAATGGTTAACATCTTCTGACCTTTTGCTATTTACTCGTATTTAAAAATTTTGGTTATAGCCATACTTGGTATGCTGAGAGCTTTACGTGAAACGCTAAAATAGCTGCTACACAAGAATTATCGGCTTTATTGCTCGCATTATTTACTAACACTATCTTCTTGCTCTGTTCCCTATTCTGGGACTATTTAATATCTTTAATAAATATTACAAATAAATATAACAAGGGAGCTATAGCCAAAATTTTATTTATTATTGCATTGCAAGTCTAGAAGCGATGGTTTCACGTAGTTCTTGGGGAAGTAGTACCCGATTAACTGCGTGAATTACTCCATTGCTAGCTGCAATATTTGCATTGGTTACACTTGCATTATTCACAATTACTTTTCCGGGAGCTACGCGCACTGCAACTCCACCGTAAAGCATATCTACAGTACCCGTTTGTAATTGGTTAGATGTTACTTTACCTGATGTTACGTGATAAGAAAGAACTTGACGTAACAAGTCTTTATTTTCTGGTTGGAGTAGGAATGCTACTGCTCCTTCTGGTAAAGATTGTTCAAACGCTTCATCGGTAGGAGCAAAAACTGTATAAGAACCATTGGCAAGTGTATCTGCTAAACCCGCTGCTTGAACGGCTTTCACAAGTGTATCGAAGGAATCACTAGCTACTGCAACTTCAACAAGATTTTTGTTGCTAGCTGACATTTGCATATTTTGCATATTGCCCATATTACCGTAACTCTCGGCTCTAGCTGGGGCTGTGGCAAAAGCGCTCATGCCTACAACACCAGTAACTAGAGCAAGTTTTGTAAACAGTTGAGTTAATTTGTTAATATTCATAATTTGGAATGATTACTAATGATTGCGATTCGTTACGAAATGTAACTTACCTCTTATGTTAGTAAAGATTTTTAGAGCTTGTATCCCCTTAGAGGAATAATACTTTCGATAGAATAGGTGCTTGAAAAATATTTAACGAAATAAAAATAGGTCTTAATCTGATTGCTAAACTTCAATGTCAAATTCAATTGTAAAAGTGGTTTGTCCCGATTGACTATTTAGTTGAATCGTCGCATTTAAGAGTGTTGCTAGCTTCTTTACTAAAGCTAATCCAATCCCAGTCCCTCCGTGCTTCCAGGGGTCGTGAGAGGGAATTCGATAAAATTTTTCAAAAATCGATTCTTGTTCTTCTAAAGGTATTTCTATTCCCGAATTAATAACATTGAGATAAAGTTTGTTATCTTTCTCTTCAGCAGTTATACTAATTGTTTCGTCCGCTGGAGTGTATTTACAGGCATTAGTAATTAGTTCGTTAATTACCCTTTCTAAAAGAGCAACATCTGACTGTAATGGAGATATTTCTTCAGGAATATTAATAATTAAGTGCTGGTTTTGTCTTTCAGCTTGCTCCTTAAAAGGTTCTACTATTTGAGGAATAAACCTGTGTAAATCGATCAATTCAGGAACTAAAGTGGCGTTATCAGCATCAAGATAACAAAGTGTCAGTAAATCATTCACTGATTTATTTTGTTGCTGACAAGAACCTTTAAAAATCTGGAATACGCGCTGGAATTGCTCGCTTTTAAGACCTCTTATTCCTTGAGTTTCTATTAATTTCTCTAAAGTTTGCGAAGCTAGTAATATACTAGTCATTGGAGTACGCAGTTCGTGAGAAATGCTTTTCAGAAAATCATCTTTGAGAGTATTTAATTTTTCCAGTTCCTTAACTTGAGCTTGAGACTTCTGATAAAGTCGCGCTTGACGAATCGCGATCGCGCATTGAGTGGCTACTTGTTCGACTAAATTAATTTCTAATTCATCGAATACTTTTTCGTTAACTTTAAGTAACCAGAGATTACCTAATATACCTTTATCGTCAAATATCGGACAAACCAGTCGATTTACTGGCTTTTTACTAGTATTCAGTTGAGGAATTATTTCTACAAACTGAAGAGATTGTTTTTGTAAAAGCTGTTCGTAAAGTTCGGGGTAATCTGCTACTTGTTTGGTTATTTCCCGGTAAATGGGCTGTGTTGCTGTATATTCATAAACAATAGTTGCTAATGTTTGAGAATTATCGTAAAGTTCAATTTTGCAGCGTTCGATATCTAGAATTTCTCCCAATTCTTGGGTTACTTTCTGTAATATCTGAGCTTCATCTAAACTATCTCGAACTTTCTCAGTAACTCGTCTTATTAACGCTTCAAACTGAACAGCTTTTTCTAATTTAGCAGTACGACTTTTAACCTTCCGTTCTAAATATATATTAAGACTCTGCACTTGCTGATAAAGTTCGGCTTGTTGAACTGCGATTCCAACATGATTCGCTAACAGTTTGAGCAATTCAATTTCCGATGATTCCCATTTACGAGAACATTTACAATGTTGAACAATTAAAAGTCCCCATAACTTTTCCTCTGCAATAATAGGCACTACTAAATTCGCTTTTACATCAAAATTATTTAGAAAATTTGCGTAGCATAAAGTCAATTCCGCATCTTCAATATCTTCTATTACTTGAACTTGCCCTTGTCTGTATTGTTCTATGTGTTGCTCGGTAATACAAGAATCATCAATTTTGGAACCAATTACGGCTGCATAAGGAGCAAGAGCCGATTCAGCAATCATAAGTCCACTCCAATCTGCTTCAAACCGATAAACTAACACCCTATCGGTTTGCAGAAATAATCTAACTTCTTCTACAGTTTGGTGAATTATAGAATCTAAATCCAACGATTGCCGAATTCGCAGGGCAATTGCTCCCAACAATCGTTCCCGCTCGACAAGAGAAGCAAATTTCTTTTTGTGGGCTTCTGAGATAGGTTTAAACAAAAAACACTCAATCCACAATCTATTATTACAATTTGTTTGAAAAATTAATATTTTCTTCACTATCTTAACATTTATCGTAACAATTTATTATTTTTTATTGCTAATTCTGAACAATTTAGACCGAAGCCAATCATTAACAAATGCTTAACTAAGGATTTGTGCTTAAACTATCATGTTAAGTTTTATGAACGCAAACAAAAAAGGCACTCTTGTCAAAAAAAATGTTCGTAACAGAGGTGATGGAAAAAGAGGAAATTTTGAGGCTATATATATCGGGAAAAAGAGATTTTAGAAAAATTGATTTGTCTCAAATAACTCTTTGTCAAGTAAACTTATCTTCAACCGATTTTTCTCAAGCGATTTTAACTAAAGCTAATCTTAAAGGTATTAATTTAAGTCAAGCATTATTGGCTGAAACCGATTTAACGAAGGCTTTTTTAGAGCAGGCTATTTTATGGAGAGCTTCGATGCAGTTAGCGAATTTGAGTCAAGCTGTTTTAACAAAAGCCGATTTGAGAGAAGTAAATCTCAGCGAAGCTTTGCTATATCAAGCTTCATTAAGGAAAGCTCAGTTGCAAAAAGCGAATTTGAGTCAGGCTATCTTACGAAGGGCATTTTTGCGAGAAGCCAATTTGAGTCAAGCGATTTTACAGCAAGCTAATTTACAGCAAGCCAATTTAATCAATGCGGATTTGACGCAAGCAGACTTAAGCGGAGTGAATTTAGAAGGAGCTTCTTTGGTAGAAGCTAATTTAAAAGGAGCTAATTTAAAAGGAGCAAATTTGAATCGGGCTGTTTTGACAGGTGCTGTGATGCCTGATGGGAGCGTTTATTGAAGGGAGTAGTGGGGGAGGAATCCGGCGGTTGAAACCGCTTCTACACAAACAAAACCCACCTCCGTGGGTTAATAAATAGTCCACGGAGGTGGACTTTGCTTGTGTAGCCGTGAATTCTATTCGCCAGGTATTTATATTTTTCCTAATTACCCATGCCCAAGTTTCAATCCAAAACTTCCAAAACAGATTTCGGTAACAACTTATCTTTAAACCAAACTATTTTCGCGGGGACATTATCTAGTTTTACTCCGGCTTTATCTAAGTTTAAACGCTCGGAAATTGCTAAAATTAAATCGTTGCGTTCGGCTGTTCTTACCTGATAAAATTTCTTTTGTAAATATTCTGGTCGCCAGTATCCAACTATTTCTAATAAATAGGTTCTACCGTCGGGATGAACTAAGCGAAAATCGGGAATCATTACGCTACCGGGAATCGGAATTAAATCAACTTCGCGCTCTAATACCCATTCGGTTTTTGCGGAATTCCATTTATTCACAAAAGATGCTTCTAACATACTATCGTATTCTTTTGCTGGTGGATAGTGAGACACCAAACTGCATTCAGAATTAAGCGTAAAACGTCCGGTTTTCCAGTTACCAGAATAAAAATCTTTGACTTGTAAAGTTGCTGCTAAACTCCATCTCGTGACGTGAAGTAAAGCCGGGATTAACTTGGCGATCGCCAGTCCATATCGGGTACTAGGATTAAACAAACTGGTAGGGCCATCAACAGTAATTGTAAACCCGTGGTCGGCATCTCCTTCGATATACGACATCAATTGAAACAATTTAAGATAACGAAATAAAATCTTATATTCACCGGGAGTATTGCGGTGAGCATTTATGATCAATTGACTGGCTTTATAGAAAATACCTTGAACCTGCGAAAGATTATATCTATGTAATAAAGCTTCCGGTGTCGGAGCATCAAAAGCCGTTAAAATTTTATTTTCTGTTAAGTCAGCATACAAACCCTTGCTAACTTGTTCCGATAAAACTTCCCTATCAAGTTCGTGACTTAATTCATCAGCAACTTTTCTCAAAGTAAACTTAGCAGTATCGCGGCTAGCAACAGATTTTGCAGCACTTGCGAACACCCTTTCACGTAACATCGGAGGTTCCAAAGGACTGACAATTTCAAAAGTAGAAAAACTGCTTTTTAAAATATAAGCCAAACCCCGTTTTATCTTATAATCGGTATTATCACCTTCCATTTCAGCCAGCCGACGTTCAAGTTCACCGTATCGTTGACCAACGGCTTTTTTATAGCAATCAATTAATTCAACTGCTAACTTTAAATGGAATTTATCAATACTCAAACGCTTCGGAATAATTTGTTCGCCATTTTGACGAAACATTAGTAAATCTGTTGGCAACATTTTCAGTTAACAGTTATCAGTTATCAGTGAGCAGTTATCAGTGAGGAATTGGTAATTGGTTTCTACTCCCCATCTCCCCATCTCCCCATCACCTTGTCTCAAATTTCAAAGTCTGTCTCTTCAATAATTTCTAATGCATAAAAAAGTGCTGCATCTGCATCGGTAAGGGTAGTGCTACCATTTTTAGTCAGATGCTTATTGATAACTCTCCAAGCATTTGGATGACTTTTTCTAAACTTTTGTAATTGATCGAAAACTGAGCGTAAATCCTGATGTAATTCTTGTTTTTTGTTCATAATGTTTTTTTTAGATAAAGTTGGTAATTGGGAATTGTGAATTGGGCATTGGTAATTGGTAATAGTTATGAGTTAAGAATTAATTTCCCCTTGTCTCCCCCTCTCCCCATCTAATCTTCATCCTCTTCCCAAATATTCATCTGCTTATTCCGAGTCTTATATTTACCATCAGATTTCTCTGCTGCTTTATAACTTTTTCCTCCACCTCCATACATCACCCTTACATTCCCGGTACCATCTCTGCGCTCATTGCGACTCTGCGTATCAACTCCTCTGCGCCTTTCTGATGTTCTCTCTTCACTAGTATCTTCCGCAATAACTTCGTATAAAATAGCGTGTTTGTTCTTCCTATTACCTTTTCTCAAAACTCTTCCCAATCTTTGAATATATTCCCGCGCCGAACCCGTACCTGATAATATAATGGCGATGCTGGCTGCTGGTACGTCTACACCTTCGTTCAATACATGAGAGGCTACCAGAGATTTATATTCACCTTCTTTAAATTTAGTCAGTATCGCGTGTCTTTCCTTTACGGGGGTTTGATGGGTAATTGCGGGAATCAAAAACTCGTTGGAAATTCGATAAACTGTGGCGTTGTCGGCGGTAAAAATTAATACTCTCTCTGGATAATGTTTTGCTAATAAATCCGCTAAAATTCTGATTTTTCCATCGGTACCCAAAGCGATTTCTTTGGCTTCGCGATGAGCTAACATGGCACGTCTTCCAGATTGAGATTTAGCGCTCATCTGCACAAATCTCTGCCAACCTTGAATGCTTCCCAAGGAGATTTTAGAATCTTTTAAAAAATCATTGCGGGTTTGCATCAATTCGCTGTATTTTTCCCGCTCTATCTTAGATAATTTAACTTTGATTTGAACGATTTCATGCTCGGCTAAAGCTTTCCCAGCTAAATCTTCGGCTCTTTTACGATAAACTTCCCTACCAATAAGATAGTTTAAATCGGCGTGTTTGCCGTCAGTGCGCTCTGGTGTTGCACTAAGCCCCAAACGATAAGGTGCGATCGCAAATTCGGCAATAACTTTATTAAAATCGGTTGGTAAATGATGACACTCGTCAAAAATTATCAGCGCATATTGATTTCCTAACGTTTCTGCATGAATCGCAGCACTATCATAAGTTGAAACTAGTATAGGTGTTCTATCTTTGGAGCCGCCACCGAGTAAACCGATTTGCACGTCGGGAAAAGCGGCTTCTAAATGAGCGTACCATTGATGCATTAAATCTAAAGTTGGTACCACAATCAACGTCGTGCGTGGGGTAGATTCCATCGCCAACTGAGCTAAATAAGTTTTTCCGGCTGCGGTAGGAAGCACCACAACACCTTGTCTTTTCGCTAACTTCCAAGCCTTTAAAGCTTCACTTTGATGGGGATAAGGTTCCATCACCAAACCCGGTATCATTTCTACAGGATAAAATTCCTTAGCCTCATCAACAAAATCCGTTTTTTCAGCTTGCAAAGCTTCCACCAAACGACGGTATTCAATCGCTTTGATGCGGAATTTTTCTACGCGATCGTCCCACGTGGCAAAATCCATCCATGCCTTACCCCGTGGAGGTGGATGTAAAATTAAGGTACCGCGATTAAATGTTAGCTTTGGTATGCGAGCCATTTAGAGTTTACCCAACTCTTATATACTTTTACTAATACCTCATAACGGTGCATAATTAGTCACCAAAACCAAAATTAAACTCCAAAAATTGGCGATTATTTCAGAGATATTACAGATATATAGAATAAAGAATGTTTTTTATCTAACTAATAATAAATCTTAAATACTTAATCCACTGTAGGTTGGGTTAGACACGTTTAAGAAATTTCATTTGTAACCAATTATGTTAATCGTGTCGTAACCCAACATCCGATCATAAGCTGCGATTGATTCTGACATCGATTAATAATCTATTAAAGTGCGCCGTCAAGCTAACCTCGAAACTATATTCAATTGCAATAATTTCAACTATTGAGAAACCCAGTGTTGAAAAAAAACCGGATTTATAAATTTTCACAAATTATTTAGCTATTATTGACGTGCTAGCATAATTAGTAACGCATAAATCAGGTAATAATTTGATGAGTTACGATATTGTATCTAATACACTCTACATAACTTAACACTTTATAGTTAAACCCATACTAGTACTCTACCTAAGTAAACCTTGGAGAGTGAATAAAATTAATTGCTAAAAATATTTTTCCTACTTCCTACTCGCTATTCCCTACTCCCCATTACAATTAGAATTAATAAACAAATTCATTATAATTATTACTAAAGTGTCTGAATTGTCATTACGGGATAAATACCTGGCTTTAATCGATGAAATTGTCCAAGCTACTCTTAAGGGCAAAATAAGCTCGCAGGGACAAGTGTATCAAATGCTGCTCAAGGGTGTTACCGTGGGAACGGGAGAAGTATTTGAGTTAGTTTTGAGCGAACATTTAGATTCAACAACTTTTCAAGTTGATGCTCAAACTGATGAATTTAAAAAAGCAAAAGCTACCCGTAGTTTGAGAGCATTAAAGACAATTCAGACGCAATGGAAACAAGTAGAAGAACAAAATAAAGCTACAGAATCAATTTTATCTGCTGCCAGAGAGATTACAACAGCACCAGAAAACGAACGTCTGGCGATATTTTTGCGCGTTACCGATCCAAATCGCAAGCATCCTTTAAATCAAAAACAACTCCAGCAGCTAGCAAAATCGTTACAAAAAAATGCCGAGACTTTTAAGTTAGATTATTTGGAAGAATTTGCTCAAGGAATAACTCGCGGAATTAGTTCTTGGGGGAAATTGCAACAGCATTTGATCAGCTGGATGTACGAACAAAATCGCGCATCAATTGGATTTGGTGGAGTAGCGGTCGAAAATGGTCCCTGGGCAACCTGGGGAAAACAAGTTGATGGGGAGTTTAGCAAAGGGTTATTTAGTACTTTAGCCAAACAAGAATCTCCTGTAGAATTTGCTCAAGGTAATCGCAGTATTAGTCTTAGCGATTGGGTTGAATTGACGTTAAGTTTGCAATTTTTGCAGCGAGGTTTAGTTAACTGGTTCGATCAACAAGCTTACAATGTTAAAGCCGGTTCTAACTTATCAATTTCAACTTTTTTAACCTTTTCTGTGATTTGGAGTCAATTAGGAAACGGTTTTGGTGCGGATACTTCCTATGGCAGTGCAGCTTGGCAGATAGTGTTACAAATACTGCGTAACTTTTCTCAAAGACCGTATTTTCCCTTATATGGTGGCATCTTCGCTTCTTTTTCAGGTAATTATTTAAAAGATGCACTTTCCTATTTGGATGAACCTTTGCAAAGAGTTGAAGGAACTCAAGAAAAAGCCAGAATTTTGACAATTTTGGGTTATTCTCAAAGAGCGTTAGGACAATATCAAAGTTCGGTTAAATTTCATCAGCAAGCTTTAGAAATAGCTCGTAATGCAGAAGATAAAGCTTGTGAGATTGCTAACTTAAATCATCTTAGCCGTACTTATGTTGACCAAAAAAATTACACCGAAGCCATAAATAATTCCCAACGAGCATTAATATTAAGCAGACAAGCAGGAGATAAAATTTCTGAAGCCAATGCTTTAGCGAATTTAGGTTATAGCGAAGTCATGCAGGCTCAAGAATCGGAAGCAGAAGCAGATTATGAAATGGCGATAAATTATCTGCAACAAGGTTTGAGTTTATCGGAGAAATTGGGCGATTTGCAAAGTAAAGGTTTATGTTTGAGTAGTTTGGGTGTTGCTTATATAGTTACCCAAGAAGCTTCAAAAGCGATCAAACATTTAGAAGAAGGATTTAAGACAGCGCAAACTTCAGGAGATTTGTATTTACAAGGTTTAAATTTAACTAATTTAGCCGAAGCGAATTATAGTTTAGCCAATTTTGAAAGAGCAATTTATACAGCTTCATTAGGAATGTATATACTCAATCAAATAGCATCGCGAGAATGGCATAAGCCAGCGAGATTGCTATCAATTTTACAAAATCAATTGGGAGAAGAAGGTTTTAAAGAATCATTAGTAAAAAATCGTTCTAAGATGATTTCTTTTATTGGCGTAGATGGTTTCGATCATATTCCCGAATTGATAGAAGAATATCGGAATAATTCTTAATTGGGGATTGGTAATGATTGTAAGGTGTGTTACGAAATAAATTTAATTTGTTCGAGGTTATCAATTTGAATAATCGTAACGCACCATTTAACTTAGTAAAAAAAACTCACAAATGCTAAATAATTTTCGCTCTTAAATTCAATTAGAGCAACTTAGAGCAATCATGCAAGGATTTTCTAAGAAATCTTGCCAGTAATCTTCTCCATATTCTTTTATGGCTTCTGGAGGAATTTCCATATTATGCCAGGAAAAATTCTTAAACCCGGCTTCTTTAATAGCCGATTCATAGATAGATTGATGGAGTTGAAAAACATTAATATTGAAAGGTGAATCAGTCAAAAATTCAATTTCACAATTATAACCCTCGCTAAAAGCTTCTTGTTTAACTACTTTAAGCCCGTATTTTGACAAGTCAGATTTGTTTATAAAAAAACCTGGATTAGCTGTTATGGTAATAAAACGTCCTTTATCTACAAGGTTGCGATGGATGTTACTTAGCATCTTGATTAAAATTTCTTTGTTTTGTGCGTAATTGAGCAGATAAACAGCGGTTGCTAAATCAAAATCGCCAAGATGTGGCATTGTTGCAACATCAAAAACTTGATATTCATTACCGACAGGATTATTATTTTCTTTAGAGCGGGCGACTTTTACCATTTCTTTTGAAATATCGATACCAATTACCTTTGCTGCTCCTTCTTGCTTAAGTAACCTACTATAAAAGCCACTACCACATGCCAAATCTAAAATATGTTTTCCTTGAATATTCCCAAGCAACTTAAAAAACGTATATTTTTCGATTATTGGTAATTTCCCTTGAGCTTTGAAATCCTCGTAATTAACACCAACGTTGTCATATTGCGTAGACATTCAATCTTTCCTCAATAGATTTTTTATACCAGCTCGGGATTAACATTGTCGCTTCTAGTTACATTAGAGGTAATGCTTTCCCGCCGACTTACTTATAACCCTTATAAATATAAATATCATCTTTGACCTAATATTGAAAATATACAATTTAAAATCTAAACACTGTCACCTTTTTCAAAAATAAAACAATCCAAAATCCAAAACAAACCAAACGCATCCGTTGTTAAAATCCAAATGACTAAGATAATTTTCGACACTGACCCCGGTGGTGATGATACATTTGCTTTATTATGGCTGCAAAGTTTAGCAAAACAAGGTAAGGCTGAATTAATCGCAGTTACTACCGCTGAAGGTAATGTCGATTCTCAACAAACTTTTATTAATGCTAGTAAAGTTTTGAGTGTGGGAGGCTTTGAAGAAGTAGAATTAGCACGAGGAGTAACGGTAAAAAAGTCTCAAGTTGCCGATGCTGCTTATATTCACGGAATGGATGGTATGGGTAATATTTCTGATAATTTACCCAAAGCTAAACATGATTTTGATAGTGCTGTTTATGCCGATGACTTAATTATAGATAAACTTAATGCTTATCCTGAAGAAATTACCATCATTGCAGTTGCACCTTTAACAAATTTAGCTGCTGCTGAAACTAAAAGCCCCGGTATTTTGAAAAAAGCTAAAGAAATTGTCATCATGGGAGGTGCTTTCAAAGTTCCAGGAAACATTACTCCTCATGCTGAATTTAATATTTTTTATAATCCGGAAGCCGCAGAAAAAGTATTTGCTAGCTGCGATAATATAGTTGTTTTACCATTAGATATTACCGAACAATTAATTTTTACCCCTGAAATGGCTGAAGATATTGTTCGTAATTCTGAAAGTAATTTAACTCAATTTATATCTGATTTATGCAACTTTATGACAGAAACTAATTTACGCTACCGCCAAACAAAAGGGAAAAAAGGTTTTTTGGTTCATGATGGTGCTGCCGTAGCTTATCTTTTTTATCCAGATACTTTACTCTTCCGTCGTGCAAAAGTAGAGGTTGAAACTCTAGGAAATTATACTCAAGGAAAAACTCTTTTTGATGAGAGATTTCAAGCTAAAAGTGATGCTAATGCTTGGGTTGCTTTGCAGGTTGATAAAGTCGGTTTATTAGCTAGTTTACTTGAGGATTTAAACTTTTTGTGTATGAAGTATCATTTTTAAACGCAAAGGAGCGCGAAGGTTTACGCAAAGGGGCACAGAGGTTTATAGAAAACTCTGCGCTCCTCCGCGCTTACCTTTGCGTGGCTCTGCGTTAAAATAAAATATTTACTTAACTGTATCTAATAAAACTTTACTTCTACGGATATCGTAAGTAAAAATATAAGTGTTTGACTTAAGTAAAAACTAAAATAATTAATCTGCCTTTAAGGGTAGGAAATAGCTGGCACTAAATATACTATAGGATGATGTAAAAATGCTTCGTTGCGGAATAAATTAAGAAAGTGAGAAAATTTAGTTTGGTTTAACTTGGTTATTCTATAATTCAGTCTTAAAAGTTATGTATATCTAATTATGAAAACTCTTGCATCGCATTATCAGAAAATCAAGGAAAAACTCAAGTCTAATCTAGATGCTACAAATACGGTTGAGGAAGTAGTTAAGATAGTTAGAGATGAAATTAACCAGCTTACCGATCTTAATGGCGAATATATCAAAGAATTAACTCCACCACAAGCACGTTTGGCTAGAAATATGTTGGAGGGGATGAAAGAAAATATTCAGATATTAGCTTCGGTTGAATTACAAGATTTAAAGGTAGATATTCCTGAAAAATCTTTTGATATTTCCGAAATGCAAGCAGAGTTGAATAAAAATATTTTATCACCTTTGAATAACGCTATTCAAACTCAAAAAAATATTCAAAATTGGACATCACCTAATTATTATAAACAGATATTATTACAACCTTTACAAAAAAGTCGCGTTATAGTTAGTAGTTTACTCGCAGCAGGTATAGCGGGAACTTTGGAAGGAGGAATCACTTGGGGTTTGGTGGGAGCAGGAATCGGTTTAATCTCCGGAGGTGTGTTTAGTCAGGTTGTTAAACAGAAGCAATTACCTGGTGCAGGTTCTAATTTGCCCGAAGTTGTTATTCAAAATCAACCTAAAATATCTATAGATACCAATAAATTACTCAATTATTTATACCAAAATTTTCAATCAATTGACCAAACAGTTTTAGGTTACGGTACAAAAGAAGAAAAATCATCGCAACCTAATTTAGAAAATAATTTGGACTTATTAGAATATCTCCAAGAATTAATGGCTGATGCGCTTGATGAAGAAACTCAACTACCAATTTCTGTACGCAGACGCATCGAACAAGCAATCACAATTTTAAGAAATTATGGAATTGAAGCTAAAGTTTATCAACCTTCTTTAGAAGCAAATAAAGCTTGGGATATGTTCTATTTTGAACCAAGTATCGATCCAAATATTACCGATTACGTCACGCTAAAACACGCTTTTGTTAAAGATGAAAAAGTGCTGTTACCGGGAAGCGTTATTGAACCTGCATCTAATTAATAGTATAAAGAATTAGGAGATAATATAAGCAAATGCAAGATTACCATAACACTAGAATAATTGGCTTTGATTTAGGGCACGGAGAAACAGCGCTAACTTGGGTACGTGCGGATAATCAAGAAACAAATCCTCAAAGTTTATTAATCAATAACCGTAAAAGCCAAATAACTGCGATAGCGCATCATCCCCAGCGGGGAATCATCATCGGTGAAATGGCTTGTCAGCTTGCAGATGCAACTCTTTTGGAAATCGCTTTTAAAACTAGAAAATTTCAGGATTTATCTTATCAGAAGACGATTGAAGAATTTGTCAACGCGATTTATCAACATTTAATTGACACAAATCAAATTCAAACTTCAGATACAAATTACTTTTTTATCGGTTGCCCATCGGGATGGTGGATAGAAGAAATTCAAAGCTACAAACAAATACTTTCTGAAACCGTACCGAATGCGACGGTGGTAAAAGAGTCACGGGCTGCTTTAATGCACGCCAAAGAAAGCGGTATTTTTACAATTCAAGAATTAGAAAAATCTGTATTAGTCATTGATATCGGTTCTTCCACAACTGATTATACCTTAGTTAAGGGGATGGCAGATACTCCCATTGATTTTGGTCATGATTTAGGTGCTTCTTTAATTGAGAAAGAAATTCTTAAGAAAACTCTAGAATTACACAGACAATATCGAGAGAAACGCCAAGATATTGTACATTTAGAAAAATACCTTAACGAAGAAGAAATTTGGACTTTAGAAGAAATCGATAAATTAGAAACAATTCTCAAACAAAGTCCTATATATCGAAATCGTTGCGAGCTTCGCTGTCGTAAAGCGAAAGAAGAATATTTTAATTATCAAGATAGCTATCAAGATGATTTTGTTAACGTTGGTAGCGAAGATATTCAGCGCAAGTTCAAATTTTCACCTTTAGTAAACGGGAAAATAATTAACGAAATTCTCAATCAACCTTTACAGCAATTAGATAATAAAAGCTGGCGCGATGATTTTGGAAGTCAGTTAAAAGTAGTCAAAGGCAAATTAGACGAACAAAATATTATACCAAGTGCAATTCTATTAACTGGTAGCGCTTCCAAAATGGGTTTTGTTTTGGAAATGTCTCAAGAAATATTTCCTAAATTACCTTGTAAACGCGATGGCGAACCCGAATTATGCATTGCCAGGGGATTGGCGCGTTGGGGAAGAGTGTATATTCGTACATCCGGTTTTATGGATGAAATTAGTAAATTTTTAGATAACGAATTGACGGGAATTGTTGGAAATCACGTTCCCGCATTTTTAGATAAATTATCAGAAGAATTAGCCAACGGTTTGGTAGAAGAAGTAGTTAAACCTTGCGTTCAATCTTGGCGAAATCGAGAAATTATCACGTTAAAAGCTTTAGAATTGGAAATTGAAAAACGAGCTAAAAGTTGGCTTACAGAAAGCGAAGGTAATGGTAAAGTCACTAAATGCTTATTAGCATGGTTGGGAAATGTGCAGGATGAAGTTAGAGAAAAAACTGACTCTATCTGTAGTAAATATGGTTTACCTTTGGGCACTTTTGGTAGCAAAACAATTGATTTGGGAGATCATACCGGCAAAGTTCCCACATCCATTTCATTTGACGATTTAAGCGGACTTTCCGTATTTGTCGGACACCTTGTTGCAATTATAGTTGGTGTTGTTATCGCCAGTTTATTCCACGTAATAATATTTGCCGGAATTATTGCTCCCATTATCGGAATAGTTGCTTACTTCGCCGGTGAGTCATTGGTTAAGGAAACAGATATTCCCGGTTGGGTGCGTAAATTTGTTTCTGATAGTAGAATCAACGATTTAGCGGTTAAGAAAAAACCAGAATTGCAACAGAAAATTTACGAAACATTAACAAAAGATCCAACAATTGCGATTAAATTAGGTAAATCGATTAGCGAATGGTTAAAAGAAACGGTGCAGGAGCAAGCCGATAGAGCGCGGTTGTTGATTGCTTGATTGGGAGGGAACAGGGAGCGGGGAACGGGGAACAAATCAAACGTCTATAATAGAGATAGTTAGCAATCCCTTTTTAGGTAGGGACAACATGAAAATCAATACTCTACAACTTGCTTCTTTCTTTTGTATCTATGGAACCTTTGCATCAGTAATTATTGGCGCTATGGGTACAGCTTTAGCCGAAAGTAATCCACCAATGCCTAATCAATCTCTATTAAATGGTTTGTATTCACCAACAGCATCTGAGAGATTCTTTGAAGAAGGAAAACGGAAGATAGAAAGAGAAACAAAAATTTTAGTTAATCCAGAACGTTATAAGCGTGAAGGTATTCTTAAGAACAATATAGTTAATAATAGAATCGAACAATTAGAGGAAGCAAATCCAATTATTAATTTTCCTAACGATGGTTTGCAGTAATAAGTAAGCCTGGTTTGTTTGCTTGCGATCGCTTTTAAAGTAGCTTAGTTAATTTCACATCTTGCACCATTCTCAACACAGCCTTGGAATCAATTCCCACGCTTATATACAAAGTCTGATAAATCAGACTGAGCATGGTATCGAGTGCGTTTTAACTGACATCTTGCACCATTGTCGTTAAACCCGAATTCCCGCCTTAAAATTGATTTCAAGGTTAATATAAAAATTACGCTAAAGCGCACTAAAAGCATTATTCAGTCGTCTTTAGACGACTTCGTATGTGAGCCTGGGAATTTATTCCAAGGCGTTTGTGAAAGCTAATTGAGAATGGTGCAAGATATCAGTTTTAACCTACTTAGTTTATTAGCCGCATCAATTGATTTTAAAACGGGTATTTAGGCTTAACGACAATGGGGCAAAATGTTAATACATTCAACTTTCAATAAATTTCAACGCCACCCCATTCATACAGTAACGCTTACCAGTAGGTTTGGGGCCATCGTTAAATACATGACCTAAATGTCCGCCGCAGCGATGACAATGAACTTCAGTACGGCTCATTAAAAACGAATTATCCGCCGATGTACCAATTGCCCCTGGAATGAAAGCATAAAAACTCGGCCAACCCGTACCGCTATTAAATTTAGTTTCAGATTTAAACAGCGGTAAGTCACAGCCAGCACATATATAAGTACCCTGAGCATATTGTTTATCGAGGGAACTGCTGCGAGCGCGTTCGGTTCCATGTTTACGCAATACATAAAACTGTTCGGGTGTCAAAATTTCGCGCCATTCTTCTTCAGTTTTAGTAATTTCAAACTCATTAGAAGCAGTTGCTATAACTTGTGACTTACCAATTAAATATTGCGATAACCATGCCGTACCTAATATTACTCCTCCAGCTTCTAAAAAATATCTTCTTTTCATAACTTTTTTTGAGAGTTAACCTTATTACCAGTGTAAGCACTATCGCTGAGTCTTTGCTTATTAAATGATTAAAATCAGATAAGAATTATGCAAAGCACCCCTTTTTTTGAAAGTTGGGTTGGGAGAGAAAATTAAATGTTTAGAAAACTACGTTTTTTGTTGCCGCTGCGTAAGTCTTAAAAAATTTGCATTATAAACCATAATCTTTAGCTTGTGACACCATATAAATAACTGATAATTCCAACCTCAACTTATGCTCAACCCTACCGTTACCATCCCCCAAGCCTTCAAAGTCACTCACGCACAATTCAAAAAACTAGCAGCTGCCAACCGCGATGTAAGATTAGAACGAACTGAAGAAGGGGAATTGAGAATAAAGCCTTTATTTGGAGGTGAAGCAGGAGCAAAAAATGCGAATATCACTGCACAACTATGGATTTGGAATCGTCAAACTAAGTTAGGAATAGCTTTTAATTCATCTACGGGATTTCATTTACCTAATGGTGCAATACTTTCCCCGGATGCATCTTGGATAAAATTAGAACGTTGGGAAGCACTGACAGCGGAAGAAAAAAAGGGTTTTGCTCCTATATGTCCCGATTTTGTTGTAGAATTGCGTTCTGCTTCCGACAATATGAAACCGTTGCGAGAAAAGATGCAGGAATATATTAAAAACGGGGCAAAATTGGGCTGGTTAATTGACCGCAAAAATCGCAAAGTAGAAGTATACAGACAAGGTTTTGATGTTGAAATATTAGATAATCCCGTTTCTTTATCGGGTGAAGATATATTAACGGGATTTGTTTTGGATTTAGCTGAAATTTGGTAATTTTTTGACGCAAAGTAACCCAGAGGAGCGCTGAGTTTCCTGTTACCGTATAGTTTTTATCTATTAAATTAAATAATATTTGATACATATAAAATATCACCCTTCCGGGTACTGCATCATGAAGTAAGTTTGTAACATACTGAATATATGCGCGACTAAAGCGTTATTTGAATAGTTGTTAAATATCACCAATTAAACTCGATAAAAGGTAATTATTATGTCTAGACTTCATGGATTTAGTTCTCGTACTGGTGAAAATCAACCTTTAGGTGAATTTGCACAAACTGGTAAATTCGGAAGAATGTTTCCTCAGTTGCGTCCTTTTACACCCTCGGCAGAAAGTTTGACTGAGTTGGGTGATGCAATGAATGATGCTGATTCTAATTCTACTGAGGGTGATAATCAAAATGTACCCGCAGGCTATACCTATTTAGGTCAGTTTATCGACCACGATATTACTTTTGATACTACCGCTTTACAGGAAATTTTAGTCGATCCATTAGCGGTGAGAAATTTTCGCACTCCACGATTAGATTTAGATAGCGTTTATGGTGGTGGCCCGAAAACTCAAAGATATCTATATCAAGTGAGTGACAACGATTTATTTTTGATTGGGAAAACAAATAGCGAACCGGGAGGTGGAGATAGTTCTATTCCTACAGAATTACCCAACGATCTTCCTCGTGCTTCCAGCAAACTCGCTATCATTGGAGATCCCCGCAACGATGAAAATTTGATTGTTGCTCAAACACACTTAGCTTTTCTCAAGTTTCATAATCAGGTAGTTAAGGGTATTAAAGATGGTAGTATCCAGCCGATAAATTCCACCGATAAGTCTGTTTTTGAACAGGCTAGAGAGTTAGTGATTTGGCACTATCAATGGATTGTATTAAACGACTTTTTAACTAGAATTATCGATTTAGCACAGTTAGAGGCGGCATTAAACAAAGGTAGACGCTTCTTTAGATTTAGAGAAGAACCATTTATTCCCGTAGAATTTTCAGTTGCTGCTTACCGTCTCGGTCACAGTATGGTGCGTGCTGATTACGACTTCAATCGGGTTTTCACTCCTCGTGATGGTGGAGTTACTTCTGCAACTTTACAACTACTGTTTCAATTCACTGCTGAATCAGGCGACTTAGTTCCTATCCCTAGCGACTGGATTATCGATTGGAGAAGGTTCTATGAAATAGATGCGAATGTGCCAGTTAACTTTAGTCGCAAACTAGATCCATTCTTAGTTGAACCTCTGAAGATGATACCCAATATTCCAGAACCTCGTTCCCTCGCCGTGAGAAACTTACTTAGAAGTCGCAGTCTGGGTTTACCATCTGGTCAAAGTGTAGCTAGGTTTATGAGATTTAAGCCTTTGACTAAAGCAGAAATATCTACCGGAGCAGATGGAATAGTCGCTGAAAAACACAATTTTCACATAGAATCTCCACTGTGGTACTACATCCTTAAAGAAGCCCAAATTCAACAACAGGGAAATCGTTTGGGAGAAGTAGGAAGTCGTATTTTAGCCGAAGTATTCGTCGGACTTCTCAAAGCTGATAGCAGTTCTTTCTTAACTTGTAATCCAGCTTGGCAGCCAACATTACCCGCTCAAATCCCTGGAACTTTTACCATGAGCGACTTATTAAACTTTGTTGGCGACATTAATCCAATTGGCGAACGCACTGCTAATATTTCTTCACCTGTAGCTATTGGTTAGGAAAACAAAGCAACTATTGATTGTGACAAATTCATTTGTAGAGACGTGAAATTTCACGTCTCTATATTTAATGGGATAACACAACATTTCGCTATCGAAAGTTAACCCCAATTACCGCAGAATTAAGTAATAATTCGGGACTTACGCACTCGCTACGATTATAAGGGCGTTTGAGATTGCTTCCTTACATCGCAATGACTATAGTTACGTTACCCGTGCGTAAGTCCCATAATTAACCTTCTTCCGGCTTAAACTCTAACGAAACACCATTCATACAGTAGCGTTGCCCGGTAGGCTTCGGGCCATCACCAAATACATGACCTAAATGCCCACCGCAGTTACTGCAATGAACTTCAGTTCTAGTCATAAATAACTTTTTATCAACCGAAGTCTCAACTGCATCATCCATTGGTGCGTAGAAACTAGGCCAGCCAGTACCGCTATTGAACTTAGTTTCCGAACTAAATAGAGGTTGACCACAAGCAGCACATACGTAAGTTCCTTGGTCATAATTTTTATCCAAAGAACTTGTACCAGCAGCTTCAGTACCATGCTTCCGCAACACCTTAAACTGTTCTGGTGTCAGTTCTTGCTTCCACTCTTCCTCAGATTTACTAACTTTGAATTCACTACTTGAAGTTGTCATAATTACTGAAATTCCGAAATCAATAGCCTATATAACTATATTTAACCGCAATAATTCGTTACATAACACTATCTTAAGTAAGGGAGAGGGGGAAGAGTTAGGAGTTATTTGATTTTAGATTTTAGATTTTAGATTTGAAGTTGAATGTATGTTGCTTCTAATACCGTTTCTGTATAAAGATGCGCTTAAATCAGCCCACCTGCGTGGGCTTTGTAACTGTAGCCCCAGCCTTCTAGGCTGCGGGTGATTAGCGCAACCTAATACTAATCTCCTATCCCCTTGCAATCTATTTCCAAAAAAAGTAATTCACATTACAATATAGACTTATTGCATTTTGCATTAAGAAGGTTTTTGCTATCTTGGTAAAATGGGTGTAGTTGCTTTTATGTAACCATTCTCATTTCCCTAATCGATTAAAATTCTGTAAATATACTAATTATCAGGAGTTAAGCTGTGAGCATTGAGACTCTTGTTCAACAAGCCAACCAGTCATCTACCCCTTTTAATAAAGAAAGCTTTGATGAAGTTGTCATGTCCACTTACGGACGTTTCCCTATAGCCTTAGAAAAAGGTGCTGGATGCCGTTTGTGGGATACAGCAGGAAAAGAATATTTAGATTTTGTTGCCGGAATTGCTACCTGTACCTTGGGACACGCCCATCCCGCATTGATAGAGGCAGTTACCCGACAAATTCAAACAATACACCACGTTTCAAATTTATATTACATTCCCGAACAGGGAGAATTGGCGCGTTGGATAGTTGATAATTCCTGTGCCGATAAAGTCTTTTTCTGTAATTCCGGTGCCGAAGCAAACGAAGCGGCGATCAAATTGGCGCGAAAATACGCTCATAGCGTTTTAGATATCGATAAACCAATTATTTTAACGGCAAAAGATAGTTTCCACGGACGCACTTTAGCTACAATTACCGCAACAGGACAACCGAAGTATCAAAAAAACTTCAAACCTTTAGTGCCGGGATTCCATTACGTACCTTATAACGATATTAATGCCGTAGAAGAAGCAATTAGCGAGTTGGATGAAGGTGATTATGGTGTCAGTGCTATCTTGTTAGAACCGTTACAAGGAGAAGGCGGCGTTCGTCCTGGAGATGTAAAATATTTTCAAAAGCTACGTTCGATTTGCGATGAAACTGGTATTTTATTAATTTTCGATGAAGTACAGGTGGGAATGGGACGAACTGGTAAATTGTGGGGTTACGAATACCTTGGAGTTGAACCGGATATTTTCACCAGCGCCAAAGGTTTAGGTGGTGGTATCCCCATTGGTGCGATGATGGCAAAGAAATTCTGTAACGTACTTGAAGCAGGAGAACACGCTAGCACCTTTGGCGGGAATCCATTTGCTTGCGCCGTGGCGATCGCCGTCTGTCATACTTTAGAGAAAGAGAATATTTTAGAAAATGTAACCCAAAGAGGCGAACAATTGCGCCAAGGCTTACAAAATATTGCTGCAAAATATCCCGAACATATTGCCGAAGTACGCGGTTGGGGTTTAATTAATGGAATGGAATTGCAGGCAGATATTGAGTTAAATGCTATTGATGTAGTCAAAGCTGCGATGGAAGAAGGCTTACTGTTAGTTCCAGCAGGGAAGAAGGTTATTCGTTTCGTTCCACCGTTAATTGTTACGGAAGCCCAAGTAGATGCTGCGTTGCAGATTGTTGATCGAGTTATGAAGCAGGTTGTAGGTTAGAGGTCAAAGGTTAAAGGTTAGAGGTTTTGTAGAAAGTTGTGGGAGAGAAGTTATTGTTTTCCCAAACTTTCCGCAAAATCTGAAATGAATTTGGTGAAAATCTAAATTATCATTTAATAATTGTGGCGGGTATTGATATGCGTGCATTTTCCTTTATAAAGCGGAATTTTTTCGGTTCAAATGCTGATGACAAAGGGACTATATAGACGCAACAGAGCCGTGCTATTTATGTTATGGTATAAGGCATAAGATTGAGTTCGGTGGTTCAGTTTGTTTGCTGCCTGTATTGCAGACTTCTCCGGATGTAAATCTCATCAAATTGTTAATTCTGGAGACGTTGTATGTCGATTTACGTAGGCAATCTCTCTTATGAGGTTGTAGAAGATGAGCTAAAGCAAATCTTCCTCGAATATGGAGAAGTAAAAAGTATTTATTTACCAATGGATCGTGAAGCAGGGCGTATTAGAGGTTTTGCGTTTATTGAAATGGGATCTGATGCAGAAGAAGCTACAGCAATAGAATCCCTTGATGGTGCTGAATGGATGGGGCGGAGTCTACGAGTAAATAAAGCCAAGCCAAAGCCAGAAAGAAGCGCTTCCGGTGGTGGTGGTAGGTGGTAAGTGAGTGATGTCGAACGATATAATAGACGTTACCTTACTCGATTGAAACATTATTTAACTTTTGAGTATAAAGGGCATACAATTAGAGTTTGCCCTTTTTTTGCTCGCAGTTAATGCTAATCTTGACACTTGAGCATTAATTGTCATACCCGACAGCGTTACTTTAAATTAGGAGAAAGAATGACCCAAATAGTTGTAGGCGAAAACGAAGGAATCGAATCAGCATTGCGTAGATTCAAGCGCGAAGTTTCTAAAGCTGGTATCATGCCCGATATCAAGAAACATCGCCATTTTGAAACGCCTCTACAAAAACATAAGCGCAAGGCGATCGCCAGATCCAAGCAGCGCAAGAGACGCTTTAAGTACTAAAGACAATAAACAAAATTGTCTAAAATTTTCTTGGTTTTTGCAAGAATTAGTTAGTTGAGCATTGTGGTAGGTCAATTATCAGTCATCAATAATCAATTATCAATAAAAATTAATAATTGTTAATTGTTCATTGGTAATTGTCTTCCCTTTTTGCTTTACAGTTTTAGTTGTTTAAAGAAGACGTTCCCGCAGCACAAGTAGGGATATTATTTTGAAGCTTAGGCTGTGGAAGCAGAATAGATCGCTTCTTAGTATCTGACAAATTTCTTTCGATATACATATAAGTCATAAATATAACAGGCATTAAGCAAAATATTCCAAAAAACCAAGCAGCAGAAAATTTTGATTTATCTTGAGATTTCACATATTGCCTGTTAAGAGTTCCCTATTCTTGATTCAAGCTACAAACTTTTTACAGCAAGCTCTAATTAGTTATAAAAAACTTTACTTATATCATTAACTGTGTTTTTACGCTTCCTCTGTAGACAGAAACTATGCTCGAACTGTTTTCAATCAATGGGAAGATGGATGTAACAAGCTCAAGTGTTTAGATTGAAACGATTGATATAAATAGTTTCTAAAAATAGGTAAACACTATGGCATCACAAAATGGTAAAAATAAATTACGCTATGCAGTTGTAAGCTTAGGTTGGATTGTTCAAGAAGACGTTTTACCAGCATTTCCTAATACTAACAATTCTGAATTAGCAGCATTAATTTCTGGTGATGAAACTAAACAGGAAGAACTAGGTAAAAAGTATGACGTTCCTGCTTACACCTACGAACAATACGAAGAATGTTTGAAAAAAGAAAATATTGATGCAGTATATATCGGCTCCCCAAATCATCTGCATCTCGAACATACAGTCAGAGCGGCTAAAGCGGGAGTACACATTCTCTGCGAAAAACCGATGGCGGTAACAGAGGATGAATGCGAGCAGATGATTAATGCTGCAAAAGAAAACAATGTCAAATTAATGATTGCTTATCGTTTGCATTTTGATAAAGCAAACATGGAAGCAGTAAAAATAGCTCAATCGGGACAAATCGGCGAACCCCGCTTTTTTGATTCTGTATTTTCTCAACAGGTTGAGGAAGGAAATATCAGATTGACGGAGCCGCTTGAAAACGGTGGTGGTTCGTTTTATGATATGGGCATTTACTGTATTAATGCAGCGCGTTATTTATTCCAAGATGAACCTACAGAAGTATTTGCTTTCATTGCTAATAACGGTGAAAAACGCTTTGAAAAAGTCGATGAAATGACAAGCGTTGTCATGCGTTTTCCCAAAGAAAGACTAGCTAATTTTACAAGTAGCTTTGGTGCATCTTCTACTGCAACTTTACGATTAGTAGGAACAAAAGGGGACTTGCGGATGGATAGCGCTTATACCTATGCAGGCGATTTAAAACAAGAAATTACTGTAGACGGCGAAAAACAAGAGCAGTCATTTTCAGCAGGAGATCAATTTGGTGCAGAAATTCAATATTTTTCCGATTGCGTATTAAATAATAAACAACCCGAACCTTGCGGAAAAGAAGGTTTAGCAGATGTTCGTATTATGCGTGCGATTCTTGAATCAGCACAATCAGGAAAGCCGGTAAAACTAGGTGAATTTAAAGTAGAAAAAAGACCAACTATTGAGCAAGTAATTCAGCTTCCCGGTATTGATACACCAGACAATTTTGTAAATGCTAAAGATATGCAGGGGAATGGGTAATAGGGAACAGTGAACAACTGAATATAAGTCTTGATGTAGAGACGTTGTAATACAGCGTCTTTATTTTTTATGCGTAATAATACTTAGTTTGGCTGTAATTTGCGTATTTATAACTTAGGGGATTTAAATAGTAATTATTTAAGTAAAAACCGATAAATCTACTTATATAAATAACGATTCCAAACTATGGAAAATTAATCAAAAAGGTAAAGCGCCAGATTATATTTAAAATTTCTTACAATTCATTTAGGATTGCTATAGTAATTTAGCGCTCTTATAATACACTCATCTGCTTAAGGACAAGACTTAGGCAGTGACAAGGGAAAGTGTAATCTTCTAGACATTAAAATCCCCCCAACCCCCCTTTTTAAGGGGAGCTTTGCGTAAGTAAAATTTGTATTGTAGTCAACCAAAAACCGCTGTTAAATTAATTCCAAAGCGATAATTGATCGTTGACATAATTGATAATTGATTCACTCCCATTCTTTAAATTCACTATTAATATTGCGAATCAGGACATTTAACTGTTGACGGCGACTTTCAAAGTTGGCTGCAATGAAAATCAATGTAATTCCCACTAGTAAACCTACTACCCATTTGAGGAAAGGATAATCCAGGGTAAAGATTACTAAATGATAGAAAGCTGTAATTAAAAATGATGCCGTGCCAATATACAAAAAGGCACGTATTCTTAATGCTAATCCCGCGAATATCGCAATCAAACTAAAGATTCCTGGGATTAAAAATGTATTTTGATGGAATAGAGTCGCATATCCACAAATCATGGAGCTAGCTAATATTCTTAACCCGTGACGATATGCTTTGTTTTGCGGTAGTTTGAGTTGCGAATCAAATTGAGCAATATATAGTAACGATAAGCCGATTGAGGAAATATACCACAAAGCATCGGTTAAATTTAAATCGATAAACCAACGATACAAAACCCAATTTACTAATCCTAAACTGATATAGGTAAAGCGGAATTTTGTTGTAATCTTAGCGATGAAAATATAGTATCCGGCTACAAGTAATAAGGAAATAGAATAAATTTGTATTCTGGTTTCCCATAAATAAAATAACGGCAGAATATATGCTGTTATTTGCCAAGGTTTTTTACGCCAGCCCCAACGCTCCCACGGTAAAATGTAGACGAAATAACCGATTATGCAGGAAACTCCTGCTATCCAAGGACGTATTTGCTGTAAGAAAACGCTGACTATCGAAGCTGGTGGTATAAAGTATCTGAAACAAGCAATTTGGATTAAACCGATATAAACCCAAATATCTGCTTCTACAATCTTTCTCGAATTTGGTTGCGATGGTAATTCCTCGCTATTTCTTCCTTGTCTTCCTTCAAATATTGCGTAGCGACTTAATAATAATCCCGTTGCTAATGCCAATTTATAGGCTTCTACAGGATTACCCATTGTCGCTATTAATAACACGCTACCCAAAGCCCAGTGAAAATGGGCAAACATCTTTAATTCTTGGTAACTTAGCTTTAAATAACTTGTTAACCAGCTCGATAATGAACGATAAGCATAGGCAATACCTGTAGCTAGGGTAGCTAAAATAATCCAACCATCACCAACTGCACCACCACTAGCTTGCTTAAGTTGATAGAATAACAGTTCGTATGCAGCTATTGATACCCCGATAAGTCCTAAATACAGCAGCGGCTTTAATTCTTTATTGCGTCTTCCAATACTAATTACAATCCAAGCAACAGCCAGCGTCAATAAACCAGTCCAGTTATCAAAAGTGTTATAGCGCAGCAACACCCCGAAACCCGCATATAACAATGGTAGAATGCGCCAGCGGTTGGGAAGTTTTCCAGAATAGTGCTTACTTTGCAACAATTTTCCTAAAATTTGCGTAATCAAACCTAAACCAATATTCCCAACAGCAAGATAAATGAGTTGGGGTGAGCCATCATTGGTAACTTGATATACCCCAAACTCTAATATCTCAATCAGGTACAATTGCAACAATTCCACAGCCCACCCGATACCGTAAAATGTCCAGTTTGTGAATTCGTAGAAATGGCGAAAAGATAAAGCTGCTAAAAGAATAACGCCGGAAATTGCACATAATAAGATATTAGATTCAGCAAACCAGTAAATCGAAATTGCATGGAAGCTTAAAAATAACAACTCGCAACCGCAAAGCGTACTTGCCCAAAAATCTGTAGCGACTGCATATATAATTGCTAATTCATTTCCTCGCTGCAACAATTTGCGAATTAGCCACAAACACAGAGTAATAACCGCAGTCAATACAAACCAACCTGCGTAGGTTAAAGAAAAACTTTCCCATACCGCAGCAGCAATGAAACTTAAACATAAACCTACCGTAATTACCGCAAATTTTTGATGTTTTAAGTATCTTGCATTAACAAACATCACTGCTGTACCAACAGCTAAACTTATTAATCTAGTTCCCGGTAGCGTTAAAGTTAAGAATTGAGCAAATATAATCGCCAAAACACTAATTTTTTGCTTATTTTCTTTTCCTTCCCTACTACGACTAGCAATAGCTGTAAGGGTTACGGGCGTGACTAACCAAGTCAATCCCCAACTTGATTGATTTATATATTGATTTATATAAATACCATTCCCAGGCGATTCTAAATTCGTCAACAACAGCAAGTAACTCAAACCCGCAAGCGCCAAACCTATATACGATGCAGTCTCTTTCCATATTCCATCACCAACGCTAAATAACCACTCCGCTACCATTACAACCAAACAAACAACTGCCCAAATTTGTTGTGAAAGACTGGGGAAAAATAAATTTATCCAGGAAAAAAGGGTAAGTATTGCGGTGATGTGAGTTAGGTAAATGAGGGGAAGTAGGGAGGAGGGAGAAGGTATTTTGTGAAAGTGTTGGTGGGTGACGATGAAGAGGGTAATTGTAGATAACAGTAAGTTGAGGGAGCGTAATGCAGGATTTTCTAATGCGATTACGGTTAAAGCAAGTCCTAAAATAAGGGTTAATATTTCGCCAAAGCTTGCTAAATCGAGTTTATTTATAGTGTTCTCTCTGCTTCTCAAATTATCTGTAAACGCCAACATAAAAATGATATAGGGGAAAAGCCCTATACTCAATAATGCCCAAGGATTATTTTGAGAATTAGTAAATTGAGTAGCAGTTGTAATAATTGAAGATTGAAATTCATCGGGTAATAATCGCCAACCTAACCAAGTTGATTGCAAGCCAATCGCAAAGAAAGCTGTTAAATCTCTTCTTAAACTATATAAATTTAAGCGACTGTGGAAAAACCACAAACCCAAACCGCTAACAGCAATGGCTTGTAAAGGATTACTCCAAACTGTTACAAACCAACCGAGGAATAGTAAGATGCCGCCAATAGTTTGCCCTGGGAAGGTGGTGAGTCCACTCGCGTGGGTCGTCTCCCTCGGTTGAGCGAAGTGGCGAACCCGAAGGGGGAGAGATGGGGATGGGGAGATGGGGGGAGAAATTTCTTTTTGTTTCTTTGTCTCCTTGGCTTCCCGTTGAGCTAGCCAAGCTATCAACCAGCCGCAAATACCAATAGCTAAACCTAGTTGAGCAACATTTATTCCAGCACCAATAATTGCTCGTAATAACAATATTATTGAGGAGTAAATAATTACGGCAGCAGGTACATTTTTACCCCAAGAGAATTGATCTAGTTTATTTTTTTCTACCCCCTCTTTCTTAGAAGCTTGAAGATTTTGAAAAACGGTAATTATAGCTGTTCCAATAAAAGCTAAATAAACTGCAATTAAGGGGAATCCGGAAAACTTCCAACCACAATGCAGGTAACTTAATCCGAGAATATTTATCAGAGTTAATTTAAAATTTAACTTACTAACTGGAACATTTCCGGCAAATATTGACTGCTTGGAGAGTAATGCAGTTATTCCCGTTAAGATAATTGCAGCAATACCAACTAAAACCAAGCTTATGGGATTCCGCCACAAACCTAAGCCATCCATTGCCCAAAAGTTGATGGGAATCAGTAGCATTGTGACAATATGCAAAGCGCCACTCGTCAACTGTAAATTTGCTTGTATAGCAGTCCAGAAACTTAGCCCAAAGAAACTTAAGGTATAAGCGAATAAAACCCCATATTGTAACAGAGGCGTAAATCTTTCCCACTGACTTGCAGCCAGCGCACCAGAGGAAACTACTACTGTGAACATTCCCAAAAAGAGCAGCCAACGAACGCTGAATTCTGCAATAAGCGATCGCCACATGGTACTGACTAAGCTTGGTGTAGCAGCTACTTTCGGTTTCTCCGCAGGTTTACGAGGTTCGGCAGCAACCGTCTGGGTTTGCCTTTGGGGTGCAAATTGAGGCTGTAGAATTACGCTACAAGTAAGATATTCCCAGCAAACCTGTTTAACTTGAGCGTCGGATATCAAATTCAAACGCAACCATTCATCAAGCCCTTGTAATAAATGCGGATGATCGGAAGGAAGCCTGACTTCAAAACTAAGCGGGCGATTAAAGTTGGATGACATAATGTAACTCACCCTCGTAAAACAATATATACATCATTCCGTAGATGTATACCTTCGTGTAAGTTGTTTATGACACTTCGCGGGTTGAATCAAATATTTATGCAGATCCATAATTGTCACACAATTTGCATTTTTTTGGAGGCACCCAGCGGGATAATGTATCCGCTTCCAATTCTATAAATGGTTTCAAAAGCAGTTAATCGTTTGTTCAAATTGATGCTATCTTTTTAATAACTGTTGAACTTACCGATATTTAGTATTGAACAGTTGTAAAATATTTATTAAATTTAATGGTGCTACCGTTTATAATTATAGGTTTTGTAGGGTTTGAATTATTTGGCTGGATTTTCCATAAATATGTGATGCATGGAGTGTTGTGGAGCATACATAAAACCCACCATCATAAAAATGAAACATTTCTTGAACTGAATGATTGCTTTTCAGTTATCTTTGGTTCAATCGCGATGGTTTTAATTGATACTTATATAGATAATTTTCAACCGGGCTTTTGGATTGGTGTTGGTATAGGGTTATATGGATTCGTATTTTTTATATTGCATGATGTATTGATTCACAGACGTATTAGACATAAATACAAATTAAAGAATAAATTATTTGTTGCCTTGCGGGAAGCTCATCAAGCTCACCATAAGCACAATCAAAAAGAAGATGCGGTTTCTTTCGGTTTGCTTTTAATTCATCCAAAGTATTTTAAAGAGAAATCGGAAAGAGATTAATCTTTTTTGGCATCTGGCATAATTTGTCCAGATGCCTTAATTATATTTAAATTCTATTTAACCTAACGTTTCAATTTTCTGTTTCTCATTTTTATACATTTCCTTAAACAGTTTCTGCTGTTTTTTATGCTCCACAATTGGTTCGGGATAACCAACAGCTTGACGTTCTAAAGGTGTAATTTTTCCTGTTACTAAATATTCGGTATCCATTGAACTCAATTCTGGTACCCATTGCCGAATATATTCACCTTCAAAGTCAAATTTTTGGGCTTGAGATGCAGCATTAGCTTTTTGAGGTAAAAAGCCGAACAAGCTAAATGCAATAAATATGGGGAAAATTTTTTTATTCATCAAAAATTAGGTAGTAGAACTACTGAAGTTTTCGGGAATCCGGCTATTGTATTTGTAGCAAATAACATCATACTACTTGGGAAAAATCTGATGCCAAATACTTTCGTAACACTACAACAAGGCTCAACAGGTCCAGATGTGTTTAGATTACAAGACGCATTAAAACAGCTTAATTATTATTCTGGCGCAAGTGATGGTAATTTTGGACCAATAACAAAGCAAGCTGTAATTGATTTTCAACAGGCTCGTGGATTAACTGCTGACGGAATCGTTGGTCCAAGTACATGGTCTCAGATAAATATCTTAGTGCGAAATCAATGGCGACGGATGAATGAGTCAGAAGAAATCGAGGAAATTAAATCCTTGATTGATAGTCCCATTGGTGTAGCTGCACTAAATCAGCTAGCTTTAGAAAGGTTTATTAGTGGTTTTGGTTGTACCCGCAGTTTTTATGTTAATAAACTATATGGCAGGGAGCAAACTCTAATGCGCGTGGAATGCGATCCATCAGGAGGTATTTCTGCGGCGGTTGGTTATCATGAAGTTCGAGTAAGATTCAATCGATTTGAAGGTCATCTTGAAGGTTTTGATATAGAACGTTTTTCTGAAGAAAGTGGTTCTCCTATAATCCAATTACCTGAAGATTAAACGCAAAGGGGCGCGGAGGGAAGCGCAAAGGAAGGCAGAGGGAGATAAAGATTTTTCGACATCTGACACAATTTTGTCCAGATGCCTTAATTATGATTAACCTAACGTTTCAATTTTCTGTTTCTCATTTTTATACATTTCCTTAAACAGTTTCTGCTGTTTTTTATGCTCCACAATTGGTTCGGGATAACCAACAGCTTGACGTTCTAAAGGTGTAATTTTTCCTGTTACTAAATACTCAGCATCCATCGAACTTAATTCTGGTACCCATTGCCGAATATATTCGCCTTCAAAGTCAAATTTTTGGGCTTGAGATGCAGGGTTAAAAATCCTTACTGGTTTGGGGTCCATTCCACTGGAAGCACTCCACTGCCAACCACCATTATTAGATGATAAATCCCCATCAATTAATCTTTGCATAAAGTATTTTTCGCCTAATTGAGGATTAATTAATAAGTCTTTGGTAAGGAAACTGGCAACAATCATCCGACAGCGGTTATGCATCCAGCCCATTTCATTTAGTTGTCGCATTGCAGCATCAACAATCGGATATCCGGTTTTTCCTTCACACCAAGCTTGAAAATGTTCATCGTTATTTTCCCAAGGAAAGTTTTTGAAAGCATCCCGATATGCACCAGATGCTAATTCCGGAAAATTATACATTGCGTGTTGATAAAATTCCCTCCATGCTATTTCTTTTTGCCAAGTACGAATATTATTTTCTAACTCGTCGCTGCGGCTATTTTCTAGAGCGTCTTCGGTGGCTTTCCATACGGTACGAATGCCGATCGCACCAAATTTCAAAGCTGCACTTAATCTTGATGTACCATCTATTGCCGGAAAGTTTCTTTGTTCCTGATACTCATTAATATTGCTATAACAAAATTCTTCCAACCTCAGCAGCGCTGCTTCTTCCCCAGGTTCAATAATTAATTCTCCATCCCAGTTAAATCCTAAATATGAGGCCGTCGGTAATTCAACTGCTCCCGCTTTGATTGCCGTTTCTTCTTCTTCCGCTGTCAAACCCTCAAATTTATCGGCAATTTCCACCGGAGAACCTTTTGGTTTACTAATCCAATTTTTCCAAAAAGGAGTATAAACGGTGTAAGGAGTATCGGAACCAGTACGTATTTCTTCTGGTGCTTTTAATAATTGATCCCAATTCTTTTCTAAATATTCAATTCCTTGTTCCCTAAGCGCATCGATAACGCCTGCATCTCGCTGTTGAGAATATGGTTCCACATCCCAATTCCAAAATACGGCTTTACAATTTAAAGCACCAGCTAATTTAGGAATTGCTTGCAGTGGATCATCCCAAAGTATCAATAATTGACTACCCAATTGGGCGTATCTTTCTTGAAGTTTCTGCAAACAGCCAATCATATAAGTTACCCTAACTGCTGCAACATCATCCCCCTTGAGAATATTAGGATCGAGACAGAAAACACCCACCACCTTACGAGTTTTTTCTAATGCAGCCGCTATTCCAGTATTATCAGCAATCCGTAAATCGCGACGATGCCAAAACAAAATTAAATCGGACATATATCTGAATTAAATAGTTCTATTGTACTAAAGTGTAGACAATCAAATACAATAGCATCTTTTGGAATTTGGGAATAGGGCATTGGGGATTGGGCATTGGGAGCATCAAGTTTTAATACAGAAAATAAAATAAGGCCGCTGTTTGTTACAGCAACCCCGAAAATAAATATTAATTGACTAGTTAAACTTTAGGATTAATTTATTCATCAATCCAAAATCCAAAATCCAAAATCCAAAATTACCTTTAACCTTTAACCTCTAACCTTTGCCCTACAATTTGCGGCTGCTGTTGTTGAGCCATGTTTTGAGGAGCTAATTCTCCATTCAAGCCGTATTTAACTAAGCCCATATACTCATAAATCATCATCATTGCTTTTCTGCTTTGAGTTAAATGGGGAACGGGGCTTTTGTGCGGAATCACTTCAAAACCGACGTTGCGAAATGTTAAGAGCGATCGCAACATATGAGGAGGATCTGTGACTAAAATAATGCGGTTAATTCCTTGAGGCTGTAGCACGGAAGCTGTAAATAAAGCATTTTCTTTAGTAGTTTGAGAACAGTGTTCTTCGTTGAGTGCTTCTGAAGGAATACCAATACGTTCTAATTTATTTACTATTTCGGTTCCATCACCAGAGCCACTAGCGAAAATCAAAGGCGCTCTTTGCGATTCCCAAAGATTTGCAGCAACCTTAACTCTGGAATTTCTAAAAGCTTCTCCGCGTCCTAAAATAACAATAGCATCTGCGGTTTGACCTCTATCTGGAGGTATAAATGCAACTAAACCTTTATTTGCTACAGCGGTAGTTAAAGGAAATTGAGCGCTAAAATAAGTTACTAATAATAACGTTCCGAATCCACTCCACAAGCGTTTCCAACGAAATCTGGGAACAATCCAAGGTAGGAAAATCAAAAATAACAGTGGCAATACTACGAGAATTGGAGTCATTAGCCAAGTGGCGATCGCGGATTTAATTTCAAGCCACTGGCTAATAGGACGATGACATAAAGAAGGATCAAGCATTGGATTTTTTTTGTTAAGAAATATGAATGCTCTTTTCTGCCATATTAAACCACTTTTCTGCGGAGATGCTCGTTTGTTTCAAAGCCTTCCTACAACTATTTTCAGGGAGATACAGTTTATACAGGGAATTGATTTAATGGTTGATAATTTAAACTACTAATTCTGGATCAAAATTAATTAAATAAAGCTTATTTTGCCCGGAAAATCTTGTTTAATTATGTCCGGAATTATGTAACTTGAGATACATTTACATTAGTTTTGCAACAATCAACTGCTTATATCTATCTAAAAGTATATTTCCTGCTTCTTGTAAGTTTTTCCCAAACGAAATAATACCTTCTTCATCAAATCTCCTGGGGGTCTGAAACCCTGTTCTTATAGAACGGATTTATATTAAAGATTAACATCTCACAAAGAAAATGGTAGAATGTGAGAATGACACAAAAATCTTTCAAGTACCGTTTTTATCCGACTCCTGAGCAAGAAACCTTGCTTCGGAAAACGATGGGATGTACTCGATTGGTCTATAACCGCGCTCTCGCAGCAAGGACTGAAGCATGGTATGAACGACAAGAGCGCGTAGGTTACGCTCAAACTTCTAGTCTGTTGACAGATTGGAAAAAGCAGGACGAATTTAGCTTTCTTAATGATGTTAGCTGTGTGCCGTTGCAGCAAGGACTGAGACACTTGCAAACCGCTTTCAGCAACTTCTTTGCAGGCAGGGCGAGATACCCAAATTTTAGAAAGAAGCGAAACGGAGGTAGTGCGGAATTTACCAAATCGGCTTTTAAATGGCGTGATGGTAAATTGTTCTTGGCTAAAAGTTCTGAAGCTTTGGATATCCGATGGAGTCGAGCTATTCCCGACAATGCCATACCCTCCACTGTTAACGTAAAACTCTCGTCTTCTGGACGATGGAGTGTTTCGTTGTTAGTGGATATTGAAATTGAACCATTGCCAGAATCTCCTAATAGCATTGGGGTGGATTTGGGCATCACTAGCCTGGTAGCTTTAAGTACGGGGCAGAAAGTTGCAAGCTCTAAAAGTTTTAAGGCAAAACGGAACAAACTGCGTATTGCCCAAAAATCTTTGAGTCGCAAGCAGAAAGGATCTAATAATCGCCATAAATCCCGACTTAAAGTTGCTAAAGTCCATGCTCAAATTAGTGACGCTAGATATGATTTCCTCCATAAGTTGACAACTCGGTTGGTGGGAGAAAACCAAACCATCGCCGTAGAAGACTTGGCTGTGAAGAACATGATGAAGAACCGAAAACTCTCCCTTGCCATCAGTGATGCTAGCTGGGGGGAATTGGTCAGGCAACTTAAATATAAGTGCGACTGGTATGGTCGCACATTGATTGTAATTGACCGATGGTTTCCGAGTTCTAAGCGATGTAGTAGTTGTGGACATATCGTTGATAAATTGCCATTAAATGTACGAGAGTGGGATTGCCCCAAATGCGGAGCGCACCACGACCGGGACATCAACGCAAGTAAGAATATTTTGGCTGCGGGACTCGCAGTTTCAGTCTGTGGAGCGAACATAAGACCTTATAACCTTAAGGTTAAAAGGCAGTTGCAAAAAACCCGTAAGGGAAGGAAACAGAAACCTAAGTCGTGAGTCTTAGGAATCACCGTGGCTTTAGTCCGGTGAGGATGTCAAATTCACCAATTAAACCCAATTCATAAAGCTTTAAACGCCATTGGTTGAGTTCTGCTATCTCATCGAAACTTACTGGTTCTGAATTTAGCCAGTTACACTGATATTTTATATAACCTTCGTCAATCATTTTTTATTTGGTAATTGGTAATTGCTAATGGCGGATGGGGAACAGTTATAAGATTACAATCTAAAGCGCCCAAATTAGCGAGGGTTTCGGGAATCTAAAATTTTGTGTCATTCCTAAACCGAGCAGTATTCCCATCATTCCTCGCTCGTAACTACTAACTGTTAACTGCTAACTGTTAACTATTGAGTGATAATTGATAATTGATAATTGTTAACTGAATAACCGATAAATGTGTCAACTTCTAGGAATGAACTGCAACACTCCCACTGATATTTGCTTTTCCTTTGAAGGCTTTTCGGCTAGGGGGGGTAAAACTGACGATCATAAAGATGGTTGGGGTATCGCTTTCTTTGAGGGGAAGGGTTGTCGGATTTTTATGGATGCTAAATCTTCCGTTAATTCTCAAATTGCGGATTTTGTCAGACGCTATCCGATTCATTCGACTCATGCGATCGCGCATATTCGTAAAGCAACTCAAGGTGAAATTGTTTTAGAAAACTGTCATCCTTTCCGTAGGGAATTATGGGGTAGGCATTGGGTTTTTGCTCATAATGGCGATTTGAAAGATTTTGAATTACCATTTATGGATTTTTACCAACCAGTAGGTAATACTGACAGTGAGAAGGCTTTCTGCTTGATTTTAGAAAGTTTGAGACAGCAGTTTCCAATGGTGAAACCACCTTTAGAGTCATTACTCACAGTTATCAAAAGAATCACTAACAGAATAGGCAAACATGGAATATTTAATTATCTATTAACTGATGGCGAACACTTTTTTGCTTATAGTTCAACCAAACTTTGTTACATTGTCCGCAAAGCACCCTTCGAGAAAGCTCATTTAATCGATGAAGATGTGACGGTGGATTTTAACGAATTAACTCAACAAGGCGATCGAGTTGCTGTCATCGCGACTACACCCCTCACAGATAATGAAGTTTGGACGCAAATTCAGCCGGGAGAGTTACTCACATTTCTCGATGGGGAACCCGTTAAGGAATTTTAGATTGTGGATTTTGGATTTTGGATTGGGAGTGATGAGTTGGGAGTTAGAAGTTAGGATTTAAAAATTACAAAAATCTAACCTTTAATCTTTGAGCTTTAACCTTTAATTACGAATTAACTTCCATCCTGTTGTAATTCTATGATGCGTCCATTTTATATAAGGAGTAATAAATAGTCGAATCAAGAAGGGAATAATAACTATTGCTCCGACAACAGCTAAAATTATTACTTTGATGGCGATAGTTTGCAGTTCTTGGATTGAGTTTTGTATTCCTAAAATAATTTCTTGATAATATGCTTGATTTTGCTCAAAGTTGGAAATGCTGCCAATTGCTTCATTAAATTTGCCCAGTATATCAAAGTTATTAACTAATATATTTTTTACATCTGTTAGTCCGGGTATTAAAATATCAAAACTAGGAATAGTAGGTAATTCAAAAGGTAATCTTGCATCCGGAAATTTAATATCGGGTGTTTGAATATTTACCGGAATATTATTAACTCTCTGGGAAACTTCTGATAAAGACTTTTCTAAATTGCGAATTGGCTCCATAGAATTATTTAGGGAATTGGCAGAATTACCAAATGTAGCCGTCATTCCTGAAAAAGTGCTGTTGATTGTATTTACAGAACTGTGTGCTAAATGGTTTACGTCAAAAAGTATATTCAGAAAAATCATTATCCAAACAATCGGGATAAAAGCAGTAAAAATCATCCATAAGCCTTTAATTTTATTTACAATCATTTAATTATCTCCAAATTTATCGGCTTTTTAACAACAAAATTTGTAAAAAATTTACTTTAACTAGCTACGAATGAAACAAATATATTTTTACCTGTTCCCCCTGTCAATCTATCTATAGTTTATCAACTAACAAAAATAAAGTTAATATATGTAAACTTAGTAGAGTAATTATAGTTACCCCCGCAGCTATATCAAGTTAAGATGATTACTTATATATTTCATCGAATCGCTAATTTATACCCTAAGATACAAGCCTTTTGATAAAAGAAGAGAAATAATTAACTTATATCTTAAATTTAGATAATTAATAATTTTTCTGGCAAAATGACTTTAGAAGAATTTAAAGAATTAATAGAAACATTGGATAAATGTCCTGCTTCCTTACCTTTGTCGCTACAAGGTTTATGGATCGATAGAAAAATTGGCTGGGATGAAGCTCATGATTTTTTGGGAGATGCTAGCGATACTGATAGCGCTTGGGTTCACGCATACTTGCATCGTAGGGAAGGCGATTTGATTAATGCTCGCTACTGGTACAATCGCAGCGGTAAACCAGAATCTAAAGTAAGTTTAGATGAAGAATGGGAGCAAATAGCTTCAAAATTACTCGCAAAGGTTAAATAAATATGGATGCTCAAGAATTACAGCGACGTTACGATGCGGGGGAAAGAGATTTTTCAGGAGTAAATTTAGTTAAAGCTAAGTTAATTGAAGCTAACTTAGTTGGTATCAATTTGTTTGCAGCCGATTTAACAGATGCTAATTTAGCAAAAGCCAAATTATGGGGTGCTAATTTAGGAGGTGCTAACTTCGCGAATGCTAATTTGATCCGAGCTAACTTGAGCGGTGCAAATCTCAAAGATGCCAATCTCCGGGGAGCCAAGCTTAAGTACACTAAAATTTATGGAGCTAATCTTGACAGAGCTTGCTACGATGACAGCACTCGCTTCACTCCGGATTTTGACCCAATTAGTAATAAAATGCAGAAGTTTTAATCAATATTAGCGTTCACGTAGTGCGGCTCAGCGTGACGCGGTAGCGTCATACAGTTATCAATAACTTCTAATTTCTAAGTTCTAACTTCTAACTTCTAACTTCTAACTTCTAACTTCTAACTTTTAACTCCTATTTCAGATTTGTAATCCAAAATTAAAAAAATTTAATAAGAGTTGTATCTTTCTCCTATGTTTATACAAAAAAACGCCTCTAGGAAGACGATGTAGAATTAATCTGCTTGATTCCCAGAAGCGTTATTTTTTATTTATTTAACTTATTTAACTTTGAAGTTTTAGAAGCGGTTGTTTCGACGACCACCACCGGATGAGCTTCTGTCTTCACGAGGTATAGCTTTGTTGACCTTTAGACTGCGCTCCATCCATTCTGCTCCATCTAAAGCTTCAATAGCTTTGTCTTCATCGGCTTCGGATTCCATTTCGACAAAAGCAAAGCCTCGGACGCGACCTGTTTCGCGATCGGTAGGAATGTGAACCCGTTTAACAGCTCCATACTCGGCAAAGACTTCACTTAAGCCTTCTTGACTAACTTCGTAAGATAAATTACCGACGTAAATTGACATATTTTGATTGTCTTCTCAATGATTGTTGTGTTTAGAGAGACAAGATTATTGGAAAAGAAATAGCTCAATACTTTATGGAAAAACCTTTGATACTGAATATCAACTTAATCGTTAATCTTTTGGTTCTCAGGTTTAATTATAACATTCTTTCTGCACGATCGCGAATCCGATCAAACTTGCAAAATTCTTTAGTCGCAAAATAAATACTATATCTGGAAATACTCGGTTTCCCTTAAAAAGTAGGGCTGTAAGTCTTATAAAAGTTGGCGCTGAGGTAAACAAGGAACCGTTGTTACTTTAGCCTTTGGCTGCAATAATTTGAAGAAAGAAAACTGCCACAATATAAGCCAGCAGAGGAACTTGAAGATATTTGAAAGATATTTTAGACCAAGACGAACAATTAAATCGTAAATAATAATTTCTGTTTCTATCCGTTAAAGTGTTACCATAGTATGTATGAAAATTCAAGCCTTAGATATTCGACCTGGCGATCGCATTATTGCCTATTTCAATAATAAGATGCAGGTTTGTACAGTGAAGTACGTCTCTAATCCCGAGCTAACTAACATCGTGCTATCGGTATTCGTTGGCGATCGTTATCGCCATTCAAGCTCTGGAACAATTACATTTAAACCGGAAGCTTTACTCGAATTGACCGAGAAATATAAGGAACAAGAGCCTAGTATGGCGGTGGAAACTGTCAACGAAACTTAAAATTCCTGCTCGGATTTTAGATTTTGGATTTTAGATTTTAGATTTTAACAACGGATGCTTTTGTTTTGCTTTAAGTTGAGCCAGTCCGGTCTTTGGGTCTCCCCAAGTAGAGGAACTGGCGTTGTGGGTGTAGGTTTCCGGAGCCACTGCATTGCCCAGGTTCTCGCAGTAGCAGAGAAGTGGCGTTGCCCCAAACCAAGTATCGACGGATTTTAGATTTTGGAAAAATCTAATTGTCTGAATATTGTTTTAAACAGATATATTTTTCAAATACTTATCGCACCAATTAACCATTTCCCAAAGCACGTGAGCTACTACTCCGTTGCATAGTTGCGCTTAGTTCTAGCAAATTACTTATCTAAAAAGCCTAACTCCTAACTCCTAACTGTAAATACTTATCGCACCAATTAACCATTTCCCAAAGTACGTGAGCGACTGCTTCTTGGGAACGATAACCGTGTGCTTCTGTTGGTAATTCAACCCAGCGCACGGTTGCACCCAATCCTTTGAGTGCTTCGTATAAACGTTTGGTTTGTAAGGGATATGTTCCTGCGTTGCTATCGTTTTCACCATGAATCAGTAATAATGGAGCTTTTATTTTAGATGCATGGGTAAAGGGTGACATATTTATGTAAGTTTCTTGCGCTTCCCAAAAGTTACGCTGTTCTCCTTGAAAACCAAATGGTGTCAGGGTGCGGTTATAAGCTCCACTTCTGGCAATTCCCATACAAAATAAGTCGGTATGTGCTAGTAAATTTGCGGTGGTAAATGCTCCGTAGGAGTGACCGCCGATACCAATATGTTTTCTGTCAGCAATTCCACGCTCTACTAGATAATCTACTGCGGCTTGCGCTCCGGCAATTAATTGTTCTACATAAGTATCGTTGGGTTCGCGATCGCCTTCACCGATTATTGGTAAAGTGGCTCCAGAAAGTACGGCATATCCTTGGGTTAACAAAAATAATATAGAAGCGCGAATGGGACGGCTGAAAGTGTTTTCGGCTGTAGTTATTTGTCCGGCAAATTCTTTGTCTTTGAATTCTTCGGGATACACCCACAATATCGTCGGTAAGGGACCATCTCGTTCAACGTTATAATCGGGAGGTAGATATAGTTTTGCCGATAGCTGTACTCCATCCGCTCTTTGATACTGGACTAATTCTTTATGAATTCCTGCTAGTTGTGGTGCCGGATCTTGATAATCTGTAAGTATCTTTTCTTGATTATCATTCCGAGAAACTCGCATCAGGTTGGGTGGTTCTGTCTGAGACTGACGCACAGTAATTAAGTTTTGCGCTTCATCATCGAGTACGGCAAATATTTGCTCGTAATAAGGATCTTCACATTGCCACAACCTTTGAGTTTCTTGAGTTTCTAAATTCAAACTATCTAAAAACGGATATACACCATCGGGAGATGCACCGCGTCCGCTGAGGTATATACTTTGACCGTCAGGTGCGAAGCGTAGAACTTTGTAACTGAAGTCTCCCAGTTTTGTTATGGGTGTTCCTGGTGCATTGTATTTATCTTCAAAGCTGCGATCGAATAGTAATTGTGGCGGTATTTCTGGATTATTAGGATAAATTCGCCAAGTTCTCGAATGACGAGTATCGTACCATTTTTCATATACTAGCGCCGTATCTGCTTTTCCCCAAACTATCGAGTTAAAGCGATATTCCGACTTCCATAATTGGGTTGGTGTGACGGTGAAAGGTGCTTCCAGGATAAATAAAGCATCGCGATGGGAAACTTCTATACTGGGGTCGCCTTCATCTAGTGCTTCTACCCAAGTTAGTGTAGCTTTTGCATCACTGCGCCACGATGTCCGTCTTCTGCCTTTTCGTACTGCATCAAATTTGATCGAACGTTCTTCATCAAGGGGTAAATTTGCAACTTGATAAATTTGGTTGCCATTGTTATCAATTATATATATTTGTTTGGGAAAACGTGCGGCAGGAACTTGATAAGAAAACGGTTTCTGTATGGTAGAAATTAAAATAAATTTGCTGTCAGGAGAAGGTATTGCTTGGCTAATTAAACAAGGTGAAATTAATTGAGTGCGGTTTCCTTCAAGAGTAATTTTTTCTAAAGTTGAAGTTAAATAATATGCAAATAATGCTTCGTCGTGAGCATTTTGGAGCAAATTTGTATAGGTACGAGTAGGCTTTTTACTACCCAAGTTTTCTTGAATTAAGGGGCCGTTGGGAACGTTAGATTTAGTAGGTACTTCACCGCGAGCTTGAGAAACAAATTTACAAATTAACGTTTCATCATCAAGCCAGTGGTAGGGAGTTCCATAAGCAGCATTAAGTACGGGTTCGGTTAAACGTTGAATAGTTCCATCTGCAACGTGCAAAATCCACAGTTCTAAACCTGTTTCTTGAGTAAGAGTAAACGCGAGCTTTTGACTGTCGTCTGACCATTTAACAAAGCCAATGCGAGGATTTTCTGGTAGTTCTATTGTTCTGGTATGTTCGGGAGAATCTACCGCTTTAATCCTCATACTGTAGTAAGTATTGTGACGAGCGGGGCCGTTGGTTTGCGGATTCAAACGGAAGCCTGCTACAGCAACTTCAACTTCGGCAAGTAAAGCAATGGGAACTAACTGCGACTGAATAAGCTCCACCATCCACTGTCTGTCAGGAGAAATACGGATTTGCGGTGGAGGTGCTGCTTCCAGGATTTGATTGATGGGTTGAGGGGGAGTTTGCCAAATTTGCTCGGTAGAATTGTTCATTTAGTTGTGCGTGAGTACTTATGTAATCGTAGAACATTAGCAAAAGTTGCACAAATGGTAGTTATTTGAGTGATGGTACGCAATTTAGAAATGGCTGGGATTACCTTACAATCATCAAGTTTTTTCTACTGCCATCGAAAAAATATTTAAGAATACTTTTATATCTTCTTGTTGGAAGCAACAATTAATTAACTATTTTCGAGTAAAAAAAATATTGATAGCTGACTAATTTAAGTAAAAAAACGGATAATATAACAATAAAAATTTGCGAAAATTACTGTATACTAAAATTTGATATGTTACATATAGCACACAATAGATGTTTGTCTATTTTATGAAATTTGCTTATCAATAAATCTATCTATATATAAATTTATTAATATCAAAGATTATGACATCTAAATCAAAAAGACCAGAGAAGCAGTCAAATATTTTAAATGCTCAAATTCAAGAGCAATTAGAACAGCAAAAAGTACTCTTTAATCTAATTAAGCTAATTCGACAACCGTTAGATTTGCAAACTATTTTTCAAACTACTGCAACTCAAGTGCGTGAATTACTAAAAGCTGACAGAGTAGCTGTATTTCAATTTGATCTTGAAAATGATAGGGAAGGGGAGTTTGTTTCAGAAGATGTTGCATCTGGTTGGGATTCCGTAATTAAAAAGAAAGTTCACGATTATTGTTTTGGGGATGAATTTGCGGCTCATTACCAACAAGGTAGGGTGCAAGCAGTTGCGGATATATATAATGCAGGTTTGAGCGATTGTCATGCTGATATATTAGGTCAATTTCAAGTTCGTGCTAATCTCGTTGTTCCATTGTTACAAGAAAATGTTTTCTGGGGTTTACTTTGCGTGCATCAATGCAGTGATACTCGTAATTGGAAAGAATCGGAAATTGAATTTATACGGTTAATTGGCGAACATTTCACTGTTGCTATTCAACAAGCTGATTATCTTAAAAGATTAGAATTAAAAAGGATAAAACTAACTCAAGCGGCTCAACGTGACAAGATAATTACTCAAATTGTTAATAAAATTCGTAGAACATTAGATATTGAATCTATCTTTCAAACAACAACTCAAGAACTACGAGAATTAATCCAAGCCGAGCGCGTTGCTATTTTTCGTTTTAATTCAGATTGGAGCGGTAATTTTGTCGCTGAATCTTTTGCGGAAGGATGGACTCCCTTAGTTGACTTTCATACAATTAATGATACCCATTTACAAGAAACTCAAGGTGGAGGTTACGCTCGCAATGAGACATTTACCATTAATGATATTGATCAAGCTGAGTTAACACAGTCTCAGATAAATTTATTAGAACAAATTGAAGCGAAAAGTTTTGTAACTGCTCCGATTTTTCAAGGAGAAAAACTTTGGGGGATAATTGCTGCTTATCAAAATTCCGCACCTAGAATCTGGGTTGAAAATGAACTGGAAATAATTACCCAGACTGGAGCGCAAATTGGTATAGCCTTAAGACAGCAGGAATTATTATTTAAAGCTAGAAATCAAGCAAAGCAGCAAAAAACATTAACTGGGGTAATTACCCGGATTCGGCAATCTTTGGATTTAGATACTATCTTTCAAACAACTGTTACTGAAGTTCAGCAAATGCTCAAAGCGGACAGAGTAGCAGTGTTTAAATTCAACCCCGAACAAAATTGGCAAGGAGAATTTGTTTGGGAAAGTGTTGCTTCTAATTGGGATTCTGCTGTTTCAGCTAAAGTTTACGATCATACTTTTGGCGACAAATTTGCAGTTCACTATCAACAAGGTAGGGTACAAGCAGTTGCAGATATTTATGCAGAAGGGTTAAGCGATTGTCATTCCTCAATTTTAAGTCAATTTCAAGTTCGTGCTAATTTGGTTGTTCCTTTACTTAAGGGAGAGGATTTATGGGGTTTATTGTGCGTGCATCAATGCGCTAATCCTCGTAATTGGCTACAAGAAGAAATTGAATTTATCCGGCAGATTGCTGATAATTTAGGAGTTGCTCTACAGCACAATCAAACTTTATTAGAAGCTCAGTATCAAGCAGAACAGCAAAAAGCATTAACTGGTATAATTACCCGAATTCGCGAATCACTAGATTTAGAAACAATCTTCAAAACTACCATTACTCAAGTACGTCAACTGCTCAAAGTCGATCGAGTCGGGGTGTTTCATTTCGATCCTGGAACTGAATGGGAAGGAGAATTTATTTACGAAGATGTAGCTGAAGGTTGGACTTCAGCCGTTGCAAATAAGGTTTACGATCATTGCTTTAGCGAAAAATTTGCCCCACTTTATCAACAAGGTAGAGTCAACGCGATCGCCGATATTCATCAAGAGGAATTTAAGCATTGCTATCTCAAAATTTTAGAACAGTTCCAAGTGCGGGCTAATGTCGTTGCTCCCTTGTTAAAAGAAGGTGAATTATGGGGTTTATTATGTATTCATCAATGTGATAATCCTCGTAACTGGCAATCCTCAGAAGTTGAATTTATCAGCCAAATTGCCGAACAGCTTAGTATTGCTTTAAAACAGGATTTGTATTTAAAACAAGTTCAGATGCAAGCGGTACAGTTAGCAGAAGCCACCGAAAGAGAAAAAGCGATGGAAAGACAAAAACTTCTGGCTACAACGGTTGATAAAATTCGCCAGTCACTTGATATTAAAACTATTTTTAAAACTACTACTCAAGCAGTACGAGAATTATTAGAAGTCGAACGAGTCGCAATTTACCGCTTTAATTCCAATTGGAGAGGTAAATTTGTCGCAGATTCATTTAAAGACGATTGGAAACCTGTTATTAATACACAGCCACTTGTGCAGCCAACATTTTCAGATGATGACGATGATGACGATCATTTACCCCGCAATGAAACTTTTGTTCCTATTTCCCAAGGTGATAAATTATGGGGACTATTAGTAGCTTATCAAAACTCACAACCCCGCTACTGGAAAGATGAAGAAGTCAACTTACTCGCACAAGTTGGTACGCAATTAGGAATCGCGATTCAGCAAGCAGAATTACTAGAAAAAACCAAAACTCAAGCCACAAAACTTGCTCAAGCCTTACAAGAATTAAAGCAAACTCAAGCCCAATTGATTCAAGGTGAAAAAATGGCAGGTTTGGGACAGTTAATAGCTGGAGTTGCCCATGAGATAAATAATCCTGTCAGCTTTATTTTTGGTAATTTAACTTATGTAACCCAGTACGCTGAAGATTTGCTCAAAACAGTAGTTCTTTGTCACCAACATCTTTCTGAATTACCAGCAGATATTCAAAAGCAAATTGAGGAAATCGATTTAGATTTTATTATTTCCGACTTACCAAAAACGCTTAACTCAATGAAAATAGGAGCAGAGCGTATTCGTGAAATTGTGCTGTCGCTGCGTAATTTCTCTCGTAAAGATGAAGCTGATTTAAAAGCAGTAAATATTCACGAAGGATTAGATAGCACTTTACTTATCTTAGGAAATCGATTAAAACCAAATGGCGAATATCCAGGAATTACGGTTATCAAAAAGTATCATGAATTACCATCAATAGAATGCTTTCCGGCTCAGCTAAATCAAGTTTTTATGAATATTATCAGTAACAGCATTGATGCATTAGAACAAAAATTTACGGCATCATCAAAATTCCCCAAAGTAGCTCTTAATATTGAAATTAGTACCGAAGTAATTGATGGTAAAGTCGTAATTAAAATCGCTGATAACGGCTCTGGAATACCCGAAAAAGTAAAAGAAAATATTTTTGATCCATTTTTTACTACAAAAGAAGTAGGTAAAGGTACTGGATTAGGATTATCTATTTGCTATCAAATTATAGTTGAAAAACATCACGGTCAAATCCAATGTTCTTCTCAGGTAGGGCAAGGTACGGAATTTGCGATTGAGTTGCCGATAAAGTCTGGTATTTGAAAAAAATTAAATAGGTTTGGACGAGAGGGATGTCAATTCTATAAGAATAATAGACCAAGTGCTGTACGCTAAAGTAGTAAATTGCGATTTAAAAGCACGATAAAACCATGTCAAAATCAAAAATTCTCCAGGAAGATAAAGAATACACATTCCGCTCGTATTTTGAGATGACTTATGAGCCAGAAGAAATTTTAGCTGAGTTTGGATATAACTTGGTTAGGGCTAAATTATCCTTACCCAAGACTCAAAAACCCCTCGATAGAATTGCAGATTTAAAAGACCGTATCGAACGAACCCTACCCCGTGTTAGTTTAACCAGTGAAACTGCTCGTCGAGAAACCCTTGTGGCACCAATATTATTAGAAGTTGCTACTTATTATTGCGATTGTCAGTTACGTATTGAGTACCCGCTAACAGTAACTAAATGGTTGAAAGGGAATTTCGATTATTTATTGCGTGCTAGTCAAAGTCTTTTAGTAGTAGAAGCAAAAAAAGATGATCTAACTAGAGGATTTACGCAAATGGCTGTAGAATTAATCGCTTTATCTCTAATAGAAGAACAGCCATTTCAGTATGGAGCCGTAACCATTGGAGATGTTTGGCGTTTTGGTTTACTAGATGTTGAAGCTAAACGTATTACGGAAGATATAAAAATTTATTCCCTACCTGATGATTTAGAACCATTAATGCTTACTTTAGTCGGAATTGTTGAACGAAATGTTTCAACTAATGACAGCATAACAATTCCTTAAGGGCGAGGCTTTAAACCTTACTATTAATTTATGGATACCTTGAAAAACGCGACACTTTCCTTAATCTGCATACCCCAACAATAAAAGAATAAACAAGGAGAAATGATAAGCAAAAGCCACCGTACCAAAACCACTAACTAAGCAAAGAAATTTTTTGATAGATTGACTAGTGTGCAACCAAAGCAAGATTGCAGCAGCAATTGCAAGAATAACCGAAATAGCTTTTACAAGCCACATCAACGCATACCTCTGTTGTGAAAAGGTTTCAGCTAAACCAAAGAAGTCAGATAAAGTGCCAAAATTAATACTCACAGATAGCAAGCAGAGATTGAACACTCCCACACTACTGATGATGATGAATAAAATTTTGCTTAAGCGATTCACTCTTTGCCAAAGCAGTAGAGCAGTAGTAATAATAGTTAAAATAGCCGCGAAGATCGCAGTTCCATTTACTACTTGAATCCAAGTATCGGGAGTAAATCCATAGGGCGTAACAACGTCAAACCTTACACCACCAAGAAAACCCCAAACTAAGTGATATATTCCGAATCCACAGGCAATGCTAGCAAAACCTTTACTTAATGCACCCGGATGCAGCCATGTAAAGAAGGCTGCGCTAACACCTGCCGCTAAAGATAGCCTAGCACCAATCAATACTAGCTGACTTTCACCTAATTTCATCAAGGCATTTATACCCCAGTATTTTTGTCTAATTGCTTGGTACTGTTGAGAACTCAATCCCAAATTTGTAATTTCGTATATCGGTGAAAGTTTTGGTGCTAAATTTATCCCCTTTTCTTGGCAGCCAACAGATTGCCCATTGTACGAAGCACGACAATTGCTGAGGTTATATTTGTAATCGCGTCCTTTTTCCCAAATCAAATCTAACGAGCGAGCTTGAATTTTTGCCTGACACTGAAACTGCTGCTTTGCTTCTGTACAGGCAAAGATTCGATTAGGTAAGTGAATAATGCTAGACTCAGCCTTAATTGATATGCTAGCAAAAGGCGTATCCACTGCACCAGGTGCATTAGACAGCAACAGGAATAAAAAAGCACTAACAAGTACAATCCAGAGACTAAGTATAAATCTTGATAGAAATAATGGCGATCGACGCATGGCTCTTGTTTCCTCAAACGATCAACTGTTTGCATCGATGCTTCTGAGGGTGTAAAAGTTTCAATTAACCTTTTGTTAAGGGCGAGGTTTTAAACTCTATTTGTTTCGTAAAATACCTTACAATTAACGGTTTGTAATTATAATTTCCAAGCTTATGAACACACCCGATGATTGTAAAAATATGTCGGACATTCGAGCCGAAATAGACAAGCTAGATCGTCAACTTATTGAATTAATTGGCAAGCGTTTTGCTTATGTCAAAGCTGCTTCTAAATTTAAAACTAGCGAAACTTCCGTTAAAGCACCCGAACGTTTTCAAGCAATGTTAAAGCAACGTCGGGTTTGGGCAGAGGAAGAAGGATTAAACGGTAATGCAATTGAAAAAATGTACCGAGATTTAGTCAATCATTTTATAGAAGAAGAAATGAAGTATTGGAAAAAATCTAAATAGGTGTTAAACCCCCGTCGCGAGCAAAAAAGCATTTTTGAGCAACTTCGAGATACGATGCGATCGCAAATTACAGATAATGCGTGACTAGGCTGTTGACTTTGATAGGATTTTCACAGTTTTTGTTCATACAACTTCTATGCCACACAAGCGTAGCCCTCACCCCGCCTCCGGCTCCCCTCTCCCAAGCTTGGGAGAGGGGTTGGGGGAGAGGGATTTATGATTGGGGGCAAACACGTTTTTCCATGATTTTCAATCCCCTAACACACTCTACAATCAGAAGAAATATATTTAGGACTTACGCAGCAATAACGGAAGATACAGTGTTCCAGACATTTAAAATCCCCCCAACCCCCCGATTTATTGGGGGGCTTTGCGTAAGTCCTGATATTATTTGCATAAATCCTGTTTAAAATCCAAAATCCAAAATCCCCTCAGCGCATATTTACCACTTTTGCTGAATCTTGCTGCTCTCGACGTTCTTGCAAAGCTTTATCAATCAATTTCGCAACTAACCAGGAAACAGAACGCTCGTCTGCTTCTCCCCATTCTTCTAGTTCTTTCTTCCATTCGGGAGGAATATAAGTAACTACTCTATCTAAATTTGTTTTACCGCCCATATTAAATTAGTTTTATGTTTATGTTTAATATTTATTACACCCAGCATACAAGCAATATGCTAGTCCTTGCTGTGCTAGCATAGCATAGCATCTCTAAACGTAAAAACGTAAAACGTAAATTTTAGATATTAAATATGAACAATCAAAACTTACTTTCAATAGGTGGAAATAAGAAACAAAATAGGAATGCCCTTGTCTTGCTTTCATCTAGGGAGTTAGATAAAATGCGCGTTGTCGGGAAGCTGGCTGCAAGTCTCCTCGATCATCTCGAACCGATGGTGCAACCGGGAGTCAGCACGAAGGATTTAGATGATGAAGCGGCGCGTTTTATGAAAGCAAATGGTGCAATAAGCGCGACTATAGGTTATGCTCCTCCCAATCATCGCCCTTATCCAGGTCACGTTTGTACTAGCGTTAATGAAGTTGTTTGTCACGGAATCCCTAGCTTAAAGCAAGTTCTTAAGGAAGGAGACATTATAAATATTGATGTGACTCCAATTTTAGATGGCTATCATGGCGATACTTCTAGAACATTTTTTGTTGGTGAGGTATCGGATAAGGCAAAGAAGCTAGTGGAAGTTACTAGAGAGTCAATGATGCGGGGAATTGCTGAAGTTAAGCCCGGTGGAAAAATTGGCGATATTGGTGCTGCGATTCAGGAATATGCTGAAGGTAATGGCTACTCAGTAGTAAGAGATATGGTTGGACATGGTGTTGGTAGGCAGTTTCATACAGAACCTCAAGTTCCTCATTATGGTAAACGAGGTACGGGTTTGAAGTTACGCAAGGGAATGGTTTTTACCATTGAGCCGATGTTAAATGAAGGAAGTTACGATCTCAAGTTTCTCAAAGATGGTTGGACTGTAATTACCAAAGATGGGAAATTATCGGCCCAGTTTGAGCATACTGTTGCAGTTACCGATGATGGTGTGGAAATTTTGACTTTGCCTTGAATTTTGAGGATGCACTACATTTTGTTAACCTCTCTCCAAACCTCTCTCCTAATAGGAGAGAGGCTTTAATTATTGCTCCCCTTCCCTGGTAGGGAAGGGGTTGGGGGTTAGGTTTTTATTTCTATTTCTTTTTATGGCCAATTTGTAACTTTTATCTATTTCAATTCAGCATAGATTAATTGAAGTAGACGTTTATTGCTTTGAGCTTCTGCAAAAAATGCATCCCATCACCGTTCAAAGCTATCAACAAAAAACACCTTTTTTATGGGTTCATCAAATTTATCCTTCAGGCTTCCATCTCGCTACAGCAGCTTTTTACCTCGTTTCTACCGATTGGCATCTGTAAGTATTATCTCGAATATGATGGTGCCTTTATCTGGAATAGTTGATACTGCTTTCCTTGGGCATTTGGCTGATATTCGTCATTTGGCAGGGGTAATTTTAGCGAGCATTTTGTTTGATTATCTCTACAGAATTTTGAAGTTTTTTAGAAACGGTACTAATGCTATTACCGCTCAAGCTGTGGGAGAAAATGATGAGCAGGGGATAGTTTTGGCTTTATTGCGGAGTAGTTTAATTGCTTTGGCGATCGCCCTTTTTATCCTAATTCTGCAATACCCTATCCAAAAGTTTGGTTTTACGATTTTAGCTGGCTCTCCCGATGTTGAAGTTTTCGGTATAGATTATTTTAATGCTCGCATTTGGGCTGCACCTGCGGTTTTACTTAATTTTGTGCTGATTGGTTGGTTTCTGGGAAGGGAGATGAACTTTTTAGTATTGCTGATTTCTTTTGTAGGCAATGCTTCTAATGTGGTTTTAGATTATTTCACGATTATTAAATGGGGCTGGGCAAGCACGGGAGCGGGATTGGCTACGGCTTTGAGTCATTATTTAGCATTGTTTGTGGCGCTGATTGGAGTCGGTTTTAGTTTACAAAAGAAAGCACTACCCGTATTTAAAGATATTTTTGATTGGCAAGCTCTCAAAGCGAGTGTAGTACTTAAAAGCAATATTCTCATTCGCTATCTAGCTATGATTACCGCTTATTCTATTTTTACCAATCTCAGCGCAGCGATGGGAAATGAGGTGATTGCAGAAAACGGATTGCTGCTGCAAATTGTGCTGTTAAGTCAGTTTACGGTTAACGGTATCGGTTTAACTACTCAATCTTTGATTAGTAATTTCAAAGGTAAAAAAGAAACCGAACAGATGATACCGTTATTGCAAGTATCTATATTCACCGGCGTGTTAATTGCATCTATATTCGCTTTGGTAACAATTTTATTTCCACAAACGATTTTTGGTTTACTAACCAGTCATACAGATATCAGTCAATCGGTTGTTAATTATAGGGATTGGCTGTTACCGCTGTTAACTTGTGGTGCTGTTGCTTTCATGTTTGAAGGCTATGCAGTTGGATTAAAAGAAGGAAAAAGACTGCGTAATTCTGCATTGATTGCTTTGGGATTGGGGTTTACTCCCGTAGCTGGAATAGCTTGGTATTTTCAGAATAATCATTTGCTGTGGTTGTCGCTGACATCTTATATGGCAGTGTTAATGGTGGCTCTAGGGGTACAGATTCCCCGGATGCAGAGTGAGTAGTGATTTAGTTGAGAATTAGGGATGGGGGATTGGGCATTGGAAATAAATTGCAACGCACGATCGTAATTAATGGGACAGATCGCTACTAGTACTCAACCACATTAATTTTGATAGCTTATTCCCTAGTCATATTTATATGACTTTAGCTATTAGAGTGGGGTTTGCAACCCCAGTCGGGTTACGGTAAAAACCCATCAGATTTAATCAAACGCACCACTGTACTCCACCACATTAATTTTGCTGGGTGTGTATCTAACCCGCCAGGGACTGTAAGTCCCTGTCTAATAGCAAAAGTCCTATGAATAGGACTGAATTAGTACCCCTCATAATTAATGTGACGAAGTACTACTACCTGTTTCTTCAGTTCCATACCACCGGGAAGCAAGTTCGCACAAATCTTCAAGCGTTCCGGATAATTCCTTTCCGCGATTAGTCAAGCTATAGGTAACTTTTGGGGGAATTGTTGGCTCATAGTGCCGGTGAATCATTCCGATTGCTTCTAACATCCTCAATCGTTCTGTTAAAACCTTAGTTGAAATTCCATCAACTTTGGTTCTCAATTTCCCAAAGCGCAGAGAACCACTTGCATACAGGACACATAAAATATAAAGCGTCCATTGCCCTGATAGCTGATTAAGTAGTGTTGCCAATGGATTACATAGATCGAGCTATATTAATACCGAACGGATTTTAGAACAAGTTACTTACGAACCCATTGCTTATTTAGCTAATCGCGTATCAATGTTTTTAATGGTACGGTTAATTAATCAAACTCAAGAAGCAATCGAAACTGGAAATGCAGTAAGTTCTTTATTCCAACCAAAAGATTATCTAAAAGTTGGTGAAGTTGATAATTTTGATGCAATTACCGATCGCGTACTAAAATTAGTTATCTACAGAGTTTTACCGGAAATTCAGCCAGATGTAGAAGTGTTTTTACAACACAGTCTCAAAGGTGCTTTGAAAGAATCGGATTTTTATCAAGTATTGCAAAATATACCGGGGATGAATATGATTCCCGCAGAATTAAGCGAACAATTAGCCGATTATATCGCTGAAGCTACTTATGAAATTTTAGCTTCTTCCTATGCCGATACCGAAGGGCGTTTACTATTCGAGAATTTAACTCAGAATTTTCGAGTCGCTTTACGCAAACAACTTCAAGACAAGCAGCTTCAACAAGAATTACAACCGTTGATTTCTGATTTATTAGAAGAATTAAAGCTTAATTATATCAAAGGTGCTAAACAAAAAGATCCCGAAGCAACACTTGATGAAGCGATGAAAATTTCGGGTGAAAACAGCGAACAGTGAGCAGTTAGCAGTTATAATCTATCTTTGGTTAAGTTAAATAAAATCAATAGGAAGAAGTGTTTTTATCGTTAACTACTTAAAATCAATTCTGGCTGTTGTTTTTCAAATTTAATAAGTAAGTTGGCACAAATAAAACCAACCATGTAACAAAATGTAAAAAGTACGAAACGGTTGAGATTGCTTCCTCTTACCTCGTCGCAATGACAAATTACAACTATATTTATTCACGTCGAACTACTTAATCAATTACAAATTACAAATTACAAATTAGCAATTATTTTATGGGTTATCAACCAATCGAAGATTACGGCATTATCGGCAATATGTATACCACTGCTTTGGTGGGGAAGAATGGTTCAATCGATTGGTTTTGCTACCCCAGACATGATTCACCAAGCGTTTTCTGTGGTATCCTCGACGAAAAAAAGGGCGGACATTTCAGCATTTCCCCTACACTTTGTAAAGATAATCATAAACAATTTTACTGGCCCGAAACTAATGTTTTAGTCACGCGCTTCCTTGCAGATTGCGGTGTTGGGGAAGTTATTGATTTTATGCCTGTAGGTTTATCTGCTGATGAAAAAGGTTATCACTGGTTAGTGAGGAAAGTAACTTGCGTGCGGAATAGTATGAAGTTTCGCATGGAGTGTCAGCCTGCTTTTAATTACGCTCGCGATAAGCATGAAACAAAGCTTACTGAAGGTGGGGTTATTTTCAAATCTGCCGAGTTAAATTTAGGATTAGTGACTGATATCCCTCTAAAGCAGGATGACAACGGAGTTTTTACTGAATTCAGTTTAAAAGAGGGAGAATCTGCGGTATTTATATTGCGAGAAGTTGAATGCGAGCAAGGTTGCGGTTTACCGTTGAACCCAGAAGAAACTACGCAGATGTTTGAACATACTATAGAATACTGGCGGCGCTGGATTTCTAAATGTACCTATAAAGGTAGATGGCGAGGAATGGTAGAGCGTTCGGCGTTAATGCTAAAGTTGCTTACCTACGAACCTACCGGAGCAATTATAGCAGCACCAACTTGCGGTTTACCCGAAGCTTTGGGTGGCGAGCGTAACTGGGATTATCGCTATAGCTGGATTCGCGATTCTGCTTTTACCCTTTATGGTTTGATGCGGCTTGGATTTACGGAGGAAGCGGGTAATTTTATCGATTGGATTATATCGCTTTGTCCGTCGCATTTGGAAGAAGATTCACAATTGCAAATAGTGTACGGTATTGATGGGAGAAAAAATCTTAAAGAAGAAACTTTAGACCATTTAGAAGGATACAAGGGTTCTTCTCCCGTTCGTATTGGTAACGGTGCTTACGATCAAATCCAACTTGATATTTATGGCGAGTTGATGGATGCGGTGTATCTATTTAATAAGTATGGAACGCCGGTATCTTACGATACTTGGGTTAATTTGAGTAAATATATTGAATGGGTTTGCGACAACTGGCAAAAACAAGACCACGGTATTTGGGAAACCAGAGATCAAAAAGAAGACTTTGTATATTCAAAATTAATGTGTTGGGTAGCAGTAGATAGAGGTTTACGTTTAGCAGAAAAACGCTCCTTCCCCGCAAATCGCGAAAAATGGCTTGAAGTTCGCGATCGAATATACCTTGATATCATGGAAAACGGATGGTGCGAAGATAAACAAGCCTTTGTGCAGTATTATGGCAGCGATACCTTAGATGCCAGCAATCTCATCATGCCCCTGGTATTTTTTATGTCACCAACCGACCCCAGAATGCTCAAAACACTCGATGCAATCATGCGATCGCCACAAGAAGGCGGGCTTTTATCCAACAGTTTGGTATATCGTTACAATACTCTTGATTACAGCGACGGCTTAGATGGTGAAGAAGGAAGTTTTAACTTGTGTACGTTTTGGTTAGTAGAAGCCTTAACTCGTGCCGGAAGAGGCAGAGATTCCGAAAAGTTAAATAAAGCAAGATTGATATTTGAAGAAATGTTGAGTTACGCCAACCATTTAGGATTGTATGCAGAAGAAACTGGTACAAGCGGCGAAGCACTAGGAAACTTTCCCCAAGCTTTTACGCATTTAGCATTAATTAGTGCTGCTTATAATTTGGATCGTTCGATTTAGGATTGGGAATTGGTAATGGAAAGAAGAGAGAGGGGGTAGAGGGGGGAGAGGGGGGAGAGGGGGTAGAAATTTTAATTCCCAATTCTCAAGTCAATTAAAAAAAATCGCGGCAAGATAGAAATAGAGGTAATTTTAATTTAGGTAATGATTATGTTTCCTTAAAATTAATTAGAATACAGAATTTGCTCTACCTCTAACGCTTTTTCTTGCAAGTCCAAATCTTGATAAATTTGCAGACTCTGTGATAAAAATTGGGTAGCAATAGACTCCGCATCTGGCTGATTTTTGTGAGCGCGTTTCTGATAAATTTCACCCAGTAATTTACGTGCTTTAGCTTCTAGTTTTCGGCGATTATACTCTTGAAAGATTTGCAAAGATTCCTTGGCTATTTCTTCGCTTTTTTCAAGATTTTCTAGAGCTTCCACTTCTAAATAAGCGCGAGCAATATCGAGAGCTTGTCCTGATTTTTTAATTGCTTGCCCTAGTTCATCAAAATGGGTAAAACTCTTACGATAATATTCTTCAAATAAGGTAATTTTTTCTTGTCTTAACGAGTCATTAGGTGTTAAGCGCAAATACTCCGAACAGAGCAAGCTGACAACTACATAGTCGTAAGCGAGGTTTTTCTTATATTCACGTTTAATATCTATTTTTATGGCTTGATTTATGTTTTCTTCAGCTTGTGTTAGTAATTCAGATATTTCTGTTTGATTTGAAATATTTTTTGCTAATGATATTTGAGAGTCAGCAATTTGCTGATAACGCTTAGCTATGCTTTGATATTGATCTAACTTTTGGTACAAAACGAGACTTTGTTGGTAATACTCAATTGCTTTTTTATAGTCTTTTGAATCTCGATAGCAGTTGGCTAGCAAACACCATTGGCTAGCTATATCTTTATCACGACTTAATTGTTGATAAATATCTTTGCTTTGTTGATAGTAATCAATAGCTTGTTCGTATTTGTCCCATAAGCGATAGCAATATGCTATGTTGTTAAACTGGCTAGCAACATTTATATCCTTACCTAATTGTTGATAAATATCTTTACTTTTTTGATAGCAATTAACAGCTTTTTCGTATTTATTCCAATCTTGATAAATTGTTCCCAGTTGGTAGTAGGCACTAGCAATACTAGTTTGGTTATCTAATTTTTGACTAATTTCTAAATCTTTATTTTGACATTCAATAGCTTGTTCGTATTTATCCCAATCTTGATAAATTCTTGCAAGTTGAAAGTATGCGAATGCAATACCGGCTTGGTCGTTTATCTGTTGGCTAATTGTTAAGCACTGATTTTGACATTCAACAGCTTGCTCATATTTACCCCATGAAAGATAGCATTCACTCAGACGAGACCAGTGGTTAATAACACTTTTATTTCGACCCAATTGTTGATAAATATCTTTACTTTCTTGATAGTAATTAATAGCTTGTTGGTATTGCTCCCAGTCTTTATAAATCCTTCCTAGCTGATAGTATGCATCAGCAATATTAACTTGATCATTTAACTGTTGACGAATTGTTAAACACTCAATTTGACATTCAACAGCTTGCTCATATTTGCTCCATAAGCGATAACAATTAGCTAGACTATACCACAGACTAGCGACATTACTATTTTTACTTAATTGCTGATAAAGTTCACGGCTTTGTTGATAGTAATCAATAGCTTGCTCGTATTTACCCCAATCTTGATATAAATGACCAATAATATTTATAACAGGTGCTTCATAGTTTAAGTTACCCAATTCTTTTATAATAAATAGTGATTTTTGATAATATTTTAGTGATTCTTCATATTTTCTGTAATCTAATTGACATTTACCCCAGGAAAACCAGAAATAAGCGCTATTTATAAAGTCATTAGATATTTTTGCATTATTATAATACTCATTAGCTTTTTCATATTCTTTGTTTTTTTGATAGCAAAATGCTAATCCCCAATCAATAAATGGTCTAAGACTCTTATTAGACTGCTTATTAGTTTCTTCTAAAATAGATATAGCTAAATCATATTTATCTTTACGAATATAAGATACTCCTCTAAGAAAAGTTAATGCTGTTTGACATCCTTTTTCAGCTAAATTGTACTGTCGGCTAGCTTCGAGAGCATCTGTTATGTCTTGACCTAAAGTTTGAACATAAAAAATAGTACAAAAAAATAAGAAGGGTTCTAATTCATTAACAAATTCTTTCACATAATCAACCAATCCTGCTGAGTTGCTACAAGCAACATAAAGAATCGCTATTTTTGCTGCAATACGAATTTCTTCAGATAATGTTGAGTCATTAGCAGATTCTTTTAATAAATCTAAGACTTCATTTTTTTGATAAAACTGTTCTATTTTACGCAATAATCTTAATAATTGCTTAGTCGTATCATCTCCAAAGTTATCAGCATCTATACCAAGACAAGTAATGACTAATTTACGAATAAGTTTTTTACGAAAAACACTATTAACTTCAATTTCTGCAATCACCTGTCCTCCAAACAGCAAATCCTTCAATTGAAAATCTACTTCTTGAGAATTATTTTCTGACTCATCTTGCTCTTTGAAGTAAGAAATAACTGGATTGTCAGATGAGGAATTTTTAATTCGTATCTCACCATTTTGTAAAGCTGGTTGGTAATCTTCCAAATTATTAAACAGCTTTTCTACTAATTTCTTAACCTGTCTGGGAAAATGAACTCCGTAATATCCCAAAGCTAATAAAATTGGTTCATCCCAGCGCGGCTCATGTAGATGATTATTGATTAGTTGTAAAATATCACTTTGGTCATTATCCGCAATATAACGAGCTACAAAATATTCTTCAAACGTCAGGTGCATAAAACCATAAAACCCAGGTGTTTTTTCCACAAATAAACCCGTGGTTTCCCGCACTTTTCGCAGAAATTCTCCTACAGCTTGACGCACGGATTCGGATTCTGGATCGTCATCATTTATTTCTGCGAGTTTTAAAGCTAAATTTTGCTCTACTTCTTCCTGACTAACTACACCAGAAGGTTTTTCTTCATGCATCCAGTATGCTAAGGGTGCTAAAAGTTCTACTACTTCCGTTTCCTTTAACATTACTTTTGGTGCATCTGGCAATTTCTTGCTGAGTTGCCAATCTTCTGTCAAAGTTTGCACCGCTAACTCATAGAGTTTAACTCGACGGTTGGGAAGGCGATCGCCATTTCGGTGAATGAGCGCCAAAATTGTTAATAGTAGGGGGTTTGTTGTTAAACGCTTTACGCCCTCGTTGTCTTCAGTAGACTGTAAAATATCTTGTACTTGCTTATCTGCTTTCCTTTGCCATTGCTCTTCACTAGCATCTGGCTGTTGCGCTTTTTCAACTGTATGACACCAGCGATACAGGAATCGTTCTACCTGCTCGCTATCCATGTCTTCAATGGTAAATTCTGCAAATCGACTGCTTAATTGCACATCGCTATAGCCTGCGATACGGCTGGTAATTACAAATTTATTGTTAGGAAATTCATCTACAAACTGATTAATACATTTTACAATCTGCTTGCGATTTTGCTGGTCAAATACCTCATCTAAGCCATCGAGCAACATCAAGCATTGCCCTTGACGCATTCTAAGTAAAAGAAACTCCGCGACTTCTTCGTGAGTTCCTATTTCTTCGTCTGGCTGAAAATGAGCCTCCCATTGACGGTAGAATTGCCGCAGATATTCAAGCAAGGTTAAATCTGGCTGTTGTTTGAGTTGCTCTGAAAAGTCTGCAATACGAAAGAAAACTGGTAACAAATTTTTACCTAGTTCTTCTTTCTCTTCCCCAACAACTACTATTTCCCGATTATCTCTTTTGGCTTTTGCAAAATGTAATGCTAAATAACGTAGAAGAGTAGTCTTCCCCGCACCTGGAGCGCCTAAAATTACACTATAAGAATTTTCTCGTACTGCTTGGGATAATGTAATTTTTTGCGTAACAGTTTTGGTGCTAGCAACAGGTATTGAATCTTCCAGAAGTGTTTCGTAACCGTAGGTTTCATCCAAGTCATCTTGAACCATACCCATCTCATCAAAATTATCAGTTTGAGATTGCGAAATACTAACTGTCTGAATAGTTCGTAGACTATCTTCAGAGGTTTCCGTAATATGTTTTCGCCATTGTGCTTGCAGGGAAACATAAACTTGGTCAAGAAAGATATCAACTTGACGATTCACCTGCATTATGCCGCTCATTTTAAGATACGAATTCTCAGCAATTAGCCATTCTAAATAGGGATAAAGTAAAGGATTACGTGTTTCAAATTCAACTACCTTTTCTCGCCAATCCCAAAAATCTGGCGCACGCTGACGAAATTCATCTAAAAACTTATTTTTATTCAGCCATAAAATTAATACTAAGTTTCTCCCAAATAGTTCTTCCCTACCCAAATTCAATTGCTTCATTTCTTTAACTAAGCGCGGTGTAGGTAATTGGTCAATTCCAAATGCCATAACCAGTTTGCGTTTAGTTTCGCTATTTACCTGCTTGTTATCGTCTAAGCTATATAGAAAATTATGAAAGGAGTCTTCGCTATAAAAAAAGTTATAAACATCAAAACTTTCATCAGCAGTTTCTAAATATTCATGCAGAGTTTTGGCTACTGTATGCTGTGGACTAACCTCTGGTGTTACCGCAAATACTATTGTTGTACCGCTAGAAAGCTCTAATAGATTACGTAACTTATCTAATTCATTTTTATCATTTTCAGTTAGAGAATAATTAGATTCCTGAGATAACATAATTTATATTTATTTCTAACTAATATTGTCTAAAAACTTTTGACTTGCCAACGCTGTAAATCTTTGAGCAAGATAGGATTAATATCAAACCAAGATTGCTGCATTGAGTTGTAATAACCTAAGACTAACTTATTTTGTAAAAGTTCGTCACAAATAATAAACTCACCTTTATTAGGTAACTTATGAGTTTTAGTAGTTAATTTCCCTGTTTTATGTATTTCATCCAGTTCGGAATAGTGGTAGTCACTTAAATTATATTCTCTACGTACTTCTTGTACTGCTTCACGTGCAGTTTCTAAATCGACAAAATTCGTTTTTTTTCGTAATCCAATTTCACAGGTAGTACGTGCAAGTCTAACTAAATCTCGCATTACACCACCACTTTTTTCACAAATTAATTCTAAAGCATCGGGATTAAATAAACCCTTATGGCTATCACCTAAGCTGACAAGACGTTTTTTAATAAGATGAATTAAAATTTCTCTGCCCTCCTTATTAGGATTATTAGTAGGGCATAAATTATCATCGCATTCAAATACGGGAGGATTATTTAAATCCAAACATTTTTGAAAGCTTTCCATCGGCTGACGAAAACTGGGAGAATATCGTAAAGATATAGGAATAGAATAGATAATATGAGAGTTTAACTCTATTAATAGCGGGCTAGAAAACATCTCTAAGGCAGTTACTTGGTCATGTCTATCCAAACCATCAACAATTATCAGTAACTTTTGTTTTCGTTCTTTTTCCGCAGCCTCAATAATATCGTTAACTTTAACAATAATTTCGCTTAATAAAGGACGAACATTAACTGTTTTAGTAACTTCTCTTGTTAAACCGCGCTTAAGAACCAACCCTAATTTTGTAAGAAATTCTGGTAGTTGTACACCATCAGCATCACTTGCTTTATTTTGATAGACTACAGTTTTAAGGCTATCTTGCAAAGCCTCTAATAATTCATCTTTATTATTAGATAACCAATTGGATTGAATTGCTTGACTAGCAATTTCTAAACCAATAAGAACTATAACTTCCGCATAGCCAATATTATATCTATCTAAAGCAGTTTGCGTATCAATCCAAATAACAGTGTAATCATCAGCTAAATTTTGTTGTAATCGCCGTAACTCAGTAGTTTTGCCACCACCACGATGACCAGCGAGTAAAAATTTTGCTGGATCATCCTCCATTGCCAGCAAACTGACTAAATTATCTACTGGACTGTTATCTCTTTGTACGTAGAAATTTGTCAGGTCTTCAGGTGTCGCAAGAGCTTTTTCTGGCTTGAATAGCTGATAAGCAGTTTTCCAAAATTTGGTATCACTCATACTGACAATAAATTGGATTAACAGTTTATTTTCAGTAATATTACCAATTTATTGCCAAAAAAAGCTTAACATATTGTAATAATACTTACGTAAAACCCAAAATTTAGCTCACCTCACGGCGGTGAGTCTAGTTGGGGGTGTCGGTTTCCGGAGCCACTCTCGTGGGTCGTCTTCCCGCAGTACGAGAGAAGTGGTGTTAGCGCCTAGCGGAGCGTACCGTAGGTATTGCGTCTCCGGAGGAGATACCCGAAGGGGGGGATAGGGCATTGGTAATTTAACAAAATAAATAGGTTACTCGTTATAGTGGTATCGACAAGAAATAATCGTTAAATGCTCGTCATCCACTACATATACTAACCGATTCGCATCATCTATTCGGCGCGACCAAAAACCAGCTAGGTTCTCTCTGAGTGGTTCTGGTTTTCCGATTCCCTCAAACGGTAATCGCATTGTTGCCTTAATTAATTTGTTAATTCGTTTTAATGTTTTCTTGTCTTGCCCTTGCCAATATAGATAATCGTTCCAAGCTTCATCCGTCCATGCTAATCTAGTCATCCAACAAATTTCGCTCTACTACTTTACCCTGCTTAAACTGAGCAATAGAGCGCTCTAAATGAGCGGCATTGGCGGGAGATTTAAGTAAATGAACCGTCTCTATCAAGCTATTAAATGACTCTAGCGACATCACTACGGTATCTTCCGCATCCCGTCTAGTGATGATAGTATAGTCGGCATCTTGCACAACTCGATCTAAAACAGTCTTGAGATTACTTCTTGCTTCGCTAAAAGACACTACTTTCATCTAGTTCACACTTGTACTGTTTGTTGTACAAGTATAGCAATCCAAAATATATTTAGCAATCCGGATTGATCGCTCTCTTTGATAAAGTGGCTAACTATTGCGGGATTGGGAATGGGGGATTGGGCATGGGAGTATTGTCCAGTCAATTTCACATCTTGCACCATTTGCAACAACCGCCTTGGAATAAATTCCCAGGCTCATATATAAAGTCGTCTAAAGACGACTGGGTAAGGCTTTTAGTGCGTTTTAACGTACTTAGTATATTAGCCTTGAAATTGATTTCAAGGTGGGCATATGGGCTTAACAACAATGGTGCAAGATTTCACGTCAATCAAACTTTACTAACCTAAAATAGACATCTCCGAAAAACATTTAGATAGTTTAATTTTATACGCATACCTAACCCCCCTGCCCTATCAGGGAAGTGGGGTTTTAAAGCCTCTCTCCCACGGGGAGAGAGGTCTTTTTTCTTTTTCGGAGATGTCTAATAATTTGGCATCGCTTTATTCATCACAAAGTAGCTAATATCAGCAATCTATATCTCGAACAAAAATATACTCAATCATAGGTAAGCAAGTACTTTTTTATACAATTTTTCTCTTGTTTATCAGCAAACGCAAAAAAAAGGTCGCGTTTGGCGGCGACCTTAGAATAGATTTAAAATTGCAAAAAAACAAGCATATATTGCGAGATCAGACTACTTGATAAACAGCATTTCTTGATAAGTTGGTAGGGGCCACAGATCCAGGGCAACTTCCGCTTCTAGAGCATCAACGTCAGCCCGAACATCTTTCATCAAAGGACATAGAGTAGTAGCGTAATACTGCATATGTTCTTCAGTAGTGCCAAAATCCGACTTGGCGGTCGCCGATTGTAGCTTATCTATCTTGTCGGTCAAAGAGTTAGTCAAATAGGCAACGCCGTTAATATGGTCTCGATTGAGATGAATGCCCATTTGTTCTAGATTTGTGACGGTAGTAGCAATATTATCTAAGTGGCGCATTGCCGCAGGATACACTACTGTCTTAGCCATATCGGTGACTAACTTAACTTCCATTTCAATCGAGAGAATATACTGCTCGGCATAGACTTCAAAGCGGCTTTCCAAATCGGCGGATGAAAGAACTCCAGTTCTCTCAAACAGTTCTTTGGTATTTTCCTCTTTTAGTACGGGTAAAGCATCAGCAGTGGTGGGTAAATTAGCCAAACCTCTTTCTTCCACAGCCATTTTGTGCCATTCTTCCGAGTAGCCATCGCCACCAAAGATAACCGCACCGTGTTTGCCCATTATTTTTTGAATAACAGTAACTACTGCATCTTCAATTTCTATTCCTTTGCCCAATTCTGCTTCTAGCAAATCGCCGATCGCGCTTAAAGAATCGGCTAGCATGGTGTTGAGCGCAATTAGGGGGCCTGAAACCGACTGACTCGAACCGACTGCCCGAAACTCGAAACGGTTGCCAGTAAAAGCAAAGGGAGATGTACGGTTTCGATCGTTCGCATCTTTTGCCAACGTTGGCAGAGTATCTACCCCAAGGTTCATTATGCCGCTGCGACTATATTGGTCGTTCAGTTCTCCCTTAGCAATATTATTAAATAGTTCCTCTAGCTGAGAACCCAAATAAACCGACATAATCGCGGGAGGCGCTTCGTTCGCACCCAAGCGATGGTCGTTACCGGCACTAGCAATTACCGCCCGCAGCAAAGTTCCATGCTGATGTACGCCGCGAATTACGGCCGCACAGAAAATCAAAAACTGGATGTTTTGGTGGGGAGAGTCACCAGGATCGAGTAGATTTCCCTGAGTTGAGTTACCGACAGACCAGTTAACGTGCTTACCGGAACCGTTAATGCCAGCAAAGGGTTTTTCGTGCAACAAACAGACAAAGCCGTGCTTTTTAGCAGTCTGACGTAGCAAAGTCATAGTCAACTGCTGGTGGTCGGAGGCTACGTTTGCCGCTTCAAAAATAGGCGCAATTTCAAACTGACCGGGGGCTACTTCGTTATGTCTGGTCTTGGCAGGAATGCCCAAGCGGTACATTTTCTGTTCCACATCCTGCATAAAGACCTGAACTCGTTCGGGAATTGCCCCAAAGTAGTGGTCGTCAAACTGCTGACCCTTAGCAGGAGGTTTGCCAAACAAAGTTCTGCCCGCTAATAATAAATCGGGACGACTCCACACAAAATGCGCGTCAACTAGAAAGTATTCTTGTTCCGCACCACAGCTAGAGTTGACGGTCCCAATATTGCTGTTCCCCAACAGCTTTAATACCCGATTAGCCGATTTGTTCATTGCCGCGAGCGAGCGCAACAAAGGAGTCTTTTTATCTAAGGCTTCACCCGTCCAAGAAACAAAAACGGTGGGGATGCAAAGAGTTACCCCGTTGTCGGTTTCCATCAGGTAGGCAGGACTGGTCACATCCCAAGCCGTATAGCCCCTTGCTTTAAAAGTAGAGCGAATGCCGCCATTAGGAAAAGATGAACCATCGGGTTCGCCCTGAACTAAAAGCTTGCCAGCAAGTTCGGCGATCGCCGTACCATCACTTTGAGTAGAGATAAACCCATCGTGTTTTTCTGCGGTGGCATTAGTCATAGGATAAAAAACGTGGGCATAGTAGGACGCACCTTTAGAAATAGCCCAGTTTTTCATTGCCGATGCCACCGTATCGGCAATAGAAGCATCAAGCTCTTCGCCCGCTTCAATAGTTATTTTCAGCGACTTAAATACAGCTTTGGGCAGACATTGCTTCATTTTGCTGAGGCTAAAAACATCTACCGCCCAAATATCTTCAAGACGACTAGGAGGATCGACGGAAATTGGTTCGCGCTCGGTGATTTGGTTGATTGCTTGAGCGCGAGATTCGTATGTCATAAGAGTTATTTTAATGAGGAGCCAGTATCTAGTTAAATTGATCGTACTTGGTCACAATTCTCGAAGATGTAACTTAATAACATTGCTAATTTGAAATTTGGCTCGCACGCAGCAACTTCAGCTATATGGTAGACAAATAAAAAAAAATTTTCCGGCGGACAAATATTATCGTAGGTAAAAAAGCTACCAAATCAAAGAAACCGCTATCAAACAATTAAAAACACCGGCGTATTTTACATTTAGCTACTCACGGTTTCTTTCTACCGGAACCGCGCACAGTGCCCCTAATTTTTAATTATGGGGGTGTAGTGCGCCCTTGGAATTTATTCGCCAGTCTCATTGGACTTTACGATATATTGATTAAAGCGGTAAAGCGCACATTTAAAAAGCCTAGTAGGTAAGCGCGGACAGACCCCGATCCGGAACCCTGGGGGCAATAAGCCCAAAATCTTGTACGCCACTTGCTTTATGCCGGGAAACCCGTCCACCGCAGTGGCTCACAAATATGGGAGTCAAAGCAAAAAATTCAATAAACCATTCCAAACGCGGTCGGGCAGTCCGTGTAAGCTTGTGGACGTATCCTTTCCGGGGAGATTTAAATACTTGTATTTAGATTTCTAGGGCGGACGGATGAAGCAAGAATCCCCTTCAATTTATTGATGGGGAGTGTCAACAAATCAAAACTACGGTAAATGCGATCGCAAATGGTTTTAATACGCAACTTACGCAAACCCAAATATTGAAATTTGGGTTTGCGTAAGTCCTGTTAAACTAGCCATCACCTGCTGAAGAAACAAAACTCTTATATAAAGTATTTTCTTGGTTTGAGACCATTAATTCTCTTAAGTTTCTATCACAATTATGAGAGTTACGCAAATATTTCCGAATCTTCAGGCTCTAATATTTCCTCCTCACGATCTTTCTCAAATTCGCATATAGATTCCGGCTTCACGGGACAGATTTTGTTCCTAATAGGATTTCCCCCAACAAAAAGCCAAGTCAAATTAGTTAATTGCGAAAGCGCAGATAAATCACCGATTTGATTTGACTCAAGGAAAAGAAAATTTAAGTTAGTTAAGTGGGCAAGCGGTGACAAGTCGCTAATTTGATTATAAGAAAGATAAAGTTCCTTCAAATTAGTTAACTTGGCAAGCGGTGACAAGTCGCTGATTTTATGGGCAGATAAGTCAAGTATCTGCCGTTTATTGAGTTGTTGCTGAGCGCGATCGCAATCTTGTGTACCAGCTTTTTGTAGTAAAACTTGAACTGTATATCTAGTTTCTTTACTTAAAATATGTTTCTGTTTACACAAGCTACTAAAATTCTGAATAGATTGTTTATGCTCCTGCGTGGAAATTGCTGTAGTTGGTATAAAATTTACTATAGCTATCCCAATTAGTGCAATACAAGATAAATGTATCAATTTCATTCAATTGTGCTGCTTTAATTATCAATAAAATTATTAAACTCAGCACATTTGTAATAATCAAGCTATACTTAATACTTTTTATTAAAGTCAACTGAACTTAACATTAAAGCGAATATAATTGAGTGGTTAGAAAAAAATATAGCTATATAATAAAATATCAATGAGCTTCAAAGCTTTATCGCTATAGTGGCTAATTATTAGTCCCTAGTCTCTAATTATAACTACAATTTTCAACGCTAACCTACTTTACTCCTAACTCTCATCTCCTAACTACTCAAATCTTTTTCAAGCTTGCCATCACCTGATGCTGTTGCAAAACTCTGATTAAACGTTGTGCTTGGAGTTTATATAAAGGTACTGGTAGAATTTGAGGTAAATTATTGATTAATTCTCTAGATTTATCGAGGGGATAGTTAGAAATCTTGGCAATTTGATTTGCACCTTCAAATTTAGCTTCTTCTGTGATTGCGCTTTCAATTACTATTTGCCAATTCTTGGGATAAATACCAATTCTCCCTTGTTCCATTCTTTTCAATCCGTCGATGGTTGCTAGTACAGTTAAGCAGATACCTGGTTCTATTTTTCTGTATTCTTTGGGCATTAATTCCGCCGGAAGCGGGTGAATTTGATATAGAATTGGTACGACTCCGTAACCATAAGCAATTTCGGAAAGCATTAAACCATTTAAAGTGTCAACTTCAGTAAATTGATATTCGGTGACTAAGACTGTTTGATTGTGGAGACGGAATAAATCAAGAATGTTTTCACCAAATGCGGCACCTGCAAATGCTTCTGCTGCTACTGCGTAGGCTGATATTATTTGAGCTTTAGGTAGAATTTGTGCTAAATTTTCACTTAAACGCTGTCCGAAGGTACGAATGATTAAGCTACTTTCGGGATTAATTTTGCGAGCTTTTAACCCCATTTCTACATTTAACATTTCGTCTTCGCTTGTAGCAATTACGCTTTTGGCTGTAGCAAGATTTACTTTACTTAAAGACTCGTTTAAATCACCTGTAAATAAAGGTATATTCGGGAAATGATTGTTATCAAAATCGTCTTCTAAGGCAACTGCTACTACAGATTGATTGAATTCCTGTAATAATTTTGCAACCTTACTTCCAACTCTTTTAATCCCAATAATTACTATATGGTTTTCTTCCGGAACTTGAGTGCGTCTTTTATAAAATAGAAATTTCGTTGATAAAAGTTTTTCAGTAGCTAAAGCGTATAATACACCAACAAAAGCAGTTCCAGCTATTGCTAATGCTAAGGCTAAAAATTGCAAAATTAGAGCATTTGGCTGTACGCTATATAAGAAATCTGCATATCCACCTAATAGTAAACTAATTGTCAGATAAAAAGGATTTACAGTTGTAGAATCTCCAACTAAAAAGTAAAATAGTATAGTTCCTATAATTGATAAAGCTACAGTAACTACACCAGAAACAATTACCACGCGGCGAATTTGCGAAGCCGAATCCCAGTATTCTAAAAACTTTTTTCTGATTTGAATTTTATTGATAATATCGCTGGGATTTTGCCATATACGCTTTTTCTTACGAACAGTATTACCGGAATTTTTTTGCTGATTTGACAGCAATCTTTCAAATTGTTCGACATATATAAGAGTCGAACCTTCTTTAATTACTGTTTCAGAATCCCAATCGTAAAAGCAATAAAAAGTATAATCGCTCCTGGGTAAATAACAAAGCAGTTCCCGAGAGCCAGAATTGATCTCAAATAGCTGACGGCGATAAAATTTATCTCCATGACAAACTGTATGCTGAAATATTCCCAACCAATTACCGTTTAAATTAAAAAATCCTAGCGAATCTCCCCCCAAAGCTGCCAGAGCAAAGGATGCTGCTGATAAATGAATCGGATCGAAAGCCACAAAATTGGTTAACTGCTCTTCCAAAAGTTGATTCAAATTTTCCTTTGTAGAACGTACCACCAAACGAGCGTTTTTGTTAAGTTGTCTTACAGCGATGGCAGTTTCTGCATTAATAAGTTCGTCGCTGGTGACAATCAGCACGGCACGACAATGTTCGATTTTCGCACGTTCAAAAACGCTATTTTGACGACAATCACCGATAATTAAATCATCGAGCAACTTATCTACACCAGGAATTCTCCAACTTTTCGGCTTTACTAGCTCAATTCCGACAACCTCCACTCCAAATTGTTTTAGCGCAACCACACAATGCTGCCCCAATCCTCCCAAGCCACAAACTAAAAAACGCTCATTTGTAGCCGATTTATGTTCTCCCATAATGAAATCTCTGTTACTAAATTAATTTTGGGATTAATTATTAAGAATGTAAAGTATAAAAAATATGTTATCTATTGCAGTTTTCTACGAACAATTAAATATGTATTTAGTAGTATGAAATAAATATACAGTTCCTTTGTCAGTAATTACCGAAAATATTAATGTAATTATTTTAAAACCTCACCCTACCCTCTCCTTGCTAAGGAGAGGGAAAGATTTACCACAGGTAAAGCGAGGGTGAGGTTCTATATTTCATTTGCTATTTTATACAATTAGTCCCACTAGACATCTCCGGAAAACATTTAGGTAGTTTCATTTTATACGCAAACCTAACCCCCCTACCCCCCTTCCCTAGGAGGGAAGTGGGGTTTTAAAGCCTCTCTCCCTGTGGGGGAGAGGTTTGGAGAGGGGTGTTTTTCTTTTTCGGAGATGTCTACTACTAACTAAGCTAACTGCTAACTGGTAACTGATTACTGATTCATCACATATCTAGATTTCTCCCACAAACCCAAACCTCGTTGTTTAGCATTGGCTTCTGCTACCAAAAATTGAACTCTACTTTCATAACAATTTTGTTCTACAGATAATTTATCTACAACAGCTTTACCTTCTTTCACCATTTGCAGATTTATCGATTGATTATTTGAAAAGACTTCCCCAACAATTTGCGATTCTTTGTATGTATCTGCAAACCGAATAACCACGGGATTACCTTTCGGTAAAAGCTGCTGCAATCTTTGATTCGCTTGCTCTCTACGGGATTTTCGAGTCGGTATATGAATGCAAGCAAGTTTGATAGTTGCGGCTTCTCCTTGACTATTCTTCGCGCGAATCGTTTCCCCATCTACCACACCTACTACCGTTGCCAGTATTAACATCAATTGAGTTAAATCCATCGTTTTTATTTTAAAAAAGAATATAAGTAATTCTATGTTACTTTAATCACTGCGTATTTGGGGAAATTAAATTTATAGTTCCCAAAAATCGTCTAAACTCAAAGTGTCCGCTAACTGGTGAAAATTAAATGTCTCGCTGGTTCAATACTGCTGGCCCATGTAAATCAGATAAGCACTATATGCTCCCAGCTACAAGTCGCTTACCTGACTTAGAAACCCTCATCAAACAAGAAAGTTATTTTGTCGTTCACGCACCGCGACAAACGGGTAAAACAACCGCAATGCTAGCACTAGCTAAACAATTAACCAAAAGCGGACGCTATGCAGCTGTTATGGTATCGGTAGAAGTGGGAAGTGCTTTTAACAATGACCCCAGTGCAGCAGAATTAGCAATTTTAGGTTCTTGGCGAAATTTAATTTCAGTGCGCTTACCCAAAGATTTACAACCTTCTGCTTGGGTTTATGAAGAATCAGGACAAAGAATCCAAGCTAGTTTGAAGGCTTGGACAGAGCATATACCACGACCTTTAGTATTATTTATTGATGAAATTGATTCCTTACAAAACGATACTTTAATTTCTGTATTGCGACAATTACGGGATGGTTATCCTATCCGTCCAGAAAATTTTCCTTCTTCTGTAGGATTGATTGGTTTACGAGATGTGAGGGATTACAAAGTTGCTTCTGGTGGAAGCGATAGATTAAATACAGCGAGTCCTTTTAATATTAAAGTTAGTTCTATTACTCTAAGAAATTTCAACGCAGCAGAAGTAGAAGAACTATATCAGCAACATACAGAAGAAACAGGACAAATTTTTACACTGGAAGCGACAGCAACAGCATTTGATTTAACTCAGGGACAACCTTGGTTAGTAAATGCATTAGCTAAAGAAGTTGTAGAAAAAATGGTTAAGGATAGGAATATTCCTATTACAAAAGAGCATATTTTACAAGCAAAGGAAATATTAATTGCTCGTCAAGATACTCATCTCGATTCCCTTGCAGAAAAACTCAGAGAACAACGAGTTAAAAACATTATCGAACCAATATTATCCGGACAGGCATTAGGTGATACTTCCAACGATGATCGACAATATTTAATCGACTTGGGATTATTGCGACGCGATCCAGCCGGAGGATTAGTAATTGCTAACCCGATTTACCGTGAAGTAATCCCCCGTGTTTTAGTTCTAGGAACTCAAGATAGTTTACCTCTTATCAGTCCTAGTTGGTTGACTCCTGAAGGTGAATTAAATAAAGATGCTTTATTAGAGGCTTTTATCAAATTTTGGCGACAGCACGGAGAACCATTATTAAGAAGTGCTAGCTACCATGAAATTGCACCCCATATCGTATTAATGGCTTTCTTACATCGCGTTGTCAACGGTGGTGGAACCTTGGAAAGGGAATATGCAATTGGTAGTGACAGAATGGATTTATGTTTGCGCTACAGAAGTGTCACTTTGGGAATAGAATTAAAAGTATGGCGCGAAAAGAAACGCGACCCCCAAAATGATGGAATTGAGCAGTTAGAATCCTATTTAGCTCGTTTAGGATTAGATGAAGGTTGGTTATTTATATTTGATAGACGTAAAAATGCTTTGCCAATTGAGGAACGTTTATCAACGGAAATTGTTAATACTGAAAATCAACGAGCTATTACTGTGATTCGGGCTTGAAAAAGATAAAGGCTAAGCTGAACGCAGCATTTAGAAGCTATTCTTTCATTGTATAACTTCACGCGAATTGAAAAGTCAGTTCGTAGGTTGGGTTAGACACGCAAATTAATTTGATTGAAAACTATAACTCTTAATCGTGTCGTAACCCAACATCAGTAATTAAAACAACCACAGATAATTGCTCAGTCCGTAGGTTGGGTTAGACACGAAATTGATTTGATTTAAAACGATAACTTTGAATCGTGTCGTAACCCAACTTACTTACTTGAAACAACCTATTATAATGTTGGGTTACGGTGCAATTTTTAATTCCTGGTTTGAAAGTCATATGGATCGAAGCACCTAACCCAACCTACATTGCTGTTATCTTGTAAGCTTAAGTTCGTAGGTTGGGTTAGACACGAAATTGATTTGATTTAAAACGATAACTTTGAATCGTGTCGTAACCCAACATCAGTAATTTAAAACAATTCAAATAATGTTAGTTCGTAGGTTGGGTTAGACACTAAAACTAATTCAATTTAAAACGATAACTTTGAATCGTGTCGTAACCCAACATTTACTCTGTTGAAACAACCACAGGAAATGTTGGGTTACGGTGCAATTTCTAATTCCTTGGTTGAAAATCATATTTATAAAAGCACCTAACCCAACCTACAATCTGTTAACTGTTAACTGTTTAAACTTCTCATCTTCGGCAATCGCTTCAAAATCTGGATCGTTTACAGCATTTTCTTTATACTGTTCGTTTAATTCAATCGCTTTTTTCAAGGTTTCAACTGCTTGATCAACTTTACCTTGATAGCTATAACAAATCGCTTTATTGTAAAAGGCACTGGCGTAGTTTTCATCAATTTCTAAAGCTTTATCAAAGCTAGTCAATGCTTCTTCATCCCTTTCTAATTCAATTAAAACATAACCCCGTTTATCATAAGCTTTGGGGGTAGGATTAAATTCAATTGCTTTATCAAAGGAAGTTACCGCATCATCGTAACGCTCCAACATTTCCAAAGCCATACCGCGATTCATCCAAGCTGTAGCGTTACTTGGCTCAACTTCCACGGCTTTATCAAAGGCTTGAAATGCATCTTCGTGACGCTGCAATTTACCTAGAATTACACCTTTATCAACCCAGGCTTGATAGTAATCGGGTTTAATTTTCAACGCTCGATCGAAACCTGCGATCGCATCTTCGTAACGCTTAATTCTTCCCAAACACATTCCCAACACAAACCACAGCTTTTCATTATCTGGCTGCTTTTTGACAACTTTACCAAAAGCAGAAATTGCAGCTTCATAACGCTTGATTTCCATCAACGCTAAACCGCGATGGTACCAGCTATCGGCGTGGGAAGGATTGATTTCTAATACTTTATCAAATGTTGCGATCGCATCCTCATACTGCTTCAATTCCCACAGCGCTAAACCCTTGTGATACCAGATTTTATCGTTTTCTGGCTGCACTTCTAAGGCTTTATTATAAGCTTCGATTGCTTCTTGGTAATTCCCGGCTGCAAATAATTCATCACCCTGAGTAACAAATTCGTCAAGGTTAATAAATAATTGAGGATGATTTGATTTTAGTTTTTCTATCGGTTCAACTACTTTCTCTAGCTTCTGCAAGATTTCGCCAACGGCAGAGGAAGCGATTTCGCTGGGTGTAATTTCGGATAGTTTTTGTAATATCTGCTGCTTCTCAACTTCCGCATCTGATTGCACTAACTTTAATTGCTCGCTTAAAGTAGATTCCAATTTATCCAACTTATCCAAACTGGAATCTTTACGAGCGGTAATTTCCGATTGTAAAGCCGCAAGTTGCTCCTGAGCGGTTTTTTCTAATTTCTGTAAGCTTTCTAAAGTTTGATTTTGCTGCGATTCAATTCCGGTGGTAGAAGTTGAAATTTTGTTGTTGGCTTCTTTTTCCAGATTTTGCAACAATTCATAAGCGGAATCCTTGCGAATTTGTACTTCAGATTGTAAAACAGCGAATTTCGCGGTTAAATCGGTTTCCAGTTGGGATAAATTTTGCAGAGTTTGCTGTCTCTGCTCTTGAATACCCGATTGCGATTCCTTCAATTTAGCAGCAACGGAAGTTTCTAAATTAACTACATTATTTTGAGTGGAATTAACTTGCTGTTGAATCAAGTCTTGAGCTTGTTTTAGCTCAACGTTAATTTCGTCGCGCAATTTTTCCAGATTTTGCAGCGTTTCATCCTTATAATGTCCAGCTTTTTCTCTAGCATCGGCTTCAATATCTTCAAGCTGCGGTGCAAAATCGGCTTCTAATTTTTGTAAATTCTGTAAAATAGCATCTTTATAAAGTTGAGCATCTTGTTGGAGTTGGGAAAGTTGAGTGACGAATTCGGATTCCGTACCCGCAAATCTTTGTAAAGTACCGTCTTTTTGCGTTTGTAAATCGGTATGTAATTGAGAAACCTGAGATGCAAACTGATTTTCGGAAAGTTTCAAATTCTCGATAATCGCATCTTTTTGAGATTGTACGTGAGTCAGAATCGCCGACAGTTGAGGAGCAAAATTCGCTTCTTGCTGCTGTAAATTCTGTAAAATCTGCTGTTGCTGAGCTTGAGTCGCCGATTGAAGCTGCTGTAATTCAGTTTTAAAATCGGTTTGCGACTGCTTGATATTTTCTACCGCTAAATCCTTATGTTGTTGTAAATCGGCTTCAAGTACATTTAATTTAGGTTTAAATTCAGCAGAAAGACTTTGTAGAGAAACCAAAATCAAATCCCGTTGCTGCTCTGCCGCTGATTGAAGTTGCTTTAAATCGCTAACAAAATCAACCTGCGAGTGCTTGAGAGTTTCCACAACATTATCCTTCTGCTGCAAAACATCCGATTGCAACCCCTGCATCTGCGGTAAAAATTCAGCACTTAACCTTTCCAAATTTTGAATAATCGCATTACCTTGCTGCTGAGCATTCCCTTGCACTTCCGAGAGCTTTCCAGTAAATTCCGTATCTAACTTATTTAAAGCCTGCTTAAAAACAGCAATTTGCGATTCAATTTCCGACAAAGCCTGTTGCTTCGACGCAGATAAATCGGAAACCAACACCGATAAACCTTGTTGCTTACTTCCAATATCTTCACTGAGAATTTTGGCTTCTTGGTTTAATTCATCAACAGAATCTTCCGCTGACTCAATTAGTTTTTGTACCTTATTATTAGCAGTTGCAATTTTAGCTTCTAAATCCCCCAACTCCTTAAAACGAGCAGTTACCAAATTCGTAACTTCCCGAAACACCGCACGTCTTAACAAAAATATAGAAATAATCACCCCAATCATTAATACAACTAACGTAGCGAGAAGCGTATTAAATAAGAAAGTAGTTTGATTTATATATTGATTAGTAGTTTGCTGCTGTCTTTCCAACTGTTCAATTTGCTGTTCCGTCGAAGCTTGAGCAATTATATAATCACCTCTCTCCAAACCTCTCTCGGCATCGGGGAGAGGCTTTAAATTCTCCCCATTCCCTAGTAGGGAAGGGGGCTGGGGGGTTAGGTTTTTCTTTGCTTTTTCTGCATAACGTGAAGAGTCAGCAGCAACAATATAATTAGAAGCAGGTTTCGCACCAGCAACCCCAACAGACATCAAAAGGGTTGAAAGCATAATATTGCTAAACGATACCAGAGCAAATATCTTTACCTTATTGACTTTCACAACTCTATCCCTTGTCTGTTGGTAATTAGTTAACGCCTATATGATAGCGGGTTTTGGGGAAAGATTGGGCAATGGGCATTGGGGGGATGGGGGAGATTTATTCTTGTAGGGTGTGTGACTAGGCTGTTGACTTTGATAAAATTTCCGCGTGCTTCGTGAGTACAAGTTTTATGCCGGTAGCAACCATAATCTTTCTCCCTCACCCCGCCCTGAAGGGCACCCCTCTCCCAAACTTGGGAGAGGGGAAGGGGGAGAGGGCAATATCTTGAACACCAACACGTTTTTCGCATGAATTTTTATGCTTAAAAAATTTACAGAGTCACTAGTGTGTGACGCATTCATAACGTTTGATATTGATTAACTTAAAATCTAGAAGCAAACGAGTTTGATAAGTATTCAGGCAAAATTAATTGTATATTTGTCATTGCGAGTGGAACGGAGTGAAACGACGCAATCGCAAGGGCTAGGATTACTTCGCTTCGCTCGTAATGACGGTAAATATTTTTGTTCATCTACTTATTTGTCATTGCGAGTGAAACGACGCAATCCCAAAGTGTTGAGATTGCTTCGCTGTCGCTCGCAATGACACAAATAATGAAGGCATATCGTGCTATTATTAGGTTATCTAAAAAATCATACAGTCTCACTATCATTCACTCTCCCAAAGTAAATTTATGCTTTCTGGGAAGACGATTTAATATTGGTATATACCACTTGATTAAATCGTAGGTTTTTTGTATAATAGATAAATCATCCATCCAGCACCTCAAAAAAAAATCGCGCTTCGCGCGGGGCTAAGGGAAAAAGAAAGAAGTGTAAAGGGCAATAGGGTTAAAGTGCAAAGGGCTAAGAAGCCCTGGAGCAAGCAACGACAACCCGAAACCCGAAGTTGACGTCGGAGTTACCGCGCTCGTACCAAGCGCGAAACGCACTACGGCAGATCCTCGGAAGGTGGCGCCACGAACCGCCACGCAGCAGACGATAATTATTCTCATTATCATTCCAAGCGCTACCGTTATTTGGCGCTCCTTGATAGTTTTTATGCCAACTATCTTGACACCATTCCCAGACATTTCCATGTATATCGTACAGCCCAAAGGTATTAGCAGGGAAACTACCAACATCTGTGGTTTGCTCTAAATACTTACCCTTGGGTCCAGAACCATAGGTATAATTACCATCATAGTTCGCTAGGTCAGTAGTAATAGTTTCGCCGAAGTGAAATGGAGTTCTCGTTCCAGCCCGACAAGCATATTCCCACTCAGCTTCACTAGGTAAGCGATAGGTTTTTCCAGTCCTCTTGGATATTCTACCACAAAAGTCTACTGCATTATCCCACCTTACACGTTCAACAGGTTTATTTTTTCCTTGGAAGTGTGAGGGATTTTCACCCATGATTGCTTGATACTGTTCTTGCGTAACTGGAAACTTACCCATGAAAAAGGGTTTAATATTAACTTTGTGCTGCGGACTTTCATAGTCACTTCGTTCTAACTCATTTTCTGGGGAACCCATAAGGAAACTACCACCAGGGATTTCCACCATTTCTAGGAATACACCATTACCTAAATCTTCTTTGAAAGATTCGGCTCGTCCCCGACTGCGGGTAATATCGCAGGAGGTTGATGTTGAGGTGTCTTCTAAAAATCCAAATAGCCGAGGACGTTTTTCGGTTATGGTTTTTACCGTTAAAGTGGCTGTCTCGAATTCAAATGGTTGGGTTTGAATAATTGAAGGGGATTTTGGTTCTCGCTGTCTTTGTAATTCTGCTTGTTGTCTTTGATATTCTAATCTTTGCTGCTCTAGCTTTTGTTGCCTTAATCTTTCTACTTCCTGCTGCTGACGTTCGTATTCGGTTTGCTTTGGTGCGAGCAATCGTTGTTCAATCGGTGCAACATCTTCATTAGTAAGTCCTAAAGATTGCTGGAAGTTTTTTAATCCATTGCGAACAAATTCATTTAGCGGATATCCAGCTTTTAATGCTTTAGACAATTCCTGCTCATAACGACGTAGGTTATTTTCGTGTTCTTGTTGTGCTTGTATTCTTCGACTTTCTTCTTGTCCTCGTAATTTTTCAGCTTCTTGCTTTTCGGCTTCTTGGTTTACTAAATTTATATATTCGTCTTTAATTTTGTAGTAGTTTTGCAACTTTTTTAATTCTGCTTGAGCTTTTTCCCTCAGTGGGTATCCTTGTTCAGCTACTTTCTTTTCAAATTGTTGCTTGTAAATTTCGTAGGGTTCTAATACTTCCTCTCGAACTCCACGCGCTTGCTCATCCGTTAATCTTAGCTGGTTTTGTAAATGATTTAATATAAGGGATTCAATATCAGAAATCACCCCATCAGAAGCAAATTCTTCAACTTTCTGACGATATTGAGCAATATTGGGTTCTTCTTGTCTAGGTACAAGGGGAGTAGTTGCTGATGCAGGTGGAGAAATAACGGTTGTATTGCGAGCATCCTGTGGGGGTGAAGTGGGTAAAGGAGTTGTATCTATATTTTCTCCAGAATAATCTTTTTTTCTAAATAATTGAGGTGTCAAATGCTCTGGAATTCCTGCCATGCGGATGACTCTACAACCAAGCTTATATGAAAATTCCACATCTCTTCCCGCACCCAGAGCATCATAGAATCCCACCGCAAATTTAATCGCGGCTGCATCTCCAATTTCCTTGCTCATGCCGATAACATAATCAATATGTTGGGCGATCGCCTTGGCTTGAATCTTGGAATAGCAAGCATTAAGTACTACACACTCTATCTGCAATGCAAATAGTTCAAACAATCCAGCTAATGCTTCTGCATCTACTAACTTCTGTTGTCCAATATTATCTTCAAATACTAAACCTTGTTCCCCCGTACCATGCCCAGAAAAATGAATAATCTGGGGGTCGTGATCTAAAATAGAGCGATGAATATCAAAGTCACGCACTGCTTGTCCTGACTTGAACGCAAAACTTTCCCTTTTTTTCGACCTTTGTAACCCCTGCTCAATTTCACGAATCTCTTCATCCAAGCGCAAAGGTCTTGTACCTCTAGGATTCGCTGATAATACCAAGATTGTTTTAACGGGAGTTTCAGCGCTCATCGTAGAAGGTTTTTATATTTAGTACTATATCTAAGTAAGTCGGCAGTAATAAAACCAACTATGTAACGAAAAGTAAAAAGCTCGAAACGGTTGTGATTGCTTCGTCGTGCCTCCATTCCCTAAAAGGGAACACTTCGTGAACGCAATGACAAAACATAGTTATGTTTAATTACGCTAACCTACTTATATATTTATAATAGATGACCCAAGTTGCTACTTATGCAGTAGAGAGTTTTATTTAAGTATTGTACATAGATACTCAAGAAATAAAAACTCCTTTTAGACAGGACTTACCTTTCCTTTAGGAAAGCGTGTCCGCGCTTAACATAGCCTGACGCGGTAGCATCATTATTGTTGATTTTTCCAAGCGTGATACTGATTTTATTATAGCGATCGCTTCCAAAACACCAGCACTGACAGTAATTACAAGCTTTTTAACTGATGGAGAGAAATCGGTTGGAGAAATTGCTACGATTCACCAACCACAAATCAACCCAACAACCTCCCCACCAACCCCTCAATAACTCTCTCAAAAGGCTCTGTATCATCTAAAATTCTCACCAAAACCAACGCACCTTGAATAGTCGCGATCGCATCAAGACTCCTCATTTGGGCAATCTCCTTTTCAATCCCTGCATCCACCAACACTTCAGCCAAACTTTCAACCATCAATTCCAATCTTGCTTTTACTTTGTCATGAAACAATTTATCCGCTTCACCAAAAGACATAATCGCTAAAAAACAAGAGTTTCTCCCAGAATCGTAAAACTCTCGCAAACTATCGCAAGCAGCTTGAATTTTCACAGCAGGTTTCTCTTCCCCCTGCAAAGTCTTCAGCACCAATTCACCAAAATAAATCCCAATATATTCAAATACAGCAGCAGCCATTTCTGATTTACCACCAGGGAAATAGTGATAAAGGCTTGCTTTACCTAAACCACTCGCTTTTGAAAGCAATGTCAGCGTTGCTCCTTCATAGCCATACTTCCTAAATGCTGGAATTAATTTGATAATCGCTTCTTCTTTCGACATTTTTACGTATACTTATTCGCCATATTTACATTGTACCGATTGTTCGGTACAGTAATTATGTACGGAACGTTCGGTACAGTAAATGAAAATAATTGGTTACGAGCATATAGGGATTCGTGTCAGCGATCGCGTTGAAGCTTTAGAATTTTACGAAAAACTGGGATTTATTGAAGAGAAGTATTTTCCTAAAGAGCAAGCCAGCGAGTTAGTTACAGATGGTGGTGTTTATCTTAATCTGATATTCAATGGGGTAAAACGTCATAAAAATATTCTCATGGATGAAGCTATCAAGTATCCAGGAATTACTCATCCAGCTTTTATTGTAGATGATTTGGATGCATTGTTAAAAAAATTAGAGCAAGAAAATATTAAAGTTACCGAAGGGCCAAAATATCTTGGAGAACGTCGTCGAGTTTGTTTTATTCGAGATCCAGATGGCAACGTATTAGAATTCGACCAAATTTATCCTTCTGCTGTAAAACAAGATAATCAAGAGATTTTGAATATGAAACTATATGATTTAGAGCTTTCCGGAAACTGCTACAAAGTACGTTTATTTTTATCCTTGCTGGATATCAACTACGAACTTATCCCAGTTGATTTAATGGCTGGAGAACACAAATCGCCAGAATTTCTCAAATTAAATCCTTTGGGACAAGTTCCGGTATTAGAAGATGACGACTTAGTTTTGAGAGATTCCCAAGCAATCTTAGTTTACTTAGCTAAAAAAGCTAAAAAACATGGTGGAGAAGCTTGGTTTCCTAGCGATGCTGCGGGAATGGCACAAGTAACTCAATGGTTATTAACAGCAGCAAACGAAATTGCTCGTGGCCCTGCTGATGCAAGGTTAGGTACAAAGTTTGGTGGAATTAACGTTGATGCAGCACAGAAAAAAGCAGAATCAATTCTAAATCTTATCGAACAACATTTAACTAAAAATGAATGGTTAGCTTTGAATCGTCCTACCATTGCCGATATCGCTTGTTTTCCCTATATTGCTTTAGCTCCCGAAGGTGGTGTGATGTTAGATAAATATCCTGCCATAAACCAATGGTGCGATCGCGTTAAAAAACTGCCCAATTTTATTGAAATGCCTGGGATAAACAAATTTTGAAAGTATCTGGCACCAGGTACTGCTACACAAGCAAAACCCGCCTGCGCGGGTTATATAAATTAATTAGTTTAGTCCACGAAGGTGGACTTTGCCTGTGTAGACGCGGTTTCAACCGCCAGATTAAAACCCAAAATCCAAAAGAGTTAAAATCTAAAATCTAAAATGACTCAAAACTGGTTCGACAACATATATATAAAAGCCAAAGGAGATTCAAAGCAAGTTCCTTGGGCAAATATGACAGCGAATGCCTATCTCAAAGATTGGTTAAATCAACATCCACAATTTGGCAAAAATTTAAGTTCAAAAATAAAAGCTTTAGTTGTCGGATGTGGATTAGGAGACGATGCGGAAATCTTAGCAGAGAAAGGATTTGACGTGACGGCTTTTGATATTTCTCCTACTGCAATAGATTGGTGCAAACAAAGGTTTCCCGATTCTTCTGTTAACTACGTTGTTGCGGATTTATTCGATGCAAATTTAACTAAAAAATGGCAGCGAAATTTTAACTTTGTTTTTGAAGCAAGAACAATTCAATCTTTACCTTTACAAGTTCGCGAGCAAGTAATGGCAGCTATTGCTCAATTCGTTGCCGAAGAAGGAACGTTATTAGTTGTCACGGTGACTCGCGATACTCCTGAAGAACCAAGCGGGCCACCATATCCTTTATCTTTGGAAGAAATCGATTATTTTCTCAAGTTGGGATTAGAAGAGATTCAGCGCAATAGTTATTCTGAGAAGAACAATAGATTTCCTCAGCGTTTAAGAATTGAATATCGTTTTGAGTCATCAACATAAAATCTGCAATGAGAAAGCGATTAATCGCTTACTACAAACAAAGACATAAGACAAAAGGTGTTTATTGTCAATATCAGTATTTCATTTAGCCTGAATTGGTATTTTTGATTACAGCAAAATTAATATTGCTTCATGCGAACATCAAGGTTTTTATATAGTATTTTTGAACTATGTAATACGATTATGAGGTTTTGTACTACAAAAATCAAGTTAACTGCTGCTTATTAAGGGGCTATTTACTTGATAAATTGAAAAGTGGTTAAAGTGCTTCCCTCAGCATAATAATATCACATTTTGGCGCAAAGTCTTGTAATCTCGTGAGCTAATTGAGAATTTGGTCAATAAAAATTTTTATATGAAGGAAGGTAACGAGTTTGTAACGGAATATGAATACAGAAGTTTAATGAATTTTTAGTTTTAAACAAGTTTTATTTATCAGATGATGATTTTCGATTTTTATTTAAGAATATGGTGGCTTTTTATGAGATAATTAGGGGTTGACTAAAAATCTATAGAAAAAAGCGATTTTTTGCAGCTTGGATCTAATTATTAAGTGCAGTGCTGCATTTAGGTTCAAAAATTGGGATTGATGAATGGCACTTTACGACAAGATTGGCAAAAACTACGGTAAAACTCGGAAAAGTGATTCGCGTATAGCGAGGAAACTATTAGACCTTTTGGAGTCAACGCAGGCTTCAAAAATTGTGGATATTGGTGCTGGAACTGGTTCTTATGCGTTTTTTCTAGCGGAGTATGGATATGAAGTGATTGCGGTTGAGCCTTCAGAGACGATGAGAAATCAGGCTTTATCGCATCCAGCAATTAAATGGATTGATGGATATGCGGAGAATTTGCCATTGTGCGATCGCGCAGCAGAAGCAGCGATAATCATGCTTGCTTTACACCATTTCCAAGATTATCAACAAGCATTGCGTGAAGTTTGTAGAGTTGTTGGTAACGGTAAGATCATTGTGTTTACTTACGACCCAGCAATGATTTCAGGCTTTTGGTTAACTAAATATTTTCCTTCGTTAATTGAAGATGTTGAATCTACTTTTATCTCAATATCGAAGTTAAGTAATGAAATTCAATCGGTAACTGAAAACAGCGTCAATGTAATTCCTTTTCGGGTGCCGCATAATTTGTCAGATTCCTTTGCTGTAGGTTGGGCAAGACCGGAATTGTATTTAGATATAAATATTCGCAATGGGATTTCTTCTTTTGCTTCTATTGATATTAATGAAGTTGAGCAGGGAGTATTGCGCTTGCAAGCAGATTTGCAAACGGGAAAATGGGATAACGAATATGGTTATTTAAGAAAGCAGAAGCAATATGATGTTGGCTATCGTTTTATTCAAAGTAAATAGGGCATTGGGCATTGGGCATAGGTAATTAAAAAGCATTTGATATAATCACCAAAAACCAATTACCAATTACCAATTACCTCTTCCCTTTCATCACCATATTGACTCCACCAGTGGGAGCAAGGGTAAAACCACGACGCTGTATTTTCACTGGTTGCTCATCTAAAGAAGCAAGTTGATATTTAGATATAACTGTTGCGATAACTAGTTTCATTTCTAATTGAGCTAAGGTATATCCCAAACATCTGCGACTTCCACCACCAAAGGGAAAGTATTCGCAGGAGGAATATTGTCGTTCCAGAAAACGTTGTGGTTGAAACTGTTGGGGATTGGGATACAAATCTTCTCGGTAATGTACTAAATAGACACTCGGCATAAAGGTTGTTTCGGCATCAAATTCAATTCCGCCAATTTTGATTGGTGAAAGTGCGATGCGTGGGAAAAGCACCGGAAGCACCGGGTACATTCGCAGGGTTTCTTGACAGACTGCTGATAGGTAGGGAAGTTTAGCAATTTCTAAGGGGTTGGGATTTTCTCCTAAACCTTTTAGTTCTAACTGCAATTTTTCAAGAACATCTGGATTTTGATAAATTTGATAAAAAGCCCATGATAAAGTTGTAGCAGTAGTTTCATGACCGGCAAATAAGATAGTTAAAAGTTCATCTGTTAATTCCGCATCGGTCATTGCTTGACCATCTTCATCCCGTACTGCCATCATTAAACTCAGAACATCATTACCTGTATTATCTGTTGTTTCTAAATTTATTCTTCTCTCTTCAATTTCAGCTTGGAGTAAATCGTAAACTTGCCTTTGTCTGTGTCTCATCTTTCCCCAAGGAGTCCAATTTCCCCAATCTTTTTGTAAGAATTTGAGAAACAGCATACTCGATCGCAAGGGAGAATCAGTCATATCGAGCCAATCGGTAAGTAAAGGTTTGAGTTGTTCGTAGCGTTTCCCTTGACTTAAACCAAAAACAACCTGTAAAATTATCTCCAAACTTACTTTCTGCATCGTAGAGCGGACAATAAAAGAATCACCCACTTGCCATTTACCGGCTATATTTTCGGTAATATCGATAATTTGTTGAGCGTAAACTTGGATTTTCTCCCCATGAAATGCAGGCATTAACAATTTTCGTTCCCGACGATGGCGAGATCCATCCATCATCATCAAAGAGTTTTTACCAATCAAAGGTTCAGCAAGTTCGTTGGCTCTACCGATATCAAATTTAGAATCTTGACTAAAAAGTTCTTGAATAGCGTTGGGATGAGCGATAATTACAGAAGAACCGATTCCAGATAACTGGATGGTAAAAATATCTCCATACTTCCGGCTATATTTCTTTTGAAATTCAATTGGATCGGCTATCCAATTCATTAACTGCCACCAACCTGGAGTGGTAATGCAATTCGGTAATTGACTCGACATCAAATTTCCCCTACTGGTAAATTATTCTTTTATGGTAATGAAGTGCAAGAATTTATGCATTTTGAATAGGGAATGGGGCATTGGGCATTGGGCATTGGGAATAAAAAAAGATGTCCCTAACACCGGAGACACCTTTAAAATACACATCAATATTCAATTCAATTTAATTAGGACTTACGCAAAGCCCCCCTTTTTTAAGGGGGGTTGGGGGGATCTAAATTGGTGGAATACTAGTTTTATTGTTCAAGTTGCGGCTATTCTTAATTCAATTCAATTTAATTCAATTTAATTTAATTCAAATAAATACTTATTCTTCATAACTGATAATTGATAATTATTCATTGATAATTGATTTACACTGCAACAAGTTCCTTTTGAGCAACAAGGGTAGAAGAGTAAGTTGAAACAGGTACTTGAGCTTCATGAGAAACAATATCGTAAACAGCTTCTAAAGTAGATTCAATCGAACCTTGTATCCAAGCGGGGTATTTAGAACAATGTTCGCCAGCGAAGAATAAATTATTTTGCGCTCTTGCAGCTTCTAAATAATTAGCAGTGTGGTTGGAATCATCCCAATGTATTGTACAACCGCCAGCACTCCATTCGTAATTACCCCAAGCGATGGAAGCAACATCTTTAATCATTCCTTCTTGTTGTAATTCCGGATGTACGTTACTCACAACATCTTTTACATAATTATGACGTTGATCTTCACTCATATTACCCAAGCTCACGGCATCATCGCCAATTGTGTAAGAAGCTAACATCACACTACCAAGTTCTGGATTGAATTTAACAGAAGGATAATAACTTTGACGCACGCCAGCACCACTAAAAGAAGCACCACCTTTAATACCTTGCTTTTCCCAGAAATTTTCTTTGGTGTGGAAAGCAACTTTTGTCGCTGGGCAGTAAACTGTATTGTGAATAGAATCAATTTTTCTAGAATCAAATCCTTCTAATTCCATCTTTCTCATGACGGTGAAGGGAATTGTACACAAAACATATTCACAGTTACGACTTTTACGTTCGCCGTTTTCTAAAAAATCGATTTGAGTATAGCCATCTTTAACTTTGATTCCCACAACTGGTTGATTACAAGTAATTTTTGCTTTTACAGATTCAACCAAGCGATCGATCAGAAGTTGAGTACCACCTTTAATTTGCAATAAATCCTGACTGGTTTCAACTACAATGTCACCAAGGAACATATCTAAAGCTTTACTACAACGAGCGCGGAAGCTGGGATTATCTTTTACAAAACCTTGTAAATCGATTTTTTCACCGTTTTCTAAGAAATAAGGCTCCAAATCCAATCTTTCCAACTCATCCATCAAATGGGATTTTAGATCGTTATCCAAACTTTCTCGTAAATTACCGGGGGAGATGGTATCAACGATGGTTTTTAACCAAGCTGCAAATAATCTAGTTTGTTCGCTGTAACGCTCGTCAGTGAAGATGCCTTGGTAACGCTGTTGGAAAATTTTAGGAGCATCTTTCATCTTGAAGATTTTTCCTTCAACGTTGATGAAAGCATTTTGTTCTTCAAATACAGTAACGAACTTACAAAGTCTGTCAGATAATCCCATTTCTTCAACATAGTGTAGAGTATGTTGGTGTTCGCTAGGAATTCTCATTGCACCCAACTCAGCATAAGGAGCGTCTTTTTCTTCCCCGAAGCGATGAGTCCAAATTCTTCCACCGATACGATTGCTAGCTTCTATAATATCAACCGTGTGACCCATTTTTTCTAATTCGTAAGCAGCAACTAAACCAGCAACTCCCGCACCCAAGACGGTGATATGCTTTTTAGTAGTGGTGTTAGCTAATTCGCTCATTTGCAGCATAAATTTGGTGTCCATGACAAGATTCCTCTTAGATGTGTATTAATGTGAGTAAATATTTGATGTGTGCGGTGAAGTTTGTGTTTGTTTCAACCGCTCTGTTATTTGATAGAGGCAGGTTGCAGGAGTTTATGCATTTCTCGTAGAAGCAAATAGAAAGATCGGGGGGGGAGAGGCTAAGGTGTACACACATCTCGGAAGATCCCCCTAAATCCCCCTTTTAAAGGGGGACTTTAACTCCAATTCCCCCCTTTTTTAGGGGGGCTAGGGGTAGGCTGTTGACTCTGTACATTTTTTAAGCATAAAAATTCATGCAAAAAACGTGTTGGTGTTCAAGATATTGCCCTCTCCCCCTTCCCCTCTCCCAAGCTTGGGAGAGGGGTGCCGGAGGCGGGGTGAGGGATTTGTGTTGCGATTATTACTGACAGAAAAATTGTATGAATGAAAAACCGAGAAATTCGATTAAAGTCAACAGTGCGTAGGTTGGGTTAGACGCACAAAGATAGTTAATGATTAACGAATAAATTTGCGTATGCGTCGTAACCCAACATCGGAATGCCAGATGAAATAAGCAATAATAAGAGTATGTGTTGTGAAAAATTAATGTTATTGTCAAGAAAATTAATCTCAGATATCGACTGGAAAGCATAATCCCCTTGAAAAAATCTACAATCTAAAATCAAGATAGTTGAAAATACCCGCTTCGGTAATAATCCAGGAATTTCCCAGCAGATAAAAGATGATTTAATTCGACGGGGGGCGGTTTTTTGAAGGGAATTGGTAATTGGTAATTGGTGAAGAATGATCGGCTAAAACCATTGTTGCTTAACTAATTTTGCTATTATCTAAGTAATAACACGGTTATAGATTACAGCAGCATGATTAACCGACTTTTGCGGTGGTTTAAGAAACTTTGGCAGCGCTTATTTGGTAAAAAGCAGGTTGTTTCGCTTCAAAAGCCTAATGATAAAGCAAAGCCACAGGAATTGTCGGATGCTGAGTATGAATCGTTTTTTCTCAAGTTGTTGAATGATGAAGACTGGAGTCGTGGAAGCGTAAAAGCTTCTTTAGATATAAATAATATTGTTGAGTCAAATTTGGTGGAATGGTTGCGGGGTTTTGGTGAGAGGTTGCTGGCTGGTGACGGGAAGAATCGTGAGTTAGCAGAGCGGATGGTGCGGTTGAGTGAAGTTGGTTTTGGGGAGTTGAGTCAGGTTGCTGGGGAGATTGGGAGGGAATTGTTGGGGGGAGAGGAGGAAGTAGGGGAAGCGGAAGTTTGGTTTGATAGAGGTTTTCAGCAGTGTGAGGCTGGGGATTTTGAACAAGCCATTGCATCCTACGACAAAGCAATTGAAATTAAACCTGACTACTACGAAGCTTGGGTAAACCGGGGGGTTGCACTGGGTGAATTGGGAAGATTTGAACAAGCCATTGCATCCTACGACAAAGCAATTGAAATTAAACCTGACTTCCACGAAGCTTGGGGAAACCGGGGTGTTGCGCTGGATGAATTAGGAAGAGTTGAACAAGCCATTGCATCCTACGACAAAGCAATTGAAATTAAACCTGACTACCACGAAGCTTGGGGAAACCGGGGTATTGCGCTGATTGAATTAGGAAGGTTTGATCAAGCTATTGCATCTTCTGACAAAGCAATTGAAATTAAACCTGACTACTACCAAGCTTGGCACAGTCGGGGTAATGCGCTGGGTAAGTTAGGAAGGTTAGAAAAAGCCATCGCATCTTATGACAAAGCAATTGAAATTAAACCTGACTACCACGAAGCTTGGGGAAACCGGGGTGTTGCGCTGTATGATTTAGGAAGATTTAATCAAGCCATTGCATCCTACGACAAAGCAGTTGAAATTAAACCTGACTACCACGAAGCTTGGTACAACCGGGGTATTGCGCTGATTGAATTAGGAAGGTTTGATCAAGCTATTGCATCTTTTGAAAAAGCAATTAGGTTTGAAGAAGCGATAGTATCCTTAGATAAAGCAATTGAAATTAAAGCTGACTACTACCAAGCTTGGGGAAACCGGGGTGTTGCGCTGTATGAATTAGGAAGGTTTGATCAAGCCATTGCATCCTACGACAAAGCAGTTGAAATTAAACCTGACTACTACGAAGCTTGGTATAACCGGAGTTATTTGCTGGATAAATTGGGAAGATTTGAAGAAGCGATAGTATCCTTAGATAAAGCAGTTGAAATTAAACCTGACTACTACGAAGCTTGGTATAACCGGAGTATTATGCTGAGAGAATTAGGAATGTTTGAACAAGCCATTGAATCTTGCGACAAAGCAATTGAAATTAAACCTGACTACTACAATGCTTGGTACACCCGGGGTGTTGTGCAGTATGAATTAAGAAGGTTTGAACAAGCTATTGAATCTTTTGAAAAAGCAGTTGAAATTAAACCTGACTACTACAATGCTTGGCACAACCGGGGTACTGTGTTGTATGAATTAAAAAGGTTTGAACAAGCCATTGCATCCTACGACAAAGCAGTTGAAATTAAACCTGACTTCCACGAAGCTTGGTACAGCCGGGGTAATGCGCTGGATGAATTAGGAAGATTTGAACAAGCCATTGCATCCTACGACAAAGCAATTGAAATTAAACCTGACTTCCACGATGCTTGGGGAAACCGGGGTGCTACAGCAGGAGAATCCATAAGTTTTAATCAATTTTTGGCTTCTTCTAACTCCTTTACCATAAAAAACCCAGCCCTAAACCAACGCGGTTATCAAGGAAGATTAGCCAGCTATCGAGAAGGCTTAAAATATTGCCCCCAATCTTTAGGGTGGGGAAAGTTACATCAAGCAATAGGTAATGCTCACTATTACCAAGGAATAGGAGAAAGAGATTACCGTCAATACTGGCTGCAAGCAGAATCCGAATATAAACAAGCTCTAACCACCCTAACACCAGAAGCCTTCCCCGAATTACATTTACAAGTATTAAAAAACTTAATTCGCGTTCTATTCGGCTTAAATAAACACGACGAAGCAAAACAATACCGAAGACAAGCATTAGAAGTATTCAGAAATTTATTAAACTCCCCAAATAAATCATCTTTACAAAAACGCAAGTTACAAGCCGAATTTTATGGTTTCTCACAAATGCGAGTTGACGTTTTAATCGAAAATGGTGACTTTATACCCGCTTTAGAATCTGCCGAGAGAGACAAAAATTTCTACCTTACCTGGATACTCGATAATCAAAAAGAATATATCCTTAGTCCCAGCTACAGCGAAATTCAAAAATTAGTCAATCCCCAACCAAATACAGCAATAATATACTGGCATATCAGCCCCTTTGCTCTCACCACATTTATTATTAAGCCCGGTGCAGATAAACCCATTGTTATTCCCACACAAAACCTAGATAATTTAGAAGCTTGGATCAAAAATTGGGATAAGCAATACGAGAGTTATCGAAAAGGGAAGAAACAACAGTCATCAAATCCAGTTTGGCGAGATAATTTACCACAATTACTGACACAACTGAGCGAAATCCTTAATATTCCCCGAATTATTGAATCAATTCAAAAATCAAACTTTAATATTCAAAATCTTATCTTAATTCCCCATCGCGATTTACACCGCTTCCCGCTTCATGCGCTTTTCCCCGATAATTTCACCATCAATTATCTACCCAGCGCTCAAATTGGCTTAACTTTAAATTCTCAACCCCAAAATTCACATCAACATTCTATCAATTCCAATTTACTAATCGTCGAATACTCCGGTTTCGGTAGAGAAGCTGAAGGTTTGCAGATGTTAACCTACACGCAAATTGAATCAGAAACCATAGCCCGAATCTTTGAAAATACCAATTCCAAACATATATCCGACGATGAAGCCAACAAAAACACCGTTCAACAAGCTTTAGCAGCAGGATACAATATTTTCCACTTTTCCGGACATGGCAGCTATGATAACAAACGTCCCCAAAATTCAGCTATTTACCTCAACCGCAATTCAACAGATGCCGAAATAAACCCCGATTTAACACTACCAGAAATCCGCAACCTTAACTTAAGTGGCTATCAATTAGTTTCTCTTTCAGCTTGCGAAACCGCAATTACTGGAAATGAAACTGTAGAAGCAGAATATGTCGGCTTAGTCAGTGCTTTTCTTTATCAAGCTGTATCTTATGTAGTCAGTTCTCTGTGGACGGTAAATGAAATTTCTACCAGCTTACTGATGATTTACTTTTACAGACAAATTAGAAAAGGTAAAACACCAAATATTGCTTTAGTTATGGCAACAAAATGGTTAAAAAATCTTACTTATAGAAAGCTGCAAACATTTTATAGATTTAGTTATAGTCAATTAGGAGAAAATAATAGTTCGCGTATTGTATTAAAGGCATATTTACAATCAATTGAGAATCACAAAGGCAAACTTTTTGAGCATCCTTATTATTGGGCAGGTTTTATCATTACTGGTATTTAGATATTTTGGTTTGAATGAATTATATAATAACTTCAACCTAGTTAAGAAGATGCGCTGGAACCTCTCTCCAAACCTCTCTCCTACGAGGAGAGAGGCTTTCAAACCCCCATTCCCTAGTAGGGAAGGGGGGTAGGGGGGTTAGGTTTCCGGGATTAGAAGTGAAACATTATACTTTTCAAACACCCTGGCTAAAGTCACCCCTCTCCTTAACAAGGGAGGGGAAGGGGAGCCACTGCTTTGCGCGGGTTCCCCGCGTTGTAGCAAGTGGCGTGGTGAGGTTCAGTCAATATGACATCCAATTAAAACCCGCTATATACAATCAACAATTCCCATGAAATCAACAGACACAATCGTTTTACAAGCCTTCCTTAATTCCCTTTGTCAACTGGATAAATCCTTACCAGTTGAAATACAAAACCAATTAAATCAATTTGGCTCATCACTAACTGCTAACTCGACAAATATTCCCGAACTTGATACTATTGCCAAATCTTATGAACCTTTAAATGTAGTTTACCAAACAGAATTAACATCCTTAGTAAAAACTGGAGCGGAGAAAAATAAAGGAATCGAAAATTTACCCCTAGAGGAAAACCCGAATCAAAATACTCCTGAAATTATCAATTCAGCTAGAGATGTATTTAACGATCAAGATTCGGTAGCAGCAGCAAAGAAATCTCAACAACCTCAGAATATTTTGCAACGAATTCGTAATCGATTTACTGGCAATAAATGAAATGTCAAATCAAACTAATCTTATTTTTCCAACACTTGATTTATTCCTCTACGATTTAAAGGATGGTTTAGGGGATGATGAAGGAAAGATTGATGCTAATTGTAAAGCTTTCTGTGAGAAAATATTTGGTGATTTAGATAAAACAACTTTTGACGAAAAATGCGCTCAAATCAAAAAGCACCGTCACAGTGAAGCTGATGGAATTGATTTATTAGAAACCAGATTTAGAGAATTTGATTCACCTGATGATGGCTTTTATTATCCCCGACAACTCGGCGATACCTACGCTCTTTTAGTTGATAATTCGGGTAAAAAAGATGCTCATGGTAAATCTGACGATAAGCCGCAAGATATTAATAACAAGATTTTTCAAAAATATAAGGAAGAAATTCAAAAGCAAATTTCTCACAAACAAGATAAAAGCAATCAATTCAATTCTTACGAATCGGGTACAATTGGTCAAACTTGGTTAGCTTGGGGAAAATTAGAAGTAAATAAATCAGATACAGAAATTCAAGATATAGCCGAAGATATATACACCCAAATTGCTAGTAACTATAAATGGAATAAAGATTTTATTGGTAAAGGTGATTTATTCGGAGGGAAAATCTTTGAGTTGTGGTATCACCCAGAAATAATAAATTTAACAGGTAAAGATTTCTGGGATAAATTTAGAACTGAAAGCCATCATGTTTTAATTTGGCTGTTTCCAGAAAATATCTCGGCTTCGGAGATGAGAAAGCTGGTTCAACCTATATATCAAGATTTTATTCGTTTATTTCACTATCGCCATAAAATTGTTTGGGCATACTATCAAAGCAGGCTTTTAAAAAATAATCTCAAACAAGAATTTATTGAAATCCAGGATTCCATAAACAAAGCGCGAAAATTACAAGTTCAATTAAATACAGGTAAATTAAATTTAACTCAATTACAAAAGACTTTAACCAATACCCTCGTATCTTTATCAGATTATACAATTCAATTGAACTATCTCGATGACCAAATCCGCACCATCAAAATCAATCTAGATAACTATCAATACCGCTTAGAAAAAATTACCCGCGAACATCAATCAAGTAATCTCAACTGTCTCAAAGAATTTAGTCAAAGCGAAATATACGCGAAAAAATACCTACAGCAGGCCGAAACCGACTACGCTAACTTAACCCCTGGATTAACCGTAGTTCAAAACCTCAGCGATACCTTGCAAGGAATAATTCAACTAGAACAAACAAAAAGCGATCGCAAACTTGATAATACCATTGCTCTCGTCGGTGTAGGACTCGCAATTAGCGGTTTAACAGCTACGGTAGCTACACAATATTTACCAAAACCAAAGCAAATATATTCAGAAGGTTATGACTTCTCTGTGATGCTATCACCTGCTTTCATGGTGAGTTTTATAGTTCTCGCACCTTTCTTACTAGCTTTAATTTATCGCTTCTTTCGTCGATAAGTAGTGGTGCAAAATTAATCGTATATTGTCATTGCGAACGAAGTGAAGCAATCGCAATACTCTGGGATTGCTTCGCTGTCGCTCGCAATGACGCAAATAATTTGGCATACCCATTTAGTTAGTAATTTGTGAGCATTGATATCATGTATAACTTAACTCTTAACTTATAACTCCCAACAACTAACTCCCAACAACTAACCACTAACAACTAACCATTAACAATTAACAACCTGTACAATGAATTAGTTGTATTCGGTGGCGCGAACCTTGATTGAACGCTATACTCTGCCTGAAATGGGCAATATCTGGACTGACTCTTACAGGTTTCAAACCTGGCTGCAAGTAGAAATTGCAGTTTGTGAAGCACAAGCCGATTTAGGTTATATCCCTGCCGAAGCAGTAAGGGAAATTAAAGCAAAGGCGAATTTTGATGTTAAAAGAGTGCAAGAAATTGAAGCCGAAGTCCGCCACGATGTGATTGCTTTCTTGACAAATGTCAACGAATATGTTGGTGATGCTGGACGCTACATTCATCTAGGAATGACAAGCTCAGACGTGCTGGATACCGCTTTAGCGCTACAAATGCTCGCTAGCTTAGATTTAATTATCCAAAAGCAGGAAGAATTAATTGCAGCTATTCGCGAACAAGCTAGGGAACATCGCTACACTGTAATGATTGGACGCTCCCACGGAATCCATGCAGAACCCATCACCTTTGGTTTTAAATTAGCTGGATGGTTAGCCGAAGTCTTACGCAACCAACAGCGTTTACATACTTTACGCAAAACCATCGCAGTTGGTCAAATTTCCGGTGCTGTGGGAACCTACGCCAATATCGAACCCCGTGTAGAAGCACTCGCTTGTGAAAAACTCGGACTTCAGCCAGACACCGCATCCACCCAAGTTATTTCGCGCGATCGCCATGCCGATTTTCTGCAACAACTAGCTTTAACAACCGCATCCCTAGAACGTTTCGCTGTAGAAATCCGCAACTTACAAAGAACAGATGTCCTCGAAGTAGAAGAATTTTTCTCAAAAGGACAAAAAGGTTCCTCGGCAATGCCCCATAAACGCAACCCCATCCGTTCCGAAAGATTAACCGGAATGGCGCGAATCGTGCGCGGAAACGCCGTTGCAGCCTTGGAAAACGTCGCATTATGGCACGAAAGAGATATTTCTCACAGTTCCGTAGAAAGAGTAATTCTCCCCGACTCTTGTATATTGACCCATTTTATGCTAAGGGAAGCCACCAACTTAGTTAAAAATTTGTTGGTATACCCCGAAAACATGGCGAAAAATATGAACTGTTACGGTGGAGTAGTATTCAGTCAAAGAGTTTTATTAACCTTAATTGACAAAGGAATGAACCGCGAAGAAGCATATCAAATAGTTCAAGAAAGCGCTCATACAGCATGGAATAAAAAAGACGGCAATTTTCATGACTTAATAGCCAAAGACACTCGGGTTAAAGAAAAACTATCATCCCCAGAAATCGAAGCCTGTTTTGATGCCAAACACCATTTACAGCATCTAGATGTAGTTTATCAACGGTTAGGAATATAAATTGGGCATAGGGAATTGGGCATGGGGCATAGGTTAAAGGTTAAAGGTATAATTCCCCTTGTCCCCTTGTCCCCCCATCCCCCCATCTCCCATTCCTTCCGGTTAAACTAAATACGTAACTTAATGTCTAAATGATTACCTTTGTCTGTAATTCATTGTTCTGGGTGCGTGTATGATAGAACTCTTAGCTGTACTGTCGGCTTCAGCGGCGGTTGGGATACGAATAGCCCTTCCGGTATTGCTTTTTGGACTTTTGCAAGGTCAGGAACTTTGGTCGGAAGTGCCGGTTTTATCTAATATTTCCTCACCATTTTTACTGGGTTTACTCACAAGTTGGTCGGTAATTGAGCTTACTGCTTCAAAAAAGCTCATGGGACAACGAATATTACAAATAGTCGAAATATTATTTTCCCCCGTCATCGGCGCAATTATGGGTTTAGCTGTAGCTTCAGCAAGCGAATCCCCAACTTGGTTGATTGGTATAACTGGAGCTTTATTCGCTTTAGTAATCCAGCTAGTTCAACTCGGTTGGTTTTTTCGTCTGCGGGGTTTACCATTATGGTTTGTCTTTATTCAAGATGCTTTATCCATTGCATTGATAATATTAGCTTTTTTAGCTCCAACACCCGGAGGTTTGATTGCTTTAGGATTATTATGGTTCGCAATTTATAGCGGTAAGCTTTGGTATGACTGGTATCGGGGAAATGGGAGTTAGGAATTAGGAGTTAGTAATTTTACTGAACATTTTTGAAGTTGTTTCTGTGCGATCGACGGCTTATATAAAGTATTTGCAATTCTATGGGAGATATACGAGCATTATGCATCAAGTTTTAATCCAAATAATTATATAACTAATAGAAAATACTGAATATGTTAATTAAATAGTTACAACCGATATCTAAAAACCTTAATTTAAAGTATTTTTTTAAACTACGGTTCGGTAATTAAGGTCTTATTAATTAAAGCTTTAATGAGATATCCATTTAACCCTTGCACTGTCAGTAAATTATCGGTTATCACTGATATATAGCAAACCAAAGAAAAAGATAAATTATACGAAACAAAAAACTAAAATATTTTAATCCCTTTCTTTTAAAAACAAAAAACCTTCTCTTAATATTGTATTCTTATCGGTAAGACTTGTTAAAGTCCTACCGATTTTTTTTAGAACAATTTCAAAAAAAAGCAGAGCGAGTAAATAACAGCAATACCCGCTCCACATTAGATTTTAGATTAAAAAAAGTTCAAATCCGCAACTTGTTCACTGCTAACTGACTACAACAGCCCCACAGCATGGAACAAACCATGTCCGGTAAGTATTTCAATCATCAAAGCCAGAAAACCAAGCATGGCTACTCTTCCATTCCAAATTTCTGCGGAAGTGGTAATACCCCATTCCCAACTTTCTTGAGGATACATTTTTACTTTTTTCTTCATCTGGTTAACTTCTGCAAATGAAATACTGCAAGATTTCAATGCATCAATAGTCAAATCTGCTAAAGCTTTGATAAATACCGGATGTACGTTGAGCGCTGGAACCCTACGGAAATTATTAATTCCTGCTTCTTCGGCTATTTCACGATATTCAATATCGATTTCTTCTAATGTTTCAATATGCTCGGAAACAAAACTGATCGGTACGACTACTAAATTTTTAACGCCTTGATCTGCTAAATTTTCGATAGCATCTTCAGTATAAGGTTGCAGCCACTCCACTGGGCCTACACGACTCTGATAAGCTAAAGTATGGGGATTTGGACGATTGAGAGTTTGCATAATTAAATGAGTGCATTCCTCAATTTCCTGCTGATATGGATCGCCAGCTTCTTCTACGTAGCTTTTGGGGACTCCATGTGCGCTGAAGAAGATGTGCCCTTGATCGGGATTCGGCAACTGATCTAATTCCTGCGCTATCAGTTCGCTCATTGCTTGCAGATAACCCGGTTGCTTGTACCAAGAAGCAATTACCGAATATTCAATCTGCTTAAGCTTGGGATTTTCTTGCCAAAGTTTTGCAAGAAGCCGATAGCTAGAACCGCTGGTACTAATAGAAAACTGGGGGTAAAGAGGTAAAATGACTAATTTCTCAATTCCATCGGCAAGAATTTCAGAAATAGCTTCCTCAGTGTAAGGATGCCAATAACGCATTCCAACGTAGATTTCTGCATCTTCCCCAATTTCGGCCAGTTGTTCCTTTAAAGCTTCTCCCTGAGCTTCAGTTATTTGCCGCAACGGAGAACCACCACCAATTTTACGGTAGTTTTCTTCAGACGTTTTACTTCGTCGCGTCGAGATAAACCAGGCTAAAGGTTTTTGCAGCCAGCTAAAAGGCAGACGGATTATTTCCGGATCGGAAAACAGATTGTAAAGGAACGGCTGTACATCCTCAAGTTTATCCGGCCCACCAAGATTAAGTAATAAAACGCCTACACGACCCATAGCAGTATTAGTCCCCAAATTTTTCAGCTTTTTTACTAATGTTAACAATATATCTTCATTAAATACATAAGTTAATAGTAGGAGAATATATCGAGGTGACAATTACTTCTTTAGGGAGTGGGGAGTCGTAGAGATTTAAGCTAGTGACTGCTTTAAGCGTTGCTGGTGAATCGCGGTTTTATTATTTTTACTTTGCAAGGCTTAACAATTCACTCAGATTCCCAAGCGGTAGGGAGGGGGAGATGGGGGGAGAGGGGGAAGAGGGGGAAGAAAAAATTAGCAGTCATTACCGAAACAACTTAGAAGCAAAATCCCGTAAATACCTCCGCCAAACCAGCCATTCGTGTCCCCCTTCACTTCCTACCCAAACGTGTTTTATTATTCCTGTTGCCAATTGTCCGATATTGACTGTCAATCAAGGGAATTAAATCTTTAATTACAACTTCTCCAAATGCTTCATTTCCCCAAGAATCCGGCGGAAGTTTAACCCCCGGTTTGCGTGCGTAACCGTTATCCATGACAACAATCATCGGTACCGCTTGACGGGAATTAATTATATTATCCATTAGGAAATTAGCTTTACCTTGCTTCGTCCAAGCCCGTTCGTTTTCTCCCGCACCATGCTGTAGATAAAGTACGGGATATCTGCGTTTAATATTGTTATTAGACATCTCCGGAAAACATTTTTATGGTTTCAAATGATATGCATACCTAACCCCCCTACCCCCCTTCCCTACGAGGGAATGGGGGTTTTTAAGCCTCTCCCCCAGTGGGGGAGAGGTTTGGAGAGGGGTCTTTTTCTTTTGTGGAGATGTCTATTGTAATCGGGTGGAGTGTAAACAAAAACTCGCCGTAATTCCCCGGTAACTTGAGAATGATACCAACGTTCTCTTACTTCTCCTGATGGTACTCTTTTAGCCTTGTCAAAATCAACTTGAGGATGGGGGATTTCCAACCCGCTAGTAGCTTGTGCCCAGCCAAAATAAGTTTTACTCGCGGGGTCGTTGACTGGGGTACCATCAATGATTAACTGGTAGTAGTGGAAGCCAGGATTTATGGGAATTGTTACCGTCCAAACTCCATCTTCGTTGCGAATTAAATCAATCGGTTTTTCGCCAAATGGAATCTTATTATCTCGTCCCATCACCTGTACTCTTTTAGCTGATGGTGCTTTAATGCGAAACGTCACCTTTCCATCAGAATGAATATATGGATATTCGCTATTGGGAACGCTTGAAGGTGCTGGGAAACCGTTTTTTAACTGTGCGTAAGCGGGTTGCAAAATTAGGGGGATTATCAAAGCAATATAAAAAAGTTTAATTATCATGGGTTATTGCGATCGCCTATAGTCGCTTTTTTAAAGCATCGCAATTTATATTTTCCCATGCCCTATGCCCAATTCCCCATGCCCTAAAATTAAACTTTAGTAACGGAATTCAAATCAATCAAAATCCAAGTAATAAAAGTACCAATTGGACCCCATAATAAATAGGGTAAAAGTAATAAGGAAGCTTTCGTAGAGATTTTCCTGACGCTAAATGCCAAAATATAAACAATTAAAGTTGCTAAGCCACCAACAATCAGTCCACCGATTAAACTTCTAAATGCAACAACTATAGGACTGTAAGCAGCAGTTAAAATAGCAACTAGTGCATACAATATTATAAATAACTTTGCATCACGTTTTACAGCTTTTTCCCAAACGATAATCGCGGAAATCGTGGTACAAATCCAAATAAAAATCCAGATAAATGGAATTAAAAATTCAAAAGTTAACCAATCGGGACGAATTAAATTTTGAAACCAGGTATTTTGTAACGAACTAAGTAAGTTACCAACTACCAGAATAGCTGTAGAAATAATAATTATTATCCATCTTGCTTTCATAATTATTTCGCATCGGCTTCGCTGCTACCGATAAATGCTCGGAATAAATTAATCACTATATTATAAGTCGCGGCAACTAATAATATCAGCATTAACCCCGCGAGTGCGCTGAAAGGAGATAGGACTAATAATAGTAAAAATCCGAATACTATAACTGATATCAATGGTTTATTCATATTTACCCCTTGTAATCACATTCTATATTTAACAATTTAATATCTAAGATTTCGTACATCTTAGGGAAGAATCATTCTCTTTCATTAGTAAGAAATAATTGTTCGTAGTTGTGCTTCAGCACCTCCGATAAGAAGCGCTGTTAGCCTAGCGTGCCCGCCAGGGCATAGCACCAACTACAAACCTAGAGAATTAAGCAGCATCTCCTAAGCTGACTTTAACAACTTTGTGCTTTTCAGCTTCAGTTTTGGGTAAAGTCAAATTCAAAATACCGTCTTTGTAGTCTGCACTAACGTTAGTATTTTGAACTCTTGCGGGAAGAGGAATTACACGATGGAATTTACCGTAGTGGAATTCACTTTTGATACCGTTTTCTTCGTTTGTAAATTCGGATTTTCTTTCCGCAATTATAGAAACGGCTTTTTCTGTAACTTGGATATCTAAGTCTTTTGCTTCAATTCCAGGAAGCTCTAATCTTAGATAAACTGCTTCTTTATCTACTCGTAATTCTGCTGCGGGTACTTTAACAAAATCTCTATCTAATTGACTTTGTAAAGCGTTCAATTCTTGCCAGGGATTCCAGGTGAATAATGTTGACATGGTTCTACCTTTTCTTGGGAGTTAGTAATTTATTTATTGCCTTGTTGTTTCTTATAGTAATCAAATTGTAATGCAGGGTAATTTCGGTTTTTATGAATGTTTTGAGGATGAATACCGAACAATTTTCAGCGTGCAGTTAATAGTTATCAGTTATCACTTATCAGTTTTCACAAAGTTCGGTTTGTTGGAATAAATTGATTTCGGTTAACCGAAAGTAGTTGAAATTATAATTGGTAAAAACTTTGTTTTGATTTATCTTTTAGATAATTTTTAGTTAGCCTTATAAACGCCTTTGGAATCAATTCCCTATTACCTATTACCCCACCCTACAGATATCATAAGTGTTCAACCCAACCGGACATGATATCAATCAACTTCAAAGCTGATATACAAAAATGCCCTGGCATTTCAACTACCAGAGCATTTCCTGCAATTCAATCTCAACTAATAACTCCTAACTGTTAACAGTTAACTGTTAACTGCTAAGTGTCTTTCCTTTCCGTTTGCGAAAATTGCATATGAATGGTTTTCGCTTGTTCGCTATTGGGTGCTACTGCGGTAATTAAGTAGTTAATCAAGCTTTCGGTAAAGGGAACCCTGAGATGAAAAGTACCATCTTGCTTGACTTTAATGTTTTGTCCGTCAATAGTTACTGTCGAACCAGGTTCGGTTGCACCGTGAATTATTAATTCCGCATCTGCTTCAAACCAAAAGTCTTTGTGGGGACGATTAAATACCCGAATTATTGGCGATCGCGATAGTAACAACCATTCTTTATCTACAGTTAGATAACCAATTTCGGTAATGTAGTCTCTATCGGCATTGGGTATGGCTACATAACGATGACTAACTGATTCTTCGCATTCGTACTGTTGTACTATTTTAGCGTTTTGATAGCTTAAGTCAACGTTAGTTACATCATACAGTCGCAATACCAATTGATTTGCACCGCGCTCTTGGATTGCTTCGCGATCGGCAGGTGCAATATTCCAAGAAGCATAAGCCCATTTTGGAGTGCGATTTGCTAATAGTATGTTGCTTTCACCGGGTACTCCCGTAGCTCCGTTGTGGTGAATGCCGTAAATTCTATCCCAATCGGTGTCTCCTGGATCTGAGTGTTGTCCAGGTAGGCGGATTTGTGTATCGATTTCGGCTTGGTTTGCTATTTGATCTAAAGCTTCGTTTTGTGGTTGAGTGCCTGCTTGTTGAGATTCTTCGTCATCACTTGTCATCTGACTAAGCGTAAAAGCTCCAACATCTGCTAATGCTGCACCACCAGTAGATGCAGTATCTCCGGAGGTAGATGACGCGCCAAATTGAGTAACCTCTTGTTCGTCCACTTTTTCTTCTGGAATAGTGGTTTGTCGATCCGATTGATTTACCCAAGCATTAGGTAAACCATCAGTTGTTGGTTGCTCTTGTGGTGTTGTTTGAGCATCTGCTTGTTCGTTTTCGTTGGTTTCTACAACTTCTGATGCTTGGGTATCATCTTGGTTTTCGGTGTTATTTTCGTCCGTATCGTTATTATCGCGATTGAACAAACCCAAACCAATTGCAGCGGCTCCTGCGGCTAATCCTGCTGCTGCGACACCTACCACAGGAAAAGATGATGATTCTTCTTGTTCCTCTTGAGTACTTACTTCTTCTGTTTCTGGTGTTCCCCACAAACTTGAAGCTGAAGTTTCTTGAAGTGGTTGTTCTTCTATGTTATTAGCAGAAACGGATTCATCAACATCTTGATTAATTACCGCACTATCTAATGGTAAAGATTCTTCCTCAACATCAGTACTTACTTCTGTTTCTGGAGTTCCCCATAAACTTGAAGGTGAAGTTTGTTGCGGTTGTTCTACATTATCAAAGGATGTTTCTTCCTCTTCTTGGGTAATGGGTTCTGCTGTTTCCAGAGGTCCCCATAAATCGGAAGGTGAAATTGTATCGTTGTTTTCAACAGTATTATTACTGTCTTCTAATGTATCGCCTTCTGCTGGCGTATCTGCTTGCGTGCTATCCCAAACATCTGGTAGCTGAGGATATGCAGTTCCATTAATTTGTACAGATTCATCTTCAGTGGATTGCGGAGTCTCTTTACCAGCAAACTGCGATTTAATTTTTTCTGCACCAGATTTAATCTTGCCTGGTAAATCTGTTGCAGCAGCACCAGCTACACCAGCACCAACACTAAAATTTCCCAACCAACTATTTGTAGAAGCTGGTGGTAATTCTTCTTGAGGAGAATCGGACTGCACCCGATTGTCAATGGGAGTGCTATCGCCTACATCTTCGGTTATTGGCGGTGCTTCTACATAATTAACTGTGGTGTTAATTCGGGGTAACGAATGATAAGAACTGTTAACAACAGCCGCTGGTGCTTCTAAATCCAAGCTCGTATCGGGAATGTCCGGTTGTTCTAAATCGGGTGCTTCTATTGAATCTAATTCCTCGTTAGAATCCGGTTGTTGTATGTAGGTTGGTTGTGCGTTTAATTCTGAATCGGGAACATCCGGTTGCCGTACATTATTTTCGCCAACTTCAGGTGTATCTTGATTATCACTAGATAACGCTGCGGCACCTGCTGCTCCCAATCCTGCAATACCTGCACCTGCCGCGATTCCGGCTGCATTGATCCCAGATGTAGTATTAGGTGCGGGTTCTACGGGTGCTGTATTAACTCCTGCATTTGGTTCGATAGGAGTATTTACAACGGGTTCGGGTTCTTTAACCGGGCCAGTTGTAGTAGAAGTGGGAGTAAAAGGAGGAGGGGAATTTTCCGGCAATACACCGCGAGCTACAGTGTCATCCTCTTGAGATTTGCGTCTTCCCAACAACCACCACAGCGCTAATGCTCCGATCGCCGCAACTGGAAGTAAAATCCACCACCAAGGTATTGTTCCTTCACCAGCTTCAGAAAGACTTGTACTGCTTGGTAATCGTGATATAGTAGGATCTCCCGTACCGCTGCTATCGGTAGCAGAAGTATTTGTCGCAGGACTAACATTTTCGGTTGCCGCACCATTATTAGCTGTTGCATTTCCAGTAGCAGCTTGAGTACTTGCGGGAGTTGCCGCAGCATCCAAAGCATTGCCAGGAACCGCAGCAACAGCAGCAGCTACTGCTACAGCTTCTTCTTCTCTAGCTACATTTAAAGCTTCCTGTCCGGGTTCTGCTGTGGCGAAACCAACAAAATTCTTAACTGCTTGGGAAGGGTTTTTCTTGAAGACGTAAACCAGCGGTTGCGAATAAGGATATCTGGCATCGGTTGGTGGAACTTTGTGCATACTCAAAACGCGCACGTTGTCACCCAGTTTCTCCACCTGATTGGCTAAAACAAAGCCGATACCATCCTCACCCAACTGCTTGATAACTTCGGCTGGATCGTCGGTATCCAATTTAGTAGCAGTAGAACCAGTGTTTAAATTACCATCGAAAAGCGGATAATTGTTAAAAGCTTGGCGAGTATCGCTCGATTCGGGGCGATCAATCACTCGAATTGGCTTTGAAGGGCCGCCAAGTTCCGACCAGTTGTCGATCTGTCCGCGATAAATTTGGGTAAACCTTTGATTGCTTAAATCGCCTTGAAAAGGATTATCCTTACCTACAATTATCGCAATTTTTTCCCGACGCAAGGGTTGCTGTTCCAAACCCAGCTCTTCTTCTTCAGGAGTTAAACCGCGTCCAATTGCAGCAATATCTATGTTGCCATCTTGTAAAGCCTTGAGCGCGTCATCCGTTCCATTAGTAGCAACTTCAACGTTAGTACCGGAATACTCCTTCTCGAAACGCTGCTTCAACGCTTGATTAGCTCTGGTCATACTAGTGGAACCATCTACCTTGATTGTAGTTCCTTTCTCCACCTCAGTTGGCAGCGGAAAAGATGGAGTTTCAGGTGATTGCCCCAGTACATAATCCGACTTGAACAAGCTAGTCATCATTGGAGTTGATGCCAATGCCAACAATAAAGCCAAGCGGATTATTGGATTTTTGTTTTTTTGTTTATGCCACATAATGCCCCATTTATTTATTAGAGGAAACAACTTTTTGTTGCTTCAATCAAATTCATCTTTCTTGTTTGAATATATGTGGAGGAGACGCGGCCTTCTTCATATCCGTGTTATGTTGTTAAAAAGCCTTTACAGATACTTAATTTGATATTCGTAGACATTGATTGAATCAACTCTACCGTGACGAGCAACAATAATGAACTCGTGTTGATATTTTCTTCAAGTATCCCAAATTACTCGCTGCACATAAATTAAAACATTATTTAATCTATCTATAGAAATATTTCAATACTCAAATTCAAAATTATTTTTGATAATAAACTCTCAATAAGATTACAGATTTGGACTGTTTGCAATTCTTGACATAATCAAAGTTTATACAGCGATTATGGGGAAAATTTACTTAAAGTAAAATTACCATTAGCAAACAAATAATACCAGGTATCTGAGCTACAGCAACAATTAATAGGGTTGAGTGAGAAGATAATAACAAATTAGGAGTTTTTTAACAATTTGAATTGGGAATTGGTAATTGGGCATTGGGAGATGAGAGAATAAAAAATTCATTACATTATTATCATTCTTTACTTACTCAAAAAGTAGGCATTCCCAACTCTAAGATCCCCCCAACCCCCCGCTAATTTGGGGGGCTTTGCGTAAGTGCTATTACTACTGCCTACTGCCTACTGCCTACTCCCTTACTCCTTAAAACTCGACTGGCGTTGATAATCGCTAACAATGCAACTCCAACATCTGCGAATACGGCTTCCCAGAGGGTTGCGATACCAAATATTCCCAACAGAATAAATAAACCTTTAATTAACATTGCCAAAATAATGTTCTGCCAAACAATCTGATAAGTCTTCTTGCCTACCTGAATCGCTTCAGCAACTTTGCCGGGTGAATCTGTCATTAATACTACATCGGCGGTTTCAATTGCAGCATCGGAACCGAAAGCCCCCATCGCTATACCAATATCGGCTCTGGCAATTACGGGTGTGTCGTTAATTCCATCACCTACAAATACAACTTTTTTGTTTTTAGCAGTTTTACTTAAAAAGGTTTCGATCGCTGCTACTTTATCTTCTGGTAGTAGCTCTGCTTGATAAGAATTTATCCCTAAGTTTTGGGCAACAGTTTTGGCAATGGCTTGATTATCCCCTGTCAGCATTGCTATTTGTTTGATACCAAGTTTTTTCAAATTCCGAATTGCTTGTATGGCATCATCTTTAATTTCGTCGGCAATAATAATTCTTCCTGCATAAAAACCGTCTACAGCTAGATGAACTACAGTTCCCTCTAAAGTAAAGGCATCGTGTTTGATGTTTTCTCGATGCAGCAAACGCTCGTTACCAGCAATAACTATTTTGTTATCTATTTTTGCTTTAACACCACATCCAGCTATTTCCTGATATTCACTAACATCGGATGTATCAACATTGCCGTATGCTGATAAAATTGATTTCGCTACCGGATGGTTGGATTGAGATTCTATTTTTGCGGCAATTTTCAATAATTCTTTTTCTTCAAAACCGCTTGTCGGAATCACTCTATTTACCCGAAACACCCCCTTAGTTAAAGTCCCGGTTTTATCAAATACAACGGTTTCAACCTGAGTCAGCGCATCAAGAAAAGTTGAACCCTTGACTAAAATTCCTTTCTTCGCGGCACCACCAACACCACCAAAATAACCCAAAGGTATACTAATAACTAAACCGCAAGGACAAGAAATTACTAGTAAAACCAAAGCCCGATATACCCATTGTGCCGCAGTTTCACCCGGTATAAATAAAGGTGGAAATATCGCAACGGCTAAAGATAAGAACACAACAACTGGCGTGTAATATCTAGCAAAACGAGTAATAAACTTTTCCGTCGGGGCTTTCTTACTGCTGGCATTTTCTACCAAATCGAGAATCTTAGCAATTGAAGAATCATTAAATAACTTGGTAACAATAATTGTTAAAACACCCGACTTATTAATCGTACCTGCAAGTACAGTTTCCCCAACTTCCACACCACGCGGTACTGATTCCCCCGTCAAAGCAGAAGTATCAACTTGCGAACTTCCTTGAATTATTTCACCATCTAAAGGAATCTTCTCACCCGGTTTAACTAAAATCTCATCCCCAATCGCCACAGTTTCCGGAGCAACTTGTTTTAAATCCCCATTAACCTTTAAATTAGCTTTATCTGGACGTACTTCCAACAAAGACTTGATAGATTTACGGGAACGATTCACCGAAAAATCTTGAAACAACTCCCCAACCCGGAAAAACAACATCACGGCAACCGCTTCCGGAATTTCATGAATGGCGATCGCACCTAAAGTAGCGATAGTCATCAAAAAGTTTTCATCAAAGATTCTCCCCTGTAATATATTACGCCCTGCGGTTTTGAGTACAGTCCACCCACTAAGAAGATAAGCAGGAGCAAACACTAAATATTCACCAATCGAAAAAGCTGTATTGTGCAGAAAATCATAAAAAATCAAACCCAAAATAAATAAAACCATAGGCACCGCTACAGCCAAAACTTCCTGCTTCAGGTCAAATTCTTTACCATGACTGTGCCCGTGTTCGTGTCCGCAACAACCATGCTCCGATGATTTCGTTTGCATCATTTTACTTGTTAATAGATGAACAGATGTTCACATATTATCTTGATAAACTAGCGTATGCAAGATTTGTCAGTGAACAGTGTTAGCGGAGCGTGTCCGATAGGACATAGCGTGTCCCGAAGCGACATACAATTAGGAGTTAGGAGGCGCGGAGTAGCAAGTAGCGAGTAAGCTGATGTGCAGTTAAACTGTATAATAAGGCTTATAGTGTCACGCACCACCCGAGTTTTGTGAAACTTGCAACCATTCCTGACTATATAATGCTGCATAAATAATAAGTACGTCAGAAAGATTTCGACTGAAAAACCCAGGTGTTTTACCTGGGTTTGTTGTTTGCTTTAATTAACATTCTCAAGCTATTGTCAAACAATATATTCGTCCTTTGTGCAACTTAAAGTTAAACTTGCTGTTGCTATTTGATGAATATTCATGTTAACAAAATAGAGAAGAATGTTTATCGTATTTAAATTACTTATGAAAGGAAAAGTACGGAAACATCGGTATTGCTCTAAGAGGGAGTTATGAAAGGTTAATCAAAAATCGGAACATCTTCGTTCTTGCGAACAATCCTAATGGTTAATTAACTTCAACCATTTAAAAGACAAACTCAATAAATCAAATTCTTATGTTATTAACTAAAATTTTAGTTTCGATTGACGATTCCGATATGACCGAACAGGTTGTAGATGAAGCTGTATTTTTGGCAAAAGCAACGGGTGGAAGTTTGATGTTTCTACACGTTATATCTCTATATGATAATGAGCCATATTTCGATCCTTTGTTTATGCAACGAACTATTCTTGATGCAGAATTACACAACGAAGCTCATCAGAAGGCTTTGAACGTCTGGGAAGAGTTTAAGCAAGGTAAAGAAAATTGGCTGCGTTCTTTGTGTGAATCAGCAACTTCTTGTGGTGTGAAAGCTGAATTCACTCTAAATATAGGCGAAGCAAGTAAAAGGATTTGCGATTTTTCTCGTAGTTGGAATGCTGATTTAATTGTAATTGGTCGTCGAGGTCATCGTGGTTTTAGTGAAATGTTTTTGGGTAGCGTGAGTAATTATGTAATGCATCATGCATCTTGTTCTGTTTTAACCGTTCAAGGACGGAATTTTTCAACTACGGAAGTATCACAAAATCAAGAAGTAGAAAATTAAAGTGCTAATTAAATTAGTCTTAGAGGATGTTTTAAGGTCGGTCGATAAAGTTAACGAAGATTGCCAGCGGTAACATCGGTAGCATTGGTAGCAAGCAAATTAGCCATTGATTCAAGGTTAGCGGTGCTGTTTGAAACAGTACGTTCATAACGTTCCATTGGCTAAATATGATTTGTAAAACAACAGCAGCAACGATACCCACAATCAAAATTGGTGCATTTGTAATGGATGTGGATTTTCGACCTATATAGTTGAACAAGCTAATCCCCAATTGACTGATGCTTAAGAGATAGATAATACGTGCAGCAACAAGAGCTTGAATTGCCATCGTGCGAGCAACCGCAATATCTCCTGTAGTAGATTTTGCCCATTCAAAGATGCCAAAAATCAGAATCCAATTAAATACCGAAACTATCAAAATTCGGCGTAATAATTTACCTGTAATTAAAGGTTCTTTTGGATTGCGTGGAGGCTGCTGCATTAAGCCGTTTGATTTGGGTTCAAAGGCTAGGGGAACAGTCATGGTGAGGGAGTTAATCATGTTTAACCAAAGTACTTGTATTGAGAGAATCGGTAAATCTCTTGCTAGCAAAGCGCTAATTAAAATAGTCATGGATTCACCACCATTGACTGGTAAAAGAAACGCAATTGCTTTTCTCAGGTTTTCATAAACGGTACGTCCTTGTTCTACAGCGGCTTCAATAGAGGCAAAATTATCGTCGGTGAGAAGCATATCAGCAGCTTCTCGCGCTACTTCAGTTCCACCTTTACCCATCGCAATCCCAATATCAGCTTGTTTTAAGGCTGGAGCATCATTTACTCCATCTCCTGTCATGGCAACGACTTCTCCTTTTGACTGCAATGCTTCGACTAATTGCAGCTTTTGAGCCGGAGCTACTCTAGCAAACACGTCTCCATCTTCAACAGCTTGAGCAAGCTGGCGATCGCCCATGTTTGCTAATTGCCTTCCCTCAAATGCCAGTACTTGCTCTGTCTTTCGGATACCCATGCGTTGAGCAATTGACCGAGCCGTTAAAACATGGTCTCCGGTAATCATTTTTACATGAATTCCGGCTGACTGACAGGCGTGGACGGCGGCGATCGCCTCGGGACGAGGTGGATCGATCATGCCTTGCAATCCCAGAAATACTAACTCCGTTGCAATGTCATCATGATCGATGGAATGCTGATGGGAACCCACTACTTTTTGAGCAAAAGCTAGTACTCGCAATCCTTGCTCTGTGATTAGTTGAACTGCTTGCTCAATTTGTGATTTTTCTAAAGCTACAGGCTGCCCCTCTAGATTCATCATCACAGAACAGCGACTCAACAGCGCTTCAACTGACCCTTTAACATAGATTGTTCGGGGATGAACATCATGCAAAGTTGCCATGTATTGATACTGAGATTCAAATGGTATAGAATCGAGCCGTGGCTTTGAAGCTGTAAGTCCAGACTGGCTCAAATCCGCTTTCGCCGCAGCCGCGATTAATGCCCCTTCGGTAGGGTCGCCCACCACCGACCAATTTTCTCCTGTTTGCTTTAGTTGAGAGTCGTTGCAAAGTACTCCAGCTATTAGGCATTGCTCTAAGACTGACGGCAAGCCATCCTCAAACTCAGTTTCTATATCGCCTTTGGGACTATAACCACTACCGCTAACCGAATAATGCTTTCCCCCAGCGTAAATAGCCTGTACCGTCATTTGATTTTCCGTCAGCGTTCCGGTTTTGTCAGAACAAATAACGGTAGCGCTCCCAAGAGCTTCAACGGCTGGAAGTTTACGAATAATGGCATGACGACGCGCCATGCGGTTTACACCTATCGCCAAGGTGATAGTAACTACTGCTGGCAATCCTTCTGGAATTGCGCTGACTGCTAGAGCAACAGCAGCTTCAAACATATAAATCCAAGATTCACCCTGTCCCAATCCGATAGCGAAAGTTAGGGTTGCCAGAGTTAAGATTACATAAAGCAGAGTGCGACTGAATTTTTCAAACTTTCGGGTTAGGGGGGTAGTGAGGCTAACCCGTTGCTCCATCGATCGAGAAATCTGTCCGACTTCCGTTGCATCTGCGGTAGCGACAACAATCCCCCTACCCTGCCCAAAGGTAACAAAACTCCCAGCGTAGGACATATTAATCCGTTCCGCTAATGGGGTATCCTTTGATAAAGCTTCGACGGATTTCTCCACTGGAACCGATTCCCCCGTCAAAGCAGATTCATCAATCTGTAAATTGCGAGTTTTTAACAGTCTTAAGTCTGCTGGAACTTTATCTCCTGATGCTAAGAGTACGATATCTCCGGGTACTAAATCTTGTGACGGTATCCGCAGCGTTTGCCCTTCTCGCAGAACCGTAGTTTCAGTGGTAACAGCTTTTGCAAGAGAGGCGATCGCACCTTCTGCTTTTGCTTCTTGCACGTAGCCGATTGTCGCATTGATGAAAGTTACTCCCCAGATGACGGCTGCATTAGTCCAAGAACCCAAAAATGCTTTGACAGCACCTGCAACTAATAAAATATAGAGGAGCGGTTGATTAAACTGTAATAAAAATCTTAAAAAAGCAGGCTTTCCAGGCTTTACGGGTAGTTGATTCCAACCATAGGTTTCGTAACCAATTGCAACTTCTTCTGCCGTTAAGCCCCTTTCTAAATTGCTATGAAAAGATTCAATTGCCGACAGAACAGACATTTCATGGTAAGAAGGAGATTTAAGTTGATTTTGCACCATATCTTCCAATAAACCATCCAGGTTTTACCTACTCCTATAAATTGATTTTAGCTCATACCGCATCTTCCATTCATAGAATGTACGCATTGAGTTCATAAATATTAGCAATTTTAGATTTAGGATTCGGGGTTTTTAGGGAATGTTTTGTATCTCATCTTTATGATTATTAAGTACACACAGATGCTAATTCAACAGTAGTCAAAAAGAAAGTTAAGAGTTAGTAATTAGGAGTTAGGAGTTAGGAGTTGGTAATTGGTAATGATTATTTATTCTCCCCATCTCCCCATCCCCCATCTCCCCCTCACCCTTCAACTTGAGAAAGCCAAGCTCCTTTTTTAATCTTCTCGGCGATGGGATGTATTGTATTTAGATTATTTTCGGATGTATCTTGATGCCAGGTTTGCCATATTTCGGCTGCGAGGGTTGAAAATTCCTTGCGTACTTGGAACCAAGTGGGGCTATCTTTTCTAGCATATAAATTACAGAGCAATTCTAAGACTTTTTCGGAATTATGATTGCTCATGGGATTGAGTTTCTTGATATTGGATTTGATCGGCTTTTCTTCTTCGGAAAATACTTTGCTTAATCCTTCCTGGATGCTAATATTTCCTAGATTTTCGGAACATCTTGATATATTAAATAATGAATCGCAAATGCGACGATTTAAACCTAAGTATACCGAACCTTTGAGGGCTTGAATAAAAGATTCTAATGCTGTAACTTGATTATTTTCAATTAATAGTAGATATTCGCCACGTAGTAAATTAATTTCCGAGATAACGGCTTGACAAAAGTTGTCACTGTGACCAGTTGTTAAGTCAGTTTTAGCAAGTTTTTCCGATAATTTTAAAGCCTGTAATGATAACTCGCTATTTTTTAATCTTACCCAAACCCTTCCTGCTAAAGCTATCCATCTAGATACGCGCTGAATTAAACCGATACGTAAAGCATAGTGTGCAGCTTTGAGAAAGTTTTGAGCAGCTTGTTCTAAAGTAGATTTATCTTCGGAAATATAAAAGTATACTCTAGCTGCATTACCGTGAATTTCGGATAAGGATTCATACACATCTAAACCAGCATCTTTGTAACAAGAGCGAGTATTGATAACATTGATAACGCTGTTTTTATATTTGTTTAATTCAAACCAGTTATTACGACCATTATCTTGAAAAAAGTCGGGATTGTGTCCGCAAGAAAGTTCGTACAAATAAAATTCAGAGCGAATTAAAACGGATATCGGAGAAAGCTCATTTTTATCTACGTGTAATTGAAACTGTTCGGTATTATCGAGTGCTTCACTAAGTTCTGCAATTAAAGATTTAGCATTAATAATATTTCCTTGAAAATTTGATAATCTTAATTCCAATCGCTTTGCCAAACAGTAACAGCGGTAAAAATTTAAGCGATACGTAAAGTAAATATCATCATCTGGAATATTTTCTAAATGCTGTTTAGCTTCATCAGCAATTTTCTTAATTTGCGATAGTTGACATCCTTTATCTAAGAATTGAAAATTGTGAAAAGCTTTTCTAACTTTAATTAACCGCTTTCTTAAATCCGAAAGATTTCTACAAACTGATATATATGTTGTACTATCAAGCTCGCCGATTCTACTTTTATCCGCAAACCATTGTTTTACAGCACAAACAATAGCTTGTAACATCACAGTCATAGAATCTCTATCAACCCAAATACCTTGATATTGCTGCTTTTCTCCTAAAATTACTGTTGTTTCAACTAAAGAATGGACATTGCTATCAAGAGTATTTGTAGAAATCGTCAATAAAGTATCTTCCTTCAAACCCAGATTTAAAGTACAGGCACTGATAGCATTTTCTATCATAGTGTTGCTAGAAGTGTATATCCATTCCAAAGGTTCGCTATCTTGCTTATCCGAGCCGAAATTACAAGTAGCGATCGCCATAATTACGGGTTGAAGAGATTGTATTGTTCCGGGTTTTTCGGGTTTTTCGGGGGGAACTCCAGGAGTTTTGAGTTTGCGCTCTGCCTCATAAGCAATTTCTGCCAAATTCAAGTAAATATCGCTATATTCGTCTGCATACTCAATCGAGCGAGATAAAGTCTGAAATTCTAGCTTTTTAATTCTGGCGTGCAGCAAATCATCTTCATTTTTTATTTTCTCCTTAATTAGGATACTGAGAAACAAAGAAATTGCTTCTTTACGGCTAAATTTTGTTTTACCACCACTCCTAAAATTTTTTCGAGATGTATCGAGCTTTTCAATAATCTGTAACTTTAACTTTAAACCCAATGTAGGCTGAGGCTCGCGAAGTTTTTTGATCAATGCTTCTAAAGCGTCATCATTATTATCGCCATCATTAAACAGCTTTTTACTAGCAATAGTTAACTTATCGCTAGCAATTGATAAAAATTCCTGAGTTGTGGAAAGTAAATCTTCAAACTCCAACAACTCAAGTAGTGCAACTATCTGAGTAACTTGAAAAAATCTTTCTGGAGTAACGCGGATACTTTCTGTTTTATCGGGTAAAAAACCAGCAGATTCTAAAAGTTCGTCAGCACCGATTTCTCCCAAATTCTCTCTTAACAGAATTGATTTATCATCGCTAGCGCCTTTCTTCAATTTTCTCTTGGAAGGGCGATGTCTGTTCAAATTTTCGCACAGTTTAACCAAACCCTCACTGCTGACGGGTAAAGATTCCTTTTTTTTACTAAGAAAATCTATAATTAACGGACGACTAACACCCATCCCCTGAGATAATTCTACCTGGGTCGCTCCCATTTGATCTAAAAAGAAATTCAGCATTTCCCGCAGCTTTTCTTGATCGTTGATTTTCTCCTTACTCATACTCCTCCTTATAAGCACCACTCAAATGTAAATTAAATTTACTTTTTTTTTGTATATCTCTACACAAATACATAAATTGAAACATTCTACTTGATGCTCAATCCATGAAGAAAGTATTGTATTTAAGCCGAAGTGCTTACTGAATATACTTTTCAATCGGCAAACGCAGACTAGCAGCTTTAATTAAATTTTAAATACACCCAAGCTTCTATAATAATCTTTTTTGTAATTTTTGGCTTTAACTGTATTCGTAATTTACACTAAAATGCGCCTATTGATATATTTTGTATCATTGACTACGGTTTTATGGTTAAAAATGTTTATATAATTTACACATTAGATAGATTGACATATATAATGGGTGTAAATAGATGATTCTCTAATACTACAACCAATACCTGCAACGAACCAATAAAATTGATACCTCTGAGGGACTAACTATTATTCTCATGGAGAATTAGAACATGAGCTTTCCGCAAATACAGGAATTCTTGGAAGCAGAGCCTATGAAGATGTATCTACATCTTGGGGGAATACCTTCCGAGGCATTATCAGCATCTACTAGACGAATCAGATATCAGAGCGGGCTGATGCTACCAGCATTATTCTCTCATTTGAATTTACAGTTAATGCAATCATTGTGTGAAACAGGACATGGTGAATTCCACATAAGTAGCGAGAAAAAAAATCACGAAATCGTGGTTTATTTGGGTAGCCATATCAGCTACCGATACTCTTTAAATTCCCAACAACTAGAACCAATAGACAATGCATATCGACAAGTTATTAAAACTTGGAATCAATGGTATTCGTCTGATTAATTAATTTTGGATGTTAAATTTTGGATTCAATATTTTCGTTATTCTTGAATTTTCACGTTCATTTTTAGTACTTGGACACATAAATGTTGATAGGTAAGACATTGTTTGTAGTAGCGCCGTCTTCGCCTCATATTCCGGAATTCGGATGCGCTAAAGCGCTACTACGAACCCAAAAAAAATAATGTAGTAGAGTATTAGTATAAATCCAAAATCTAAAATCTAAAACTAAATATGGCTTCGATAAACTAGAAGTTTACAAGCCGGTGAAGTGTACCCTGCACTTACCGGCTTTTTTGTTACCTATTCATGGTATTTCGATTCTTTCAATTCAAAAATTACTTAAAAGGAAAAAGCTAATGACTACTAACAAATTTAACCCCTTGTTTAGACTCATGGTAAAAGCGTTCAAATACTTTTCGTTTATAGTGTTTGGCTTTATATTAGCCGCGAGTTTATCGAATATTATCGGCAGCGAATACATTGCAGACTGGTTCTTTCCAATAATGTTTGGATGTATTTGGCGTTTAGGAATAATCCTACTCTGTTTAGGAGGAACAGCGATACTGATCGAGTCTCTTCGATAAGGTTTAGAGTTTAGATAATCCAAATTAGGTTGAGTTAATAGCCCGAATCTCTAATTATAAAAACTGTTTCAATAATCTGAGTTTCGGGCAAATTAGAACATAAGGAGAAATCAACATGAATATCATTAAGAATCTGAAAGTTCTCGTTATATTATCTTGTCTGTACAGTACAGCTTTTCTGGCTATTTTATCAGGATATCCAGCAAAGGTTTCATTGGAAGTTAAAGCATTTAGCGTAAAAGTGATAGTAGAAAGATATCTTTTGACAGACAAAAGTCCTTCTTCCCAATGTATTATCGACCTAAATTTACCGTCGGGTGAAATATATGCCAGTCGCCAAGATATTTAATCTCAATGTTTCGTTTCTAAGTTTAAGTCTAAAAATCTAACTCGGTAAATTTTCAGTGCGTTTAAACGCACTTTTTTATGGTTGTCTTAAAAAGAATTTAAAGTAGAATTAGCTATTAGTTTCCCAGATGAAAAATAATCTAAGCGAATTAAACAGGACTTACGCAACCGCAACGAAAAAGTAGGTATTCCCAATTCTAAGATCCCCCCAACCCCCCTTTTTAAGGGGGGCTTCGTATAAGTCCTATTAAAAAGTGATGTTTTTATCATTAGCAAGATATACTTTTATATTGTATTGAACAGTTTGTTAAGCAATTAATTAATAAAATAGTTTGATTTCTTATTTACTTATACATTTAGCCAGATAATATGATTTTATTATCTTTTATTTTGGGCTTAATCTTAGGCTATTTATTTAGCGGCAAAAAAGGTAGCTTAATTAATATTAGATTTTATATAAACGTCAACTTCAGCGATAACTTGAACGGCAACGGTAATAACAACGGTAATAACAACGGGAATGGCAATAAAGCAAGAGGTGGAGAGTTAGAAATTAAGAGTTAGGAGTGAGGCACTACCAGAAACCCGGTTTCTTTTCGTTGTGCAATCAGCAAGAAACGGGGTTTATAAAGGCTCGTTGAGAATGCTGCGTCTCCAATAATCGAAAAAGAGTGTAATCCGCGATCGCAATTCTTCATAAGAAAATCCCGGTAGTTTGCAAACTCACGCTTTTTAAAGCGCTCGTGGAAAAACGCCGCGAGTGGTTTTAACCACCGTTGGCATTTTTCTTTTTTTTTGGATGGTTAGTCCGCAATTAAGTAATGTTAGCCTCGATAATGTTTAGAGTCGGCTTCAAAAGGAAAACACTGGCAAAACTGGCGTTACACCTGTTTAATTTTCCAGTTATAGTGCTTGAAACTGGCTACGCATCTCAAGGTATGATTTTTAGCACTTGCTCTAAACGTAGGAATTTAATCCTTAATCTGGTCAGCTAAGAGTTTCAGAACTATGCCTGAAGCTCAGTGTCTTGAGACCTGAGTTGCTGACATGGTTTGCGTTTGCTTTATCTCTCTCCTCCGCGTTCCTCCGCGTTAACCTTAGCGTTCCTTTGCGTTAAAAAAATATATTCTCCCCCAATCCCAACAACCAAACCAAAACCCACGGTAAACTGTTGAAATTGTGAAGGACATTCCTTAATAATCAACGTGTACTATGGCTAATTTTTTATTGGAAGTCGGAACGGAAGAGTTACCTGCAAGCTTTTTGAGCGGTGCTATAACTCAGTGGAAGCAGCTAATTCCCGAATCTTTACAGGAAAATTTTCTCGATAATGAAGCGGTGGAAATTTACGGTACTCCCCGCAGATTAGCGGTGTTAATCAAAGGTTTACCGCAACAACAAGCAGATAGAGAAGAGGAAATAAAGGGGCCACCCGCGAAGGCTGCTTTCAAGGATGGCAAGCCCACTAAAGCGGCGGAAGGTTTTGCGAAGAAGCAAGGTGTGGATGTTTCTGCTTTGGAAATTCGCCCTACTGATAAAGGTGATTTCGTTTTTGTTAAGAAAAGTATCAAAGGACGTTCAACTGCCGATATTATTACCGAACTTATTCCCAACTGGATTTTTAAATTAGAAGGTAAGCGGTTGATGCGGTGGAGCGATGGGGATTTAAAGTTTTCTCGTCCGATTCGCTGGTTAGTGGCTTTGCTGGATGACAAAGTTTTACCGATTGAAATTGAGAATAATTCGGAAGTGGTGAAAAGCGGTAATACTTCCAGGGGACATCGCGTTTTACATCCCGATAACGTAACTATATCTCAAGCTACCGATTATCTTAGTACCTTGAATTTCGCTTCTGTGGTTGCAGATGTAGAAACGCGAGTTAATACGATTACTCAACAGGTGCAGGAAGCAGCCAAAAAACATAATGGTTATGCTCAAATTTACCCCGATTTGTTGGAGGAAGTTGTTAATTTAGTCGAATTTCCGACCGCAGTTGTCGGTAATTTTGAACCGGAATTTTTGGAGTTACCACCGGAAGTTATTACTACGGTAATGGTTTCTCACCAAAAGTATTTTCCGGTATTTAAAGCTGAAAATAGCAAAGAATTACTTCCTTATTTTATTACGGTTTCTAATGGCAACCCAGAAAAAGCTGATATCATTGCTAAAGGTAATGAAAGGGTAATTCGCGCTCGTTTGGCTGACGGTAGATATTTTTACGATAATGATATTAAGCAATCACTTGAAAGCTTTTTACCACAGTTGGAATCGGTAACTTTTCAGGAAGATTTGGGTTCTTTACGCAAAAAGGTTGATAGAATCTGTACTGTTGCCGAACGAATTTCCAAGCAGTTAAATTTATCATCTCAGCAGCAAGAATATATTCAAAGAGCAGCTTTATTATGTAAGGCAGATTTAGTTAGTTCGATGGTGTATGAATTTCCCGAATTGCAGGGAATTATGGGTCAAAAATACGCTTTTAAGTCAAACGAACCCGAAGCTGTAGCCGATGCGATTTTTGAACATTATTTACCCAGAGGTGCCGATGATATTTTACCGCAAACCGTTACGGGTAGAGTTGTTGCTATTGCCGATCGACTCGATACTTTGGTAAGTATTTTCGGCTTAGGAATGATACCAACTGGTTCCTCCGATCCTTTCGCGTTACGCAGAGCCGCAACTGCGATTGTTAATATTACTTGGGATGGCGATTTAGCAATTAATTTACAGCAGCTAATCGAAGAAACGGCCCTCAAATTCGCTAATACTTATAACAAAGATAAAGCTAAATTAGTGGCTGATTTAGAAGATTTCTTCCTACAGCGCATCCGCACCTTATTACAAGATGAGAAACAGATCGACTACGACTTAGTTAATGCGGTATTGGGAGAAAATGACCCAGAGTATACAGAAAGGGCATTGCAGGATTTACTAGACGTTCGCGATCGCGCTTTGTTCTTACAAGATATTCGCAATAACGGCACCTTAGATAAAATCTACGAAACGGTAAATCGTTCCACAAGATTAGCAGCACAAGGCGATCTAGATACCCAACAACTCGACCCCAGCAATTTAGTACAAAAGAACTTATTCCAAAAAACATCCGAAGAATCATTTTATAACGCCGTGGTTGGCTTAGTACCGCAAACGCAAGCCGCACAACAACAGCGAAATTACCAACAACTGATAGCAGGATTAACAGAAATAGCACCTACAGTTAGTAAATTCTTCGACGGCCCCGAAAGCGTGTTAGTAATGGATGACAATCCGGATATCAAGCGAAATCGTCTGTATTTACTAGGATTACTTCGTAACCATGCTCGCGTTTTAGCTGATTTTGGCGCAATTGTAAAAAATCTGTAGTGAAAATCAACAAAACATGGTGTAAATTATGCCAATAAACGTTACTATAGTCATGCTTAACCAGGGCCTGCTTACAGTCTATGCCTAAAGCTCATGTAATTGGATTGGGAAAATCCGGTGTTGCTGCGGCGAGATTGTTGAATAGAGAGGGTTGGGAGGTGGAAATTGGTGATACAAAAACCTCCCCTAACCTCCTCAAACAACAACAAGAACTTGCTGCTGAGGGAATCACTGTTAAATTAGAGTATTCCCTGAATCTAAACGATACCGAATTACCGAAATTAATCGTAGTTAGTCCCGGTGTTCCCTGGGATATTCCCGCATTAATAGAAGCGCGGGAAAAACAAATTGAAACCGTGGGGGAAATGGAACTTGCATGGCGCAATTTACGTTCTACTCCCTGGATCGGAATTACCGGCACCAACGGTAAAACTACCGTCACATCATTAATCGGCGCAATATTTCAGACTGCGGGTTTACACGCACCTATTTGCGGTAACATTGGTATTGCCGCTACTGAGATTGCACTTGAGGAAGGGGACAAGGGGACAAGGAGACAAGGGGATAAAAAAGAAACTTCTTTCCATCCTCCCATAGATTGGATAATCGCCGAACTCAGCAGTTACCAAATCGAATCTTCCAACTCGCTTTCCCCAAAAATCGGCATCTGGACTACATTAACACCAGATCATTTAGCGCGTCACAAAACTGTAGAAAATTATTACAATATCAAAGCGCAATTATTGCAACGCTCTCAAATGCAGGTTTTCAACGGTGATGACTCATACTTAAGAAAAGTGGGTGAAACCGATTGGCAAGATGCTTACTGGACGAGCATTAAAGGTAAAAATAATTTAATCGGCGGTAAAGGTTTTTACATAGAAGATGGTTGGGTTGTAGAGACGCAACATATTTCATCTGTATTTGAAGACCAAAAAATCATGCCAGTTTCCGCTTTGCGAATGGTAGGAGAACACAATTTGCAAAATCTGTTGTTGTCAATTGCAGCAGCAAGGTTAGCAGGAATTGAAAAATCAGCAATCCACCAAGCGATCGGCGAATTTGCTGGGGTACCTCACCGCTTAGAGCATATTCGTACTTATGAAAAAATTGACTTTATTAATGATAGTAAAGCGACGAATTACGACGCTGCCGAAGTTGGTTTAGCATCGGTAAAAAGTCCGGTAATATTAATTGCTGGAGGTGCTGCCAAAGCTGGTAACGATCAACCCTGGATAGAAAAAATCAAAGAAAAAGCCTTCTCTGTATTATTAATTGGCGATGCAGCACCGATATTTGCAAAACGCTTTGAAGAAGAAGGATATTCCAACTACGAAGACATGGGAACGATGGAAAAAGCCGTTGCTCGCGGGTTTGAATTAGCGAAGAAGCATGATGCATTAGTAGTTTTACTGTCGCCAGCCTGTGCGAGTTTTGACCAATACGCCAATTTTGAAGTACGCGGCGATGATTTTCGCAAGTGGTGTTTGGAATTGAAGTAATGGTTATTTTTTGAGAATTTATAATCCCGGTTTTTCTGGTAAAGCCGGGTTTTTTGTATTGTTTTATTTGTATATAATTTGTAGGTTGGGTTAAACACGAAAACAAATTTGGAAAATAACGAGAATATTGAATATCGTGTTGTAACCCAACATTAACTTTATGGATAAATCGAGATATTATGAATGCTAAAAATCAAGATGTTGGGTTACGATGCAATTTTAATCTATCGTAAAAACCGTTATTGTTCGTGCGTCTAACCCAACCTACAACTACTACAACTACTCTTCGAGAAAACTTCGTTTACAGCGCATCTTCTCGGAGGCGAGTACAGCGCTACTACGAACCTAGTATTGTAGGTTGGGTTAGACACGAAAACAAATTTGAAAAATAACGAGAATATTGAATATCGTGTTGTAACCCAACATTAACTTTATGGATAAATCGAGATATTATGAATGCTAAAAATCAAGATGTTGGGTTACGATGCAATTTTAATCTATCGTAAAAACCGTTATTGTTCGTGCGTCTAACCCAACCTACAACTAACCAATATCTTAGAGTTGATTCCTAAGCACTAAAAGAACCTTTACGCCGACGTAAATAAATAGCACCCAAAACACCCAAACCTAATAAACCGAATGTCGAATTAGTTTCCGGAACCTTTGTTACCTGACCTTTGTTTACAAGGGTGTCATAAGTGTAGTCATAGTTACTAAGATTCAAAGTATCAGAAACTTTGACAATATCATCAGGTGCAATCGATGGTAAATAGGGTGTTATATCTATATCAGCAATTGAACCTGGTGTCGAATCACCTCCGTCCCAAAGCCACATCCGGTCGTTAAGATCGTGTCCTTGAGGTTGTGTACCTGCTTCAGGATAAAATTCGCTACCTTGGCGACCATTGTTTTGCCATTCTGCCCAAAGACGTTCTACGTTACTATGATGCAACCAGAAAACTGGGTCATTGGGAGAGCCTGGAACGTTGTTCATGGTGCCCACTGTTACCAATGGGGGTGGATTTAAGTCAGTAGATTGGGGTGGTTGTTCGACGAATCCACTACCAACCAATGCATGAACAAGATTATGAGTACAAGGTAATGTACACATTTGCTCATTGCCGTTTTCATCTATGAAAGTCCGTCCTTCTAAAGCAGGACGGAAGATATTATAATCATCGGATTGAAGAAGTCTATCTATTCGTGCTTGATCTAGAGGCAATTGCTGCTCGGGGGGATTAGAGTCAGGTGGCAAATAGCGGATTATTGAGGTTCCCAAAGTTTCCCCAGTTACGACGTTAGTGTGTAAATCTGGAATCACATTCCAGCCATCAGCAGCAGAAAAATTACCAAACGGCAAAGGACCACCTTCTAATGGTTCATCTCTACCAAGAATCTCTCTTGGTTGCCCCGAGCCGTTGGTGCCTAAAAAGTCTGGTTGGAAAATCACACCAACCGATCTAGGATCTGTCCAATCCCAGTAGGGAATAGTGACATTAGGATTGACTGACTGTAAGGCTTTTTCAAATCGGCTCAAATATTCACGGTGCCAAGGTAGAAATGCCGAATTTCCATGAGCTGCATCAACTCCAGCCTGCGGCCCTGTGGCTGGCGTATCTTGAGGCAGTGTAACTAAACCACCCAATTGCTCTGGTGTAAATGCCATTGCACCTGTATGGATGGCAACAAACTCATCATAGATGCTTACTTGATTATCGTTAGTGCCAGGTATTGTTTTTAATGTTTTAATCGCATCCACGAAATCTAATTTTTCCTGTGGAGTCAAGTCAATGACGTTCTTTCTTACTAAAGTGGCAGCTATTGCTGGAGCTTGCGAGATGCTGAAGGCAACAGCCACACCGACAGTTATTTTGGTAAGGATTTTTGATAAATGCTTCATTTGCTGATATCTGATAATTAGATAGAGACTAATTTTTGTCTATTTATTTAATTAATATCTATCTAATTAGATATTACTTAAATAATAGCTTTATGTATTTTCACTTAAGTAATGCCACTTTTGCATAAAGATTTGATGAAGCTTAAACCTTGTGTCTGGTAAAACAGACGTAAAAAATAACACTACGGGCAAAGTCGATAGTAGGATGGGTTAGACACGAAAAGAAGTTTTAAGAATAGGTAGAATTGATAATATCGTGTTGTAACCCAACATTAACTTTATGGACAAATCGAGATATTATGAATGCTAAAAATGAAAATGTTGGGTTACGACGCAATTTTAATGTATCGCAAAAAGCGTTATTGTATGTGCGTCTAACCCAACCTACAACTACTCACGAACTTATTTTTTTTCAATCAATTAGAAGTCCTATATTAGGTTAAATCCTAACGCCAATTATCTAAAACAAAAATATCTGCTCGATTGTAATTTTCCAAGTTTGGTTTATGCATCGCGACACCTGTCAATTCTGTCCTAAATTGTTGCGAAAACATGATTTTGTAAGCTTGCTCGTGACTGGTGTTAATTCCTGCAACTAAGCGAGTTAGTTTTTGTTTCGCAGTAAATTTCTCGCAGCACATTAGTAATTTATCAAAATTCTCTGCAACCTTGATTCCCGGTTTTACCGCAGCAAATTTTATATAACAGTCATTACTACCAGCTTCTGTATTAGCACCGCAATGACAAACCGCAAATCCAACTAATTGATTATCTTCCCAGAGCAAAACCGTATCACCTAAATTTTGTTCGTAAACGGATATAATTTCTGAAGAAACATCTAAACCAGGATAAATTTCATGAGTCATTTCCAAGCAAGCAATTAAAGATTGACGACGTAATTCTGGTTCGATTTGCGAATATTGCGAATATGCTAATTTTTCTGATGTTTCTTGAATAGACTTCGCCATAATAAAAGTTAGAAAACGAGGGTAAAAGCCAAATTTTTGGTAAAGTACGTGATGTTTAGAACTCTCAGCAAAGGTAAATAAAACAGCTTGTTTAATATCCCATTGCTCAAATTTTGACATCACAGCAGCAATCAACTTTTGAGCAACACCTTGATTCCAATATTCGGGATGGACGCTTAATGGACCAAAATATCCTATGCTCCCCCAACAACAAGCAATATTAGTACCGACTAATTTACGATCAATTTCTGCTGCAAATACTGCACTTGGATCTATTTTCCACCGATGGGTAATCAAATCTGCATCACCGTAAAATTCCAATGGGTTGGGCAAGCCAATGAACGTACCAAATGCTAATTTAAAAATTCTATTGGCTTCGGGAATTTCAGTTTCTTGCAAAGTCCGAATTTTGATTTGCACGGCTAAACGCCTCATTCTATTTATTTTAGGGTGCTGTTAGTAGTATTGTAAGTTGGGTTAAACACGAAAACAAATTTGGAAAATAACGAGAATCGATCGTAATCGTGTCGTAACCCAACATTAATCTTTTGGATGAATAAAGATGTTGGGTTACGACGCAATTTTAATGTATCGCAAAAACCGTCATTGTATGTGCGTCTAACCCAACCTACAGCTACAGCTATCTAACCCAATCTACAGCTATCTACAATTCTATCCTCACAATCTTTACCCCTTCATCTACAGAAACTTCAATAACTTGCGGCTGATTTTCTTTCGATAAAATACTAATTTCCCCGCTACTTTCTAAACGCGCAATTTCTACTTCAGAGGGTTCTGTAAGTTTGGCTTGAGAACGTAAAGATGATTCTAAATCTTTTTCGCTAATATGACTCTTTTGCATATTTTTATAATTAATTTCACCATCTCGAATTAATACGCGAGATGAACCTTTTATTAATTGTTCTACTTTTGGGAAATGAAAAGATATTCCTGCAAATAACCAGTGCATTCCTACTAATACGAACCCAGCGCCTATAGTAGGAAAAAAAGGTGCAGAACCATTAATAGTACGGCTTAAAGTAGAACCAAAAATAATACTTAAAATAACGTCAAATGCAGCATATTTGCCAATAAAACGGCGGTCCCCCGCTACCCTTACCATTATCCATCCAGCAACATAAATTACCGCTGCTCTCAACCCCATCTGCCACAAATTTAATTCTTTAACATCCAACCCTAAAGCATAATTAATCCCGTCCCCAATTACCTCAAACATTACCAATTACCAATTTATTTAATGCAACATCACATCATCAATCATTGTTTCATCATCTAAACTACTAGCTCTATTAGTAGTTAAACTAGAACAAATAGCATCCCAAGTCCAACCATCATTTTCTGCTAATGCTAAAAGTATTCTTCTACGTTTAGTGATAATCTTAATATTTTCAAAAAATTCTTCGTCGCTAACTGTGGGAATACCTTTATTTCTTAGCAATTCTAAAGAAGGAAGCTGTGGGTTATAGTTCGCTGGTTCTAAATAAGCTGATTTTAGAGTTTTCAAAAAAGCCGCGCTAGCTCTTCTAGCAGAACCTAAAACTGCTGGTTCCGGTTGATATTTCTCTGGAATTCCATATTGTAGTAAGGTAAGAGCTTCATCTAAGGCAATTAAACTTAAAGGTAAAGACCTAGCTCTTTCTACACTGTGGAAATAATGCAATACTGGATATGCTAAATGTTTTTCTCCTTGCTCGGTTAAAGTTGGTGTCAATGAACTTAAATGTGAAGATAATTCTCCAAAATCTTGACCGTTCCAAGCTCGAATCAATATCTCGTCGGCTGTTCCTCCTAATGAAGAAATATAGGTAGCAAAAGCACGTTTTTCTGAAGCTGCTGAAACAATTGGTAATAGGTAAGCAATACTTAATGTTACTAAGAAAAAACCACTAGCCGATGATATTGCTGTAGCTATTTCCCAAATTCTTCCTTGAGCTTGAAAATCTCCAATTCCTAAAGTAGATATCGTATAGCCTACATAATAAATTCTTTCCCAAGTATCTGCGGGTATTTTAGAAGATGCATTCACAACGGCAGAATTCTCAGCACAAAATATTATTGTCCAACCTACCCAAGTGAGGAAATACCAAGCTAAGGCTATTCCAGTTAGTAGAACTAAACCTGTAGTTGACAACAATCTGTGGTTAGATTTTCTATGATGAATTTGTAATACTAACCACCATATCCCGCTAGAAATTCTACTGGTAATTGGCCCTCCTCCTCCCACTGTTAAGGTTGTTACCAATACATCAAAAGTCGTATAACCTAGTATTAGTATGCCTATAATTACTAATATAATTGACATTATTATAACTATATGATTTGTTTTTACATTTTACATTAGGTATAATAAAATATTATTTTAATACCCATCATTAAAACATCTTACTTTCTATAAAACTCTTATGGCATAAAAGATTAATCGATCCTAGTACAATTAAAGTGCAATAATATATGGACTATTTATTAATCAAATATGCACGTAAATAACAACTATACATTAGACATCTCCGGAAAACATTTAGGTAGTTTAATTTTATACGCAAACCTAACCCCCCTGCCCCCCTTCCCTATGAGGGAAGTGGGGTTTTAAAGCCTCTCAGGGGTGGGGGAGAGGTTTGGATGCAGTTCTTTTTCTTTTTCGGAGATGTCTATTTAATAACAGCTAGCAAGTCTGCCGTGCATCTACCTAAAGTTTACTGTTTGAATAAAGGTTATAACTCTCATTTAATAACTGTGAAGCTGTAAAAATATCAACACAATTCAAATAAGCAAGATGGGTGCGTGAAGTGTAAAGATATTTTAAGTTAGATGACAAAATATTAGCCACTACGCACAATTTGAAATTTAGATTTGAAATTTAGATTTGAAATTTAGATTTGAAATTTAGATTTGAAATAAAAATTCTCAGTGGACGGAATTCTCGCCATAATAACGAGCGTAAACATCCATCGGTTATTGGCTCGAAACAGCTACAATACCTTATGATTGCAATTTTAAGCTTGAATATTGAAATTTTATGACTGCTGCTACAACTGTAAAAACTGATTACGAGGCGATAATTGGTTTAGAAACCCATTGTCAACTTGCTACTAAAACTAAGATTTTCTCGGATAGCTCTACAGAATTCGGTGCTGAGCCTAATACTAACATCGATCCAATTTGTATGGGTTTACCTGGGGTATTGCCGGTACTCAATGAAAAAGTATTAGAATATGCCGTAAAAACAGGTTTGGCTCTTAATTGTCAAATCGCTAAATATAGCAAATTTGACCGCAAACAGTATTTTTATCCCGATTTACCTAAGAATTACCAAATTTCTCAATTCGATTTACCGATCGCCGAACACGGGCATATTGAAATTGAGTTAGTTGATAATGATGGTAATCCAACTCGCAAAAAGATTGGTATTACTCGTCTGCATATGGAAGAAGATGCAGGAAAATTGGTTCACGCCGGTAGCGATCGCCTTAGTGGATCGAGCTATTCTTTGGTAGACTACAATCGAGCCGGTATCCCGTTAATCGAAATCGTTTCGGAACCAGATTTGCGCTCCGGGCAAGAAGCCGCCGAATACGCTCAAGAATTACGTCGAATTGTCCGCTATCTCGGTGTCAGCGACGGTAATATGCAGGAAGGTTCGCTACGATGCGATGTAAATATTTCCGTGCGTCCCGTCGGACGAAAGGAATTTGGCACAAAAGTCGAAATTAAGAATATGAACTCGTTCAGCGCTATTCAAAAGGCGATTGAATACGAAATTGAACGTCAAATAGAAGCGAATGAATCTGGTGAAGCAATAATTCAAGAAACTCGGCTTTGGGAAGAAGGTTCTCAACGCACGATTAGTATGCGAATTAAAGAAGGTTCTTCAGATTACCGCTATTTCCCCGAACCCGATTTAGCTCCAATCGAGGTAACTGAAGCACAATTAAAGAATTGGGAAAGCGAATTACCAGACTTACCCGCGAAAAAACGTCATTATTATGAAACCGAATTGGGACTTTCTGCATACGATGCCAGAGTTTTAACCGAGGAGCGGGCAACAGCAGAATATTTTGAAGCTGCCCTAAAAAAAGGAGCAAATTCCAAAACTGCCGCAAACTGGATTATGGGAGATATTGCGGCTCATCTCAACAAGGAAAAACTGAATATTTCTGAAATTAATTTAACCCCAACCAATTTAGCTGATGTCGTCAAGCTGATTGATAAAGGTGAGATTAGCAATGCCAAAGCCAAAGAAAAATTACCAGAATTGCTTGAAGGTAAATCTGCCAAAGATGTTTTTGCAGGAGAAAAATTAATTACAGATCCAGCAGTACTCGAACCTCTGATCGATGAAGCTATAGCTGGAAATCCCAAAGAAGTCGAAAAATATCGCAGCGGTAAAACCAACGTCAAAGGGTTTTTCGTCGGACAAGTTCTTAAAAAGACTGGAAAACGCGCCGATCCAAAATTAACCAATCAACTGGTAGACAAAAAACTCAAAGCCTTGATTGAATAAAAAACTGATGTAGAGACGTTGCAGTGCAACGTCTCCCTATATTTAAGTTTTTACTGGTAAGTAGGTGGGTACAAATAACTATGACACGCTCTGTCATTGCGAGGAGGAACGACGAAGCAATCACCTTTATGTGCGGCTCATCGCAATAACTGGGATTGCTTCGTTCCATTCCCGGTGTAGGGAACACTAAGCCCTTCGGGCATACTTCGTGAACGTGAACGCAATGACGTTTTACATTTAATTAAACCTGCCTACTTAATTCAAGGAAACAGTATTTCTACTTATAAATTCGTAAATACTTTATATAGCAGAAGCAAATAACCGATATTTACTTATAGATCGTTCAAATTTATTTCACAAAAACTTTACATGAATTTAACATAGGGGGTGTCACCCTCCACCCTCAAGATGCTATATTATGTTAAGTAGATGCACCCTGATGATCTGGAGAGCTGCCAAGTAGCTCTCCGTTTTTTTTGCGAAAATTTAGATAATAACCGTATAATCCCGCCGTGCATATGGCGTAATGATATTATTAACGGATAAATTAGCTCTACTCTTATTCCTGAATATAATACTTTGAAAGAATATTTAACAAAAAAAATTACCAAGGGGTATAATCCCTCATGCCATAAATGGTAAAATATGATAATCAGATGCACCCTGATGTTCGGAGAGCTACTTTAAATAGCTCTCTTTTTTGTTTGTTTATATTTAACGGCAGTTTTTTCATAAAATTTTTATCCAAATCTACGCAAGGGGGTCTCACCCCCTGGGCAAATAGTGATATACTATGTTAAGTAGATGCACCCTGATGATCCGGAGAGCTACCCAAGTGGCTCTCTTTTTTGTATGCTTATTCTACTTATAGATAAAATTACCGTGAAGAAGACAGATAATTTCTTTATCAAAACTTAATTTAAAATTAACTGAGGGGTGAAACCCCCTGGGCTAATAGTGATATACTATGTTAAGTAGATGCACCCTGATGATCCGGAGAGCTGCCAAGTAGCTCTCTTTTTTTTTGGTATTTATACGGAATGTAAGGTTAAAGGTTAAAGCTAATTAAATTCATAACTCCTAACTCTTAACTCTTCCCATGCCCAATTCCCATTAATAACTAATAAGTTACCATGCCTGTGTCAACTAATAATTGATATAATCCCCTACTATTGCAGCACCAAGAGGATACAGGGGAAAAATCATGAGTGAATGGCAGGAAATAGCAGGTGGAGTTACGGCACCTAGAGGATATAAAGCAGCCGGAATCGCTGCTGGGCTAAAGCCTTCGGGTGCTGCTGACTTAGCGCTGATTCTTTCAGATGTTGAGGCGATCGCCGCAGGTGTGTTTACGATGTCGCAGGTAACGGCGGCTTGTGTTGACTATTGTCGTCAGCAGTTATTATCGTCGCAGAGTGCCCGTGCTATTCTCTGCAATGCCGGACAGGCTAACGCTTCTACGGGTAAACAAGGCTGGTTGGATGCCCTTGAAACTGCGATGATGTTGGGGCAAGCGCTTAATATTTCTTCAAAGTCGGTGCTGCTGGCTTCAACTGGGGTAATCGGACAAAGAATGAAGATGGATGCTTTTAAAGCAGGTATTCCGAAGTTGGTAGAATCACTTTCGGAAACGGGTAGTGACGCAGCAGCAAAGGCGATAGTTACTACAGATTTGGTGACAAAATCGATTGCGCTAGAAACAACTATACACGATCGACCTGTAAGAATTGGCGGAATCAGCAAAGGTTCGGGAATGATACATCCGAATATGGCGACTATGTTAGCTTTCGTCACTTGCGATGCTGCGGTTTCTCCTGGGTTGTGGCAAGAAATGCTCAGTCGCGCTGCTGACAAGAGTTTCAATGCAATTACCGTTGATGGCGATACCAGTACTAATGATAGTTTAATCGCTTTAGCTAACGGACAATCCCGCACCCCAGCGATTACCGCAATGACTGCCGAAGCAAAGAAATTGGAAGCAATGTTAACCGCAGTATGTCAGCATTTAGCAAAGGCGATCGCCCGCGATGGTGAAGGTGCAACTTGTTTAATAGAAGTGCAAGTCAGCGGCGCAGCTAATGAAAAAGCAGCCGTGCAAATTGCCAAAACCATTGCTGGCTCGTCGTTAGTGAAATCTGCAATTTTTGGCAGAGATCCAAATTGGGGAAGAATTGCCGCTGCTGCTGGGCGTGCGGGAGTACCTTTTGAGCAAAGCGATTTAAGAATTCAGATGGGGGATTTTTTGTTAATGGAAAAAGGACAACCCCTTGAATTTGATCGAAAAGCTGCGAGTGCATATTTGAAACAAACAGCGGAAGCATCTTCTTTACCAAAAGATTTTGTCGCTACTAATAATAGTAATGATTTAACTGTTGATAGGAATACAGTCAAAACTCAAAGGGTAGATAATCCGGTAATTATTGAAGTTTGTGTTGGGAATGGTACAGGTGTTGGTAAAGCTTGGGGATGCGACTTGAGTTACGATTACGTGAAAATTAATGCCGAGTATACGACTTAGGTAATTGGTAATTGATAATTGGTAATTGGTAATTGGTGATTTCAAACCAGAAGAAATAATCAGGAGTTAAACAAAAATGGGAACTTTAACTATTCGTTTACCAGACGAAAAGCATAGTAGATTGAAAGAGCTTGCTCAAGCTAAAGGCATAAGTGTTAATAAGCTGATTGAAGAACTTTCCACATTAGCTTTAGCAGAATTTGATGCCAATACAAGATTTAAAGCAATGGCTGCAACTGGCAATCCAGAGGAAGGTTTAAAAATACTAGCTAAACTTGATGCTTTGATTGACACTCTCAGGTCTAAAGACACTGAGAAACTGCTTCCAGAGTAAACTTAGGTAGCACCCAAAGTCTAACTCTC